>JBFXBK010000173.1:0-17813 GCA_050183255.1 Polyangiaceae bacterium | reverse complement strand
CTTTGACACTGAACCCGCGTGATGTGTCTGCTGACATGAACTGCAGGAGTCGCGCGCCCCAGCGGAAAAGTCCCGAGAATCGTGCTTGGTCGAGGGCTCGGTGTCGCTGGCAGTTTCAATCCCCGCGGATCTCTCGAAGGCAACGTTCGAGACTTAGCGAAGCAGAGAAAACGCGAGCATGGATATTGCACCTCACGACCGGCCGGGGATGGAGATCTCCAGGATACGCCTCGGTATTGGCGAACCGCTCGACCAATAGGTCGAGTCACGGGGCCTGAGCGTAGAACCCAATCGGTATGGAAACAGCGAGAGCCCCACAGGGTGCGCAGTTGGTCGGTGATTCTTGGGGATCACCTCACTAGAGTGGAGCCGGTCGTGAGCGAACAACGCCAAAAGACGATGGAGAGCGAGGCTGAGGCGGCGATCTCATACCCCGACCCTCCGATGCAATCGAAGCGGGCGGACACCGGTGGGCTGAAGCTCGCAACCATCGCGCCCGGGAGCATGGCCTCGCTTCCAGACATGCCGGCCGTTGATTTTGGCAAGAAGCCGGATCCCTACCTCGGTTGCACGATCGACGATCGCTACAAGGTCGAGTCGATTCTCGGCGAAGGCGGCATGGGGGTCGTCTATCGCTGTCGCCACAAGATCATCGACAAGAAGGTCGCGATGAAGATCCTCCGCGCCGATCTGGCGCGGGACACCGAGGTCACCGAGCGCTTCTTGATTGAAGCCAAGGCTGCGAGTTCCATCGGCAACCCTCACATCATCGATATCAGCGACTTCGGTCAGCTCCCCGACGGCTCCACCTACTTCGTCATGGAGTACCTCGAGGGGACGCCGCTCTCTAGCCTGATCGATGGAGGCGCTGCCCTGGGGATACAGCGCATCGTTCATATCGCTCGCCAGCTGGCCGAAGGCTTGGCGGCAGCGCACGACGTGGAAATCGTCCACCGCGACCTGAAGCCCGACAACATCTTCCTGATTGACCGCGGCAAGGAGAAGGACTTCGTCAAGATCCTCGACTTCGGCATCGCGAAGGTCTCCACCGCAGAGCACGGCATCACCCGCGCGGGCTCGGTATTCGGGACGCCCCACTACATGTCGCCGGAGCAGGCGGCGGGCGCACCTGTAGACCATCGCGTCGACATCTACGCGCTCGGTGTGATCCTGTACGAGATGGCGAGCGGCAAGGTTCCGTTCGACGCCGACAACTTCATGGGGATCCTCACCCAGCATATGTACAAGGCGCCGGTGCCGATCCGCGCGCTGGTGCCGCAGCCAAATGAGGTCCCGCCCGGGCTCGAAGCGATCATCCTCAAGTGTCTGAGCAAGCGACCCGAGCAGCGCTACCAGAACATGAATGATCTGGTAGAGGATCTGAACCGGCTCGAGACGGGTAATATCCCCACGGCAGTGCCGGAGATGATGCAGCGCTCGGGAGGCTTCAACGTCCCCGCAGACTACTTCAACAAGGGCGCTATGCCCGCCCCGGTGCCAGCAGACCCTGGGCGCCGAGGCCGCTCGAAGTGGCCGCTCTACGCAGGTGTCGCGGGGGTCGTCGCCGCCATCGCGATCGTTGGCACCATCTTCGCGGTCAGTCCACCGAGCTCAGCAACCCAGAGCACGACGGCGGCTCCAGAAACCGTGAAGACCGAAGTGCCGGTCACCACCGCCACGGCGCCAGCGGAACCCAAGGACGAACCCAAGGTCACCGAGGTGATGGTGGGCGTGTCTCCCCTCGAGGCGCATGTGTTCAAGGGCGACGAGGACCTGGGAGCTTCGCCTGTGTCGCTGAAGATCCCCGAGGGGGAGAGCCTCGAAGTCGAGATCCGTGCGGAAGGCTACAAGTCTCAGAAGCTGACCCTCGACGGTAAGGAGCCGAGGCAGTCGATCAAGCTCGAGAAGGAGGCCAAAGCCGTGGGCTTCGCGCGCCCTGCCTCGAAGCCCGCTGCAAAGCCTGAAGGCAAGCCTCAGCCGAAGCCGAAGCCGAAGCCCCAAATCGGCGGCAGCGATATCGTGAACCCCTGGAACTGAGCTCGCTCCGCGCGCTTTCGAGCGACGACCGACCGGCTGCGCTATAAGCGCAGCCATCGTGGATCTTCAAGCTCTCAAAGACGCGGTGCCCAGCGACGTGCTGAAGCTCTGCCAGACCTTGCAGCGCGCAGGGCATCGCTCCTGGGTGGTCGGCGGCTGCGTGCGCGACTTGTTGCTGGCTTCGGATGCCGCTTCGGCGTCGATTCGCAACGACTGGGACATCGCAACGGACGCCCTCCCGGAGCAAGTGCAGAAGCTCTTCCGCAAAGTCATCCCGACGGGCATCAAGCACGGGACCGTCACGGTGATGCTGGGCGGCGTCGGGTACGAGGTGACGACGTTGCGAGGGGAGACCACCTACAGCGACGGGCGCCGCCCAGACGAAGTCTACTTCGTCGATGATATCCGCGCGGATTTAGCCCGACGGGACTTCACGGTGAACGCCATCGCCTACGATCCGCTCGAGGAGCAGCTGATCGATCCATTCGGCGGCGCCCAAGACTTGCAGCACAAGCTGCTACGCGCCGTGGGCGTCGCGAAGGAGCGCTTCGACGAAGACGGCTTGCGCATCTTGCGCGGCGCGCGCTTCGTGGCGTCTCTGGGCATGGAACTCGAGGAGGGCACCGCCGCCGCGATGCGTCCGTCGCTGCCGACTTACCGCAAGGTCAGTCCGGAACGTATCCGTGACGAGTGGATGAAGACACTCAAGACGGCCAAGCCGAGCCGCGGCTTTCAGGTCATGCTCGACCACGGGATGCTGGAGGTCAGCGTGCCGGAGCTCTTCAGTTGCGCCGACTTCGCGAGCGGCCACGCCGAGCTCGACGGCCCGATCTGGGAGCACCTGATGCGCGTCCTCGACGCCTGCCCGCCAGACCCGGTGCTCCGCACCGCAGCGCTGCTCCACGACGTCGGTGAGCCACGCCTGCAGGCGACCGACGACGCGCGAGAGCACGCAGAGCTGGGCGCCCAAATCGCTGACAGCGTCTGTGCGCGCCTCCGCTTCTCCAACGCCGAGCGGGAGCGCGTGGTCGCGCTGGTGCGCTACCACGTGATCGATTTCCAAGGACTGAGCGACGCTGCGAGCCTGCGCCGCTGGTTGCGCCGGGTGGACGAATGCCTGCCGCAACTCTGGGAGCTAGTGAACGCTGACCTCAACGCCACCGCTCCGCAGCGCATACCACAGCTCAACGGTCTCATTTACCGCGTAGAAAAAGAGCTCCAAATGGGCATGGTGTGGAGTACTCGCGATCTAGCGATTGGTGGCAAGGACTTGATGCAGGAGCTTGGGTTGCCTCCAAGCAAGCAGCTGGGGGTCATCTTGGAAGCCTTGCTCGAGCGGGTCACGGATGAACCGGCGCTGAACCAGCGCGACACGTTGCTGGAGCTGGCGCGGGGGATTGTGGGAGACGCTGGCTGAGACCAGCGCGCCTCACCCCCAAACCCCGCGGAAACGCCAGATACAGCGAGCGACAAAAGAGCAAACCCCGCGACTCCGAGGGGAGTGCGGGGTTTTCAATCGCGCCTTCCTTCGAGGCGCACCACGCCGGGCTACCGTCAGGTGCATGCGGCTTCAAGCACTCGGCGCGGGCTTGGGTGCACCGAAGATGCTAGCGGGGCGCTTCTTCTCGCTGCTTTCCCGACGCTTATCGGTCCAACGCGGGATCAGCACCTTGGCTCGCTCAGGCAGCGGCTCACCCTTGATGGCGCAACGGATCTCGTCAGAGCTCAAGGTCTCGCGCTCCAGGAGGGCTTCCGCCACGCGATCCAGCGCGTCGCGGTTTTCCTCCAAGGTGCGCTTGGCCAGTGAGTACTGCTCTTCGATGATCTTGCGCAGTTCCTTGTCGATCTGACGAGCGGTGTCGTCGGAGTAGTCGTCGCGACGCGAGGCCATCTCACGGCCGAGGAAGATGCTCTCCTCCTGCTCACCGTAGGCGATGGGCCCGAGCGCGTCAGTCATGCCGTGCTCACACACCATGGCGCGGGCCATGCCGGTTGCACGCTTGATGTCGTCCTGGGCACCGGTCGTGATTTCGGTGAAGACCAGCTCCTCCGCGACGCGACCACCGAGGGCCATCGCGATGCGAGCCAGCGTCTGCTTGCGGGTCATCAGGTGACGGTCCTCTTGGGGCAGGAACATCGTCACGCCGAGGGCGGCACCGCGGGGAATGATCGAAACCTTGTGCACCGGGTCGTTGCCTTCGACCAGCATGCCCACCAGGGTGTGGCCCGCCTCGTGCCACGCCGCCGTGCGACGCTCGGTCTCGCTCATCACCATCGACTTACGCTCGGTGCCCATCAGGACCTTGTCCTTGGCCATCTCGAAGTCGACCATGGACACGCAGTCCTTGTCTTGCCGTGCGGCAAGCAATGCGGCCTCGTTGACCAGGTTCTCGAGGTCAGCACCGACGAAGCCTGGAGTGCCCGCCGCCAGGATCGACAAGTCCACGTCGACGCCCAGGGGCACCTTCTTGGTGTGCACCGCGAGGATGCCTTCGCGACCGCGGATGTCCGGACGCGGCACCACGATCCGGCGGTCGAAGCGACCGGGGCGCAGAATGGCGGGGTCGAGGACATCGGGACGGTTCGTGGCGGCGACGATGATCACGCCTTCATTGCTCTCGAAGCCGTCCATCTCAACGAGCAGCTGGTTCAGCGTCTGCTCGCGCTCATCGTGGCCACCGCCGAGGCCGGCACCACGATGGCGACCCACCGCGTCGATCTCGTCGATGAAGATGATGCACGGTGCGTGCTTCTTGCCTTGCTCGAACAGGTCGCGAACGCGGCTGGCGCCAACACCCACGAACATCTCGACGAAGTCAGAGCCGGAGATGCTGAAGAAGGGCACACCGGCTTCACCCGCGATGGCGCGAGCGAGCAGCGTCTTGCCCGTACCGGGGGGACCCATCATCAAGACGCCCTTCGGGATACGCCCGCCGAGCTTCTGGAACTTCTTTGGATCCTTGAGGAAAGCGATCAGCTCCTCGACTTCGTCCTTGGCTTCGTCCACACCTGCGACGTCGGCGAAGGTGACTTTGTTCTGCGCCTCGTTCAGCAAGCGCGCGCGACTCTTGCCGAAGCTCATCGCTTTGCCCCCACCGGCCTGCAGCTGGCGCATGAACAGGTAGAACATCACGAGCAGGATCACCATCGGCAGCAGGATGGTCAGCATCGTGGTGAGGATCGGGTTGCTCTCCTCCTGCTCGTAGTTGACCTTCACGTCGTTGCGCAGCAGGCGCTTCATGATGGCGTCGGAGACGGCTGGGCCGATAGTCTCCTTCTTCTCGCCCTTGGGGTTGCCCGGCTCGACGACGGTGAAGCGATATCGAGTGTCTTTGATATCGACTTCCTCGACGTGCTTCTTGTCCTGGGGAGCCTCCACGAGCGACATGAACTCGCTGAAGGCCACGGACTTGCGATGCTGGCCGTCGCTATCGACGAAATGCCAAATCGCGAAGAAGGCGACGATCAGGACGACCCAGAGGAGGACGGTCTTATGGGGTTGCTTCACTGTTCCTCAGCGACTTGCGATGCGATGGTGTAGTGAGTTGCTCGAGCCCAAGTGGCGCGAGATGAGATTGTCGTTGCTCTGCGAGCGATGATGACTTGCTTCATCATGCCATCGCCGCGCCGACGGTGCACCCGAGGCCGGGCAGACCGGGTTCTTAACCGGGAGAGCATGCGCTGGCGATGGTTTCGGGTTGGTTTTTGTGTCCGACTCTTCGTGTCCGCGCGCCCGGTCAGGCTCCCAGATGAGTCCCTCTATACCTAATGTCGACCTGGCGTTCGTGCATCCCTTGACGACCCACCATGCCGCGAACCTAAGAGACGCAAAAAAGCCCAGCAAAAGCCTGGTCCTTGGAGATACGCCCCGCGAGGCGGCCGAGTTTCGGGGTCATTCACGCTTGCGTTTGAGCGACAAAGTGCCGCGCGTCCGGCGCGAACGCTGTTCGGTATCCGAGTGTGCCTCGGGCGAGAATTTCAGGGTTCTACCCCCCTTGAGCGCGAGCTCCACGGGTTGCTCCTGCGCGAGCGCGTGATTCAAGGCTTGGATTTGCGCACGGTTTAGCCCGCCGCGCCGGGCAGGTTCCTCCGCGAGTTGGTCCGCAAGCGCCGTGAGATGGCCGACGATTCCGGGTGACAGCTGCTCGAGCAACGGCAGGAGTTCATGGCGTACGCGCACGCGGAGAAATCGTGGGTCGGCGTTGGAAGGATCCGTCGCCACGCGCAACTGGTGGCGCTGGATGTGGCGCAGCACGTCGGCGCGCGTCGCGCGGATCATCGGGCGTACACGATCGCCACTCCGCGGTGGCAACACCGCAAGCCCGCCGGGACCCGCACCTCTCAGCAAGCGGAGCAACAGCGTCTCGGCCCGATCATCCGCGTGATGCGCCGTGCACACGAGCGCGCCCACGCGTGCCGCGGCGCCCTCGAGTTCACGATAACGCGCCACGCGCGCGCGCTCTTGGAGGTTCCCACCCTTGCTCAGCGAAATGCGCGAGCGGGTGAACTCGACCCCATGCTGCTCTGCAAGCGCTTGGGCCAGATCGAGCTCGGCGCTGGCTTCCGTACGCAGGCCGTGATCGACGCCATGCGCCCAGACGCCGAGGCCGAGCTTCTCTCGAGACAGCGCCAGCACATGCAGCAGGGCAAGTGAGTCAGGTCCTCCGCTCACTGCGACCAACAACTTCGCCCCGCGCAGCTCGAGGTCCTTCAGCGTCGCCTGCACGAGCTTGATCAGGGTCGGGGGGTGAGAGCGAGACACAGCGCAGCTCCTCGAACCGTCAAGTCAGCTCGAACTCCTTGCAGAACACCAGCTCAGAGCCAACCTCACGACGCTGCTCCAAGTGTTCGGAGTTGGGGTAGCCCAACGCACAGGCCGAGTCATCTGATGAGGGCGCGAAGTAGCAACACGCCTCGCATGCGAAGCGGAGCTGAAATCGCTCCGCTTCGTCGAGTAGCTGGTGGTCGACGCGAGTCCTCAAGTTAGCGTCTCCACACGGCAATCACGCCAGGGCCCAAGCCACCTCCACCTCGAGCACCTTGCACCTCGAGCTACCTCGCGCCTCAAACTACTCCGAGCAAGACAGCACCGCCCAACCACCCGTGGGCTCACCCGCACTGAGCTTCGAGCGCGTGATCCAAGCCACGGCGACTTGGCCGCGCGCTGCGGCCATGCCGACCAAGTCGCCTTCGAACCCAGTCAGAGCGGTGCTGCCCACCGTGCCGCTGAAGACAACGGGTGTGCCTGCGTCGAGCGTAGCGTTGGCGCCCGTGTACGGAATCACCGTCAGCTTCTCCGAGGCGCCGGTGAGGAAGAACACGCGGTCCCCGAGTTGAGCGACATCGCCACCACGCACGGAACCACTGCCCGCGCTCCCTTGACCCAGATCAGCGCCCGAGGCGTCCGTCAGCTGATAGTGAATCCCCGTGGCTTCGGGAACCATCGCCAGCACTCGATCATCCCAAGACGTGATCGCGCCCCAGGTCGCATCCGGGAGTTCGAGCTCCGCGGGCATGGCCGCATCCGTCGCGCCAACTTGCAAGAGCACCGCAGCGCGATCCGGGATCTGACCAAGCACACCACGCACCATGTCAGTGCGGGTGACTTCCGCGAACCCTGCCGGCGCCGCCATGAACAAGTTCGAGGTGTTCACTCCTCCCTTGAAGCCTGCGCCTTCGAGGGTTGCGCTCTGAACCACCACACCACTGGTAGTCAGCACGCGATACACGAACTCGAAATCGTTCGCTGAGCCAACCACCGGTGCGGCGGAGTGATTCCGCGCGAGCGTGAGCTCAGAGAACGCGGGGTTCGACACCGAGTTGTTCCCTGTTGCGGCGCCGCCAGCGTCGAAGGTCGCGAACACCGCGCCCGCACCGGCTCCTGTGCAGTCGGGGAGGCTCGCCGTGAGCACGCCGCCGCCGTCTCCGAAGGCGATGCCCAAGCCTGGGTCCTTCGGTATTTCCGCGCACGCGCTAAGCGCGATCTTGCTGGGCGACGCAGGCGACCCCGAGTCGGTCACGCCCTGCAGCACGAGCTGGAGTGCGGTCGTCGCCGGGTTCTGCTCGCGGAAACCGATCACGAACCCGCTCGGGGTCGCCACGATCGCCGGTCCCGAGAGGTTCGCGTCCTCTGCCACCGCTGCGGGTAGCTCGCCGCTGGCGACGACGCTGAGCTCGCAGCCCCCTCCACCGCCGTCGGTGGACGAGTCGGTGCCGGCATCCCCCGGCTCTCCCTCACAGCGCCCCTCCACGCAGGTTGAAGGCGCGATGCAACCGGTGCTGGCCTGGAGTGGGGTGCACGCCTCTGTCTCGGAGCACTGCCCGCCCGCCGGACAGTTCGCCCAGGCGGCGACGTTGATCTCCACCTTCTTGATGTCTTCGAGGTTCGCGCAAGTGCAGCCCGTCGCAATTGGCTTGCAAGAGCCGTCCTTGAGGATCACCCCAAAAGCGTATTTCCGCGCAGAAAGTGTTCCGATTTCGGGTAGCCCGCTGCCTTCAGGGACGACTTTCCGAAACACGGCGCCGCTGGTGTCACCCGCCGTGAGCTTCGCCTCGACGTCACCGCAAGTGTTGCTGGGGCACTCCGACTCGAACACCGCGAACTCAGCGTAGGCGCTGCCATTCGTACGGAACCCGCACAGGTCGTGCATCACCAAGTCGAGATCGCGGGATGAGCACGCGGAGCCTACCAGGCCACTGCCGAGCAGAAGCACCACCCCCGACATCCAACCGAAAGCTCGCACACCCTTCAAAGTATAAGTTCTCATGTCGCTGTATTCGCTGAAAGATGCGGCGTCGATGGATTCCGTTGCCGCGGCTCAAGAGGCATATCAACCCGGCAGCTCAACTCACGCGTTTGCTGCCAGGCGCGGCCTCAAGACCCCATGTTCACCCGTTGGGCCGTCGTCTTACCGCTCGTGATGGTCACGCTGATGGACTTGGAAGATGCCCCCTTACGACGCAAGGACACGCCGTAGTTTCCGGGAGGAAGTGATGCACGCACCACTGGGGAAGGTCCAAGGTTGCGTCCGTTCGCGCTTACACTGTCGCAGGCGGGGTCACACACCACGGTCAAGAAGCCAGGCGCAGTGGCGGCTGCAGCGGGAGCCTCTTCCTTCTTGGGCAGCGGCCCGGGCACGCGGGCCGGTGTCGGCGACGCCGTACCGGTGGCGGTTGGAGTCTCCGGCTTCTTTTCCTCGGGGAGAGACGTCGGGTCCAACGTCTCGCTCTCCGGTGCCGCGGTGGCGCTCGCGGTCGCAGTCGCCGTCGCGGTTGGCGCAGGCTCGGCGGTGGCGACAGGTGGAGGAGCTGTGGGCGCGGTCGGCGCTTGGACCGTGGCGACCGTGGGCACCGGAGCCGGCGCCGGCTTCTCTAGCACCTTCAGCACCACCAGCGCGGTGAGCGCCAGCGCGGCGAGCGTGGTCGTGGCGGCGATCACGGCGATCATCAACGACCGCGAATCCTTCTGCGGAGGCTGCGAGTAGATGACTTGCGGCGCAGCCTGCTGCACGGCTTGTGGCGCGGGCGTGGGCGCCATTTGCTGCATCTGAGGCGGCGGCTCCGACACGACGACGGGCGCGGCAGGTTGAGGAGCCGGCTGATAGCTCTTCGGCGGAACGTGAACAGCCGTGGAGATGGACGCGGTGTTCAGGTCGTCGTCGCTGAGGTCCAGCGGACTATCCATGATGCGAGTCACCGCGTCATCGTCTTCGTCGTAGCTGTGAAAGCCCGCGTGCTGCACGGGAGGCTGAGCCGGCGCCGGGTAGATCACCTGCGTCTTGGCCGGAGCGGGACGCGGGGGCGGCGGAGGCGGAGCACCAAGGCCTAGCTGAGTGCGCTTCGGAGAGTTCATGGCGGAATTCGGCTGGGGCTGAGAGGATGGATCTTCCAAGGGGTAACCAGGAAGTTCCTTTGGTGGCGGCACCGTGGGCGGCCGTCCAGCTGCTGGCCGAGGTGCTGCGAGGGGTTGAGTGGCCCCGAAAGGGCGCATTGCACTGGCCGCCGCAAACGCGGGGCCTGACACGGGAGTGGAGCTAGGGATCGCTTGACGCGTGGGTTGAGACGGCCTCCGCGCGGAAACATCTTGAGGCGCAGGTGTGGCGCTGATCGGGGGAAGACGCGCCCCGGGGCTAGCCAAGGCGGTGGATGTCTTGAGCGGTCCACCTGGCACAGACTGCACGTCACTCTCGAGCGTTAGCAGGCTGACCTCGTCCAGATTCCCCGCAGCCGGCCGCTCCAGCTTATCCAGGCTGATGGTCTGAGTGACTTCTGCGGCCCACTGCAAGTGCGCCTCACGCTTCTCGTAGCGGTCAGCCAGCACCTGCTTCATGTAGCCGCCGATCTCGTCGGCCCCGATGAACTGCCCCGTCTTCATCAGGTACTGCTGCAGAGCGCGGGAGAGCTCGCGCGCCGTCTGGAAACGGCGATTCTTGTCTTTCGCCAGGGCGCGCATGACGATCGACTCGAGTTCGACCGGGTAGTGCGGAACGATGCTCGAAGGTGACGGAACGATGCAGGCTTGAACACGCTCCAAGGTGTCCAGGTCGTTATCCATGCGGAACAAGCGACGCCCGGTGGTGATCTCCCAGATCACCACGCCGAGCGCGAACACGTCGGTTCGACGATCGACGTCCTCTCCTCGCACCTGTTCGGGGCTCATGTAGGCGAGCTTGCCCTTGAGCGTCCCCGCACGCGTCTTCGTCATGCGGTCGGTGACCTTGGCGACGCCAAAGTCCACGACCTTTACGCTGCCGTCGTAGGTGACGAACAGGTTGTGGGGGGTGACGTCGCGATGCACGAGACCGAGCGTGTTGCCATGCTTGTCCGCGAGCTCGTGCGCTGCGTGAAGACCTTCCGCCGCGTCGGCCACGATTCGCGCGACCATCGCATGGCTCATCGCCGGGCCCCCGCCTTCGTCGAGCACACGCATGACCTCACGTAGAGGCTCACCGTGCAGGTACTCCATCGCGATCCAGTAGCTGTCGCGGTGGGTTCCAAGGTCGAATACCTGCGCAACGTTCGGATGAGTAATCCGCGCGGCAATGCGCGCCTCATCCAAGAACATCGAGATGAAGGTCTGATCTTCGGCTAGGTGCTTGTGAATGCGCTTGATCGCCACCCACTTCTGAAAGCCACCCGGACCGTCAGCGCGGGCCAAGTGGACTGACGCCATGCCGCCGACGCCGATCTCATCGACCACGCGATAGCGCCCGAGGAAGTAGGTACCTCCCGAGGGAAACGAAGGTTCACTGTATTCGAGACGCGAGTCACTCTCCGACCCGGAGAGTCGGGGCGCACGTGGAGGCCGAGGCACGGGGCCAGGGCTCATTGCCAAGCCGGCGCTCCAACGTTGACATCATCGGACGGCCGCGTCGCAAAGAACACCACCGCGGCGGTCGCTACGATGGCCACTCCACCGGCGATCCAGGGCACGGGCCCCGAGAAGATGCCGCCCTCGTCCTTCTTCTTGTTCTTCTTCTTGTCAGCGAAGGGATCTTCCTTACCCCAACTTCCACCCGCGGGCGCTGCGCCGCTCGAACGCTCACCTTCGACCTTGATCTTTAGCGTCTCCGCGACCCACGCGTTGTCCTTGCTGTCCATGCCAGCGACGCGCACCTTCAGTCGTGCGCCGCGCTCCGCAACCTTGGGCGGAAACTTGAACGTCAGCTTGCCGGAGGAGTCGAGCTTCTTGCGCCACTTCTTGCCCGTGAGCGTGTCCTCGATGGTCACGACCACACGCGTGACGAAGACCGAAAATCCCTCCGGAATTTCGGTCTCGATGACAAACGCTTGGTTGGCTGGGATCTGCTCCGGCGCATTGATGTTCAGGCTGAGCTTCTCGCCTTGTTCGCCGGCCTCGGACTTGGCTTGTGCGTAAAGCTTACGAGCGACTGGACCGCTATCCGCGGGCAGCTCGAAGTTCGGGTCCACGACAGAAGCCACTCGGAAATCGCTCAGCGCGCCGGCCTTGTCCTTCAGCGCTGCCTTCACGGTGCCGATTCGGCTGTACGCGATCACGACTTCCTCGGGTTCGAGCCCGCCTTCGTTGAGCGCCTCTTGGTAAAGCTTTTGAGCTTCCTCGAGTTCGCCCCGGTGCCACGCCGCGTCGGCTTTGCCAAAGGACTTCGGGGCAGCGAACGCCAGCGAGCCAAACAGGCTGAGGGCAAACGCGAACAAGGCAGTGAAGAGGAAGCGCGGATACATAGGAAACCGTTTGAGAAATCGTATCGGTCAGACACCCGACGATCAAGGCGGCGGGAGCGTATACTTCCGCCTGCATTAGACAGACGGCCGAACCGAGCAAGAAGTTGGAGGTCGCGCACTCACGACGGGAACGCCACCTTCCTCTGCATATGCCGCACCGCACACCGAGCGGTTGGCGACCAGCTGGTGACTGCCGCGAACGAACGCTGAATTGTCGTCTGTGGAGCGTCGAATTGCCAAGCTTCAATCCCGCGTTTTGCGCCGCGTGGCGCCCGACGCGCAGCCGCGTTCGCCCCGCCCTCAACCGCTCATATCGGCGCTACGAGCCGGGAGTACACGGGGTTTTTGCTCGCCTGCTTGCGCGCCACGCGTCCCGGTGTTGCGCGATGCGTTGAGCGAAGCCGTGAGCGCTTATGGAAACGGCTGCGCGGGCTGACCGCGCTGGAAGAAGAAGCGAAACTTTCCCGTCACACGACTGGTTCGCCCTGCGGGATAGCTGCCATCCGCGGTCGCATCCCGAGGGTCGACGAAGGTTGCGTCGAACTCGGCGTCCGTCAGGCGATCGTCGCCGTTGGTTTCGTTCGGATCTCCGCTGAACAAGTCGCTGAAGGTGATGGTGCCCTCGACCGCGTGGAGCGTGCCGTTCTGCTCGTGACACGTCTGGTGCAGGTAGAGGCTGAGACTCACCAGCGGCTCCTCCAGCTGACGGATCGGCGTCCCAACCGGTTGGACCCCTGAGGGGAGTCCCACCGGAATCGAAGTACCCAACAGCCCTTGGCGGATGCCGTCGACGTTGTTGACCATCACCACCAAGCCGTCGCTCAGCTCTTCGATGTCTTCACCGCGCTGGATGCGAATCAACATCGTGTCCCGGTAGGGATTCGCCGCGAAAAAGCTCGGCTTCAGGTCGTAGCTTCCGTTCCAGCAACCCTCGATGAAGAGCCGATCGCTGTGGACCTCTCCCTCACCCTCCGCGGTGCTGCACCCAGCACTCACCACGCCAAGCAGCAACAGGAGCGCGCCCGAGCGCCGGAGCCACGGTCGTAGGCGCCATCTCACACTTCGCGAACGTGGGGTTTGGGGGTGAGGGGTCATGGCTGCGGCTTGCTTGAATCGCGACGCTACTACACTTGGCTTGGGCCCAGCGAGTGCTGCTGTTCGTTCGCGACGGGGCTCGAGTTCAGGAGCCAACTCGTGCGAATGGTACCACCTCCGAGGACGCGTTCCCCGTCGTACATCACGAGGACCTGTCCAGGAACGATAGCGTGCAACGGTTCTGCGAAGGTGACGCGATAATCCCCGTCTTCGAGCACGAGTTGCGCGGGTTGCGGCGTGCCGCGATAGCGAACCACAGCCTGGCAATCGAGGGGCGCCTCGACACCCGTCGCCAGCGCGACCTGCGAGAGGCTGGCACAATCAGCGAGGAGTTGCTCCCTCGAGCCGAGCTCCACGGTGCCTTCCCGGTCGACGCGCACGACATACAGTCGTTTCCCCGCGGCAACCCCAAGGTTCTTGCGCTGGCCCACGGTAAAGCGGTGGATCCCATCGTGCTCAGCGAGCACCCTCCCCCCCTCATCCACTAGCTGCCCTTTGGTCACCCGATCCCCGGCGCGCTCCGAGACCAAGGCGTCGTAGCGACCTCGAGGCACGAAACACAGCTCTTGGCTCTCGCCTTTGGTTGCACCGGGCAGCGCCAAGCGCGCGGCTTCAGCGCGGATCTCCGCCTTCGTGGCGTCTCCCAACGGAAACATCAGGCGCCCCAGGGTAGCGGCGTCCAGCATGTGTAGGAAGTAGCTCTGGTCTTTCGCCAGATCTCGGGCGCGGAACAGCGCTGCCCGCCCGGCGTGCTCTCGGATGCGAGCGTAGTGCCCCGTTGCGACGTGGCTCGCACCTAGCCGATCGGCAAGCAGCATCAGCTCGCGAACCTTCACGCCGCGGTTGCAGCGGACGCAGGGGCTCGGCGTCTCACCCGCCAAGTAGGCGTCGACGAACGGTTGCACGACCTCCCGCTGGAACAGCTCACGGCGATCAAACGCGAAGTAGGGGATCCTCAGCGCATCGCACACGCGGCGGGCGTCGTGGACGTCTTCGGGAGCGCAGCAGCGCCCCTTGACTTGGCCGTCATCCGGGTAGTCCCAGAGGTGAAGCGTCACGCCCACCACATCGTGGCCGGCCGCTACCAGCCGGGCGGCGGCAACCGACGAGTCGACGCCGCCACTCATGGCCACCAGGATGCGCTCCGCCTGCTCCACGCCCACTCAATAGCCCGCCTAGCTCGAGGAGCAAGGCTGCGTGGTTGAGACGAATCCATCGCTCACGCGCGCTTCGCGCGGCAGAGCTTCGCAGCGAAACGACGGAAACCGCGCAACCGCTCGGCGACCTGGTCGACAGCTAGCCATGGAAATCGGAACCAAACCCCCGCTCCCCGACCCCGGTGTGCGTGCGGAGCCGTCCAAGAAAGCTGAGGCGCCCGCAGCCGAGAGTCGGTTCAAGCAGGCCCTCAGCGCGCTCGGAGGCGAGATCGATCGCGGCGAAAAAACCGTCAAGCGTGCGCTCGATGGAGCCCAGATGGGCGGCCTCGGCGCAGGCGATCTGATCGCGCTCCAGGCCGGCATCTACCGCTACAGCGAGGCCGTCGACCTCGCTGGGAAGCTGGTGGACCGCGCTGGCAGCGCCGTCAAGACGACCCTCCAGAGCAACGGCTAGCAACCAATTCCTCAGGGAAATGTAGCTAGCTACGCTGGCCCAGCAAACCGCCCAGGTTGCGCGGACGCGGATCCGGGTCGTGATGCTTCAGGAATCTCAGATTGACCGCATTGATCAGGGCGTGAGCGAGCAATGGGCCGACCAGGCTCCCGGTGGCCGCGTACACCAGCCCAAGGATCAGGCCGATCGCAGCCGCCCAGCTCGCCCAGACCCAGCGACTCGGCCCCGGCACGTAGTGCACCACGCCAAAGATCAACGCTTGGAGCCAGACTCCGGCAATGGGCTGCAGCGCCCCGCGGAATAGCAGCTCCTCACCCAGTGAACTCAGGACCGCCAACACCAACAGGCCGACCGGGCTCAGCCCGCGCGCAACGGGGCGCAAATCCCGATGCAGCTGACGCGCCCAAGCGAAGCGAACGACGCAGACCCGAGTGAGAACGACCACGACGACGCCAACACCGACTCCCGCCAGCGCACTCCACGCATGGGAGGGAGCGATCGTTAGCCAGGCTACTGGCAATGTGAACAAGGATTCCCCCCGCCACAGACCAACGGCCAACGCGAGCACGGTGAGCCCCACATAGGCTGCGGCGTAGCGTCCCCACCTGCTCATTCTCTGAACTATGGCACGCGACGCTGGTCGATGCGTGCATGAGTTTCCCCATGACTCCCCGATCCAACCCACACCCGCACGCGCCGCTTCAGGATGCAGTCAAGGCCTGGCGGACCACGCAGCCAGCATTCCGAGCTGGTATCCCGGTCCCTGGCGTGCGCTCGCAGCGACGGCGCGATCTCCTCACGGGGCGATTCTCATTCGCGATATCAGCGCAAGCTGCGCTAGTGTCCACAGACGCCCCGGCAGCTCGAGGCCACCGTCTGGTGTCCATTTCTCGGGCTTGGGGCGCTGCGGCCCATGGCGCCGCGCTTCGTTCTCCTGCTGATCTTCGATCCGCTTTGCCAGGCTGGCTGCTGTGACGACCCCGGACTCACCGGAAGCGCTCGCTCGATTCCACGAGCATTTGGACTTGTGTGAGATCATCGCCCGACATATCGGGCGAGGCGTCCCCAACGCGGCGCTGGACGAGCTGCTCAGCTTCGCCCGGGAAGGCTTGTTGGACGCCGCGCGGCGCTACGATCCCGAGCGCGGGGTGCCGTTCCGCGCCTTCGCCAGCTACCGCGTGCGGGGCTCGGTGATCGACGGCCTGCGTAGCCTGGCGCACCTCCCACGCCGCGTCCACGAGCGCCTACGTGCGCTCGAAGCAGCCGGGCGAGTGAGCGAAGGGGTGGTCGAAGATCTTCAAGGTGGCGCGCCGCCGGGAAGCGCGCGCGCGGACGCAGAACGTGCGTTGAATGATCACTTGGCGAACATGGCCACCGCGATGGCGACGGGCATCGTCAGCCAGACAGTGCCGGGCGAGGATGGGCCTGATCACCTCTCTCTGGACGCACCGGCTGACGAACAGCTCGAGCGCGCTCAGCTCCTGCAACTGATCCAAGAGGGCATCGCCGAGTTGCCCGACCAAGAGCGCGAGCTGGTGCAGCGACACTACTTCGAAGGTGAACGCTTCGATCACGTCGCCGCCGACCTTGGACTGTCGAAGAGCTGGGCGAGCCGCCTGCACACGCGCGCGATCGGACGGCTCACCAGACGCCTACAACAAAAACTCTAGCGGGCGGCGCCCGCTGTTCGAAGACTTGCGAAGATCTCGCTGGGCGACGACTGCGTGGTGAGGGAGTCAGCGCTTGGTGCTTGCCACGTCTTCGTCGAAATAGTCGAGCTTGTGCAGCGGCATGAGCACGCTGCTCAAGACGTTCAAGAGGTGCATCTCGACGCGCTTGAAGAAGCGGGCTCCGAGGGTCAACGCGATGGCAATGTTTGCGCTGTAGTCCCCAGCCGCCACGCGTACGACCAGTTTATCGCAGCGCTTTGCGATGCTCCGGCCTTCCACCGTGAGTTCCCTCGCTCGCGCGTAGTCGCTGTTCGCATAGACCGGCCCGACTTCCTTCGCCAACGCGACGACGCTGCGCTTGATCTCCAAGAGTTCCTCCAAGTTCGCATCCTCGGGGAAATTCTCCCGGCGGAGCTCTGGAACCTCGACCAAGTTCTTGGCGTAGTCGCCGAGCCGCTCGACGTCCTTCACCAGACTCATCAGCAAGAGGCCATAGGGCACGTCGGCGGCGCCAGCACCGCTAAGGTGGGAGATGACGAGCTTCCGCACCTGTCGCTCGTACTGATTCACGCGGACATCTTGCTCGTAGAAGCGAGTACGCTCCGGTGGGGACAGCGCGGGACCGAAGAAGTCGTCACTCGCGCGAACCACCATCGAGAGCGCCAACTCAAGCATGCGCGAGAAATCCTCGGTTGCAGCCTGGAGCGCGCTCGGGCCACGAAACACATTCAACAACTGCCTAACCAAACTCACAACGACAGGTCCCTTCTCCAGGCAGGGTACGCCCACGCTTCCAAGCTTTCCGCTCAGAAGCCGCGCGTCACCCAGATCAAGCCAGCCGGCAGGCCGTAGAACAACACGATCACGTAGCCGAACGCCAACGCGCGGCTCCGCACCGCGAGGTCCGCAAGCTTCTCGGCCGCGCGCACCGGAATTTCACGCGTCCAGCGCAGCGGATACACCATCAACAGGCCCGTGACGTTGAACAGCAAGTGCACGAGCGCGATCTGCACGCCGAGCTGGGCCGTCTCGGGCGGCAGAGCCATGGAAGCGAGCAAGGCGGTGACCGTTGTCCCGATGTTCGCGCCCAAGGTAACCGGGAACACTTGCCGCACGGTAACGATACCCGCACCCGCGAGGGGCACCATGACGCTGGTCGTGATTGAGCTGGATTGCACCATTACCGTGACCAGCAGC
>JBFXBK010000172.1:0-17880 GCA_050183255.1 Polyangiaceae bacterium | reverse complement strand
AGCCCTTGACCGATGCCACGCTACGAACTCGCGCCGTCTGCGAAGTGAGTGTCGGTCGGACCTGGGTTCCCGGGGAGACCGTGCGCGTGGATGCGATTCGTTTGAAGTGGTAATTAGTTCCGCGTGGCAACGCCGCGGGTGCTCTGGGCGCTCATGGCCCTGAATGTCAGCTACGCATCGAATGAGTCGTTTGGCCCGGCGTACCTGCGTTAAGAACGAACGAACGTTCAAGACGCGAACGCTGTAGGCCGCGCGGCCCCTCGACGCGCACACCAACCTAGCAATCTCATGGAGTGGACTTGATCGCCCATTTCCTACGTGAGAAAGTGAATGGCGCCCACTGACGCTCTCTGCGATCACGAGTGGGGGCATGTTCGAGTCACTATCAACCGTCGACAACTTTTCATGGTTGTCAGCTAACTCCCCCGGTCGCGCCACTTGGTGCCAGTACCGTGGGGAGACGGAGTCGGATGCCCAAACCGTCTCCTGGTCGGGGGTTGACGTCCGCGTGATTTCGAGCGGGCGACTCAAGGTTCTGGTCGGTTCGAGTCGCGCATAACACTGGTGGCCATTCTGGACAGTGCGCTTCGACACGAAGCGCGGAAGGGGAGTTCCATGCCGTATTCGGGAACCAGCGCACGTTGGCGTATAATGATATCCACATGGAATAAATGTGTCGTGGTCTGTGGGGCGACGGTGCTGATGCCACTATTGGCATCGTGTTTCGACTCAGGAACGGGGGGGGACGTCGCGACGCTCCGCTCCGAGGCAAAGACTGTGAACGTCGATGTTCGGCGTAGCTTGGTTGTGACGGAGCAGCCGATTTTGGCTCGCTTTGGCTTCCAACGCGTGATGGAGAAGCTCGCTCTCGACACTGGGGCGCCTGAAGTCACTGCAGAGGGTCTATTCGCTCAGTGGTGGGACACGCAGAATCCTGGTCCCGGACTCGCGCAGGGACCGCACTGTGATGATGAGGCGACCGACGGTCAGGCGAGCTTGAACGGGTATCCGTATCTTTGCCGCCCGGCACCGGCTGAAGGCGCGCAGGTTGGTTGCGACCCGTTCGCAGAGGACAGCCCCTGCGGGTACATCCCGATTGGTCTGTTCAACCGCTTCGACCTGGCGCCAGAGGACGCCTCGAACTGTGGGGAGTACCGCATCGTGTATGCCAAGCGCTCCGGGATTACCGACTCTCGCGATCGCAATCTGTTGATCTTCGAGGCCACCATGCCGAACCCTCACCCCCAACAAGGGCTCAAGGGCTGTCGGAAGATCGTCGATGTTTGGGCCGATTTGACGAATGAAGCGGATATTGAGGCTCGTGCGGACGCACTGGAGGACTTCTACTTTTCCGGTCACGGCAACGTGCCGCCAGTTGTCGCGATTGACCACTATGGCAATAACGCTGCTGGCGTCGGGCAGATCCGCACGAACCAGTTCTCAAACACCACCACGGGCTGGTCGTTGCGGGAGTTCAAGCTTCAAGGGCAAGGTAGTGGTCTGGTTTTCGCTCCCGTCACGGTAAAGACCAATCCCTTTGGGCCACTGTTTGCAGTGGACTCTCCGCTCGCGGAGGCACCCGCATTTCAAGCTGCTTTCCCCGCAGAAACAGCGTCCCTGGCCGCGGACGATGTCGCGCTCATCACGCTGGTGGTGGCGGACCAGTTCAATTCTGGGCAGAGTCAGAGCTCAGGCGCCTTCGCCGACGAGATGCGATATCCCCTGCAGTTCGAGACCAATATCGGGCTGCGTGAGAGCATCGGGCTTCAGCTCGGCGGACTCGGTAGCACGCTCTCGGCCGACGATGTCGTGCGCCGTGCTCAAGCGCAGAGCTGCGCTGGGTGTCATCGGCTGAGCAACGGTGCGGAGCTCGGAGGAGGGCTCGTCTGGCCTAGCTCCCTGGGGTTCACCCACGTGAGCGAGCGAGACACCGAAGAGGTTGATGGGGTGACGCGATATCTGATCTCCCCGGCGCTGATCGACGTGTTCCTGCCGCACCGCAAGTCGGTGCTGGAGGACTACCTCAACTCCAAGTCGAAACCCCCGAAGGCACCTGACATGCCTATCGGTGGACGGCGCACTCACGGCTAGGACCAAAACCCATGGCTAACCTTTCTGAGTCGAGAGTCCAGTGCGTGGGAGCAGAGCCACGTCCTGGACTCGTCCTGGGACGCTACGAACTGCTGATGCCCATCGCAAAGGGCGGGATGGCCCAAGTGTGGGCAGCGCGCCTGCGCGGAACTCGGGGTTTTCGCAAGATCTTCGCCGTCAAGACAATCCGGGCGGATATTGAGTCGGAGCGCCTCGAGGAGATGTTGCTGGAGGAGGCGACTCTGGCGGCGCAGATCCATCACCCCAACGTCGTGACCACGGTCGAGCTCGGAGACGAGGCGGGGCTGCTGTACCTGGTCATGGAGTGGGTGGACGGCGAGTCACTCAGCGTGGTTGGTAAAGCCGCGGGCGATGCTGGGATCCCGATGCCCATCGCCGTGAACTTGGTTGGACAGGTGTGCAAAGGACTCAACGCTGCTCACGAGCTGCGTGACGAAGCCGGGAATCTGCTAGGCGTCGTGCACCGGGACATCTCCCCGCAGAACATCCTCGTCGGCTACGACGGAACCGCGAAGCTCGTGGATTTCGGCATCGCCAAGGCCACACACAGGAGCTCCTCCCTCACTATGGAAGGGGAGATCAAGGGCAAGTTCGCCTACATGGCGCCTGAGCAAGTGAACCAGCAAGGGGTCGATCGACGCACCGACCTGTTCGCGCTGGGGATCCTGCTCTACACGCTCACTACGGGTAGGCATCCATTCCGGGGGGATACGCCAGCCGCCACGATCCGTAATGTGTTGACGCGACCGGTCACGCCGCCGGGTCGAATCGTAGAAGACTATCCGGTCGAGCTCGAAGCGATTGTGATGCGCGCCCTGGCACGGGAGCCGAACGAACGCTTTCAGACGGCGCACGAGCTGCTGTCTGCCCTCGAACGTGCGGCGCCGGAGTGGTTGGAAGGAAGTTTCGAGGTCAGCGTAGCCGGATACATGCGCGCCCTGCTCGGAGATCAGGCCGCGCTGCGTCGTGCCGAGCTCAAGCGCGCGCAGGCCGATCTGGATCGCGAGCTGCCAGAGCCGACCTTGAGCAGCAGCTCGGGGAGCTACAGCTCCCTGCGCGCGATCACGCTGGATCCAGTGCCTGGTGCGACGGCGGAGCCAAGCGACGGCGAGAGCGAGTCTGGTTCGCTCAAGAGCGGGGGCGCCTTGCTCAGCGCGCAGGCCCTTGCCCCCACGAAGCCGAGCGGGCGCCGGGGGCGCGCGGTGTTCGCACTGCTGGGGACCTGCGTGGTGGTGGCGGCCCTCGCCTGGTTCTGGGGGCGCAGCGCGAGCCGCGAGGACGAGCCGGTGTCAGCAGCGGTCGTGCCTCCCTCCACGGCTCCGCCTGTGGCGCCGGAGCCTACGCCGCAGCCGTCGATCAGGGTGGTGGCAGAGCCGGAGCCCGCTCCCAGCACGGCACCCAGCACGGAAGGAAACGATGAGAAGGCCCGTCCGTCACTGCCCCGGGCACGCTGGGCCGCGCCGGCTCGCGTCGCGAAACCAGTGACCAGCGCGAAGACCGAAGCGCAGGTCAAGGGACCGAGCAGTGAGGCGCCGCCGACGAAGGGCTCTGCGAACGCTTGGGACCCGAGCACATTCGGGGGCCGGCAATAGACGCACGGAAAATGTTCTTGGCTAGCAATGGATGGGAGGGACTATGGAACCGAATCATTTTGGGCTTGGGCTGAAGTGGCTTGCGCTTGGTGTCGCTGCGGCGCCTGTGCGCTGGACGTCTGCGGTCGCGCTCGTTGGCGCACTGTGCGTCGCTTGCGGGAGTGACAAGGGCGGGGGACTTGGGGGTGAGGGTGCGACGGGCGGCGGTGGGGCCGGCTCGGGGGGGAACGGCGGAAGCGGCGCGGTTTCCTCGGGAGGCTCGTCAGGTAGTGCAGCGACTGCAGGTGCTGGGGGCGTGAGCACTGGTGGCGCCGGAGGTACCTCGAGCGCAGGCGCGGGAGGTAGCGTGGGCGGCAGCGGAGGAAGCGTAGGCGGTGCCGCTGGGACCGCCGGCGCGGTCAGCGGCGGCGCTGCCGGAAGTGGGGGAAGTGGCGGAGCTGGCGGCGCGGCTGGCAGCGCGGGCGCCGAGCCCGCTCACTGTATTTTCCACACGGATGAGCCCGGATCCGGCGGCGTCGCTGGCGCCGGTGGTGCTCCGGCAGAAACCGTCGGGAGCTCCGCTAGTCCGTTCCTGGGTCAGTACCTCACCGATGGCGCCGGTATCACGTTGTACACCTACGGAAGCGATGTCCCTGGTGACTGCGCTCACGCGCCAGTCAGCGGGTGCGTCGGGGATTGTTTGCTCTCCTGGCCACTCTTCAACGCGGATCCGCGTGTGCTCGGGGCGGGTCTAGACGACGCGAACTTTGGCAGCATCACCCGCAGCGACGGCGCGCGCCAGACGACGTACATGGGCTGGCCGCTCTACTATTACAAGAACGACACGAGCCCCGGGCTGATTGCGGGGCAGGGCAAGGCCAAGCTGTGGCACGCCGCGCAGGTGATCCCCGCGGAGCTCGTGGTGCTACGCAACGGGAGCACGAAGTACCTCGGGGATCGCTGGGGCTTCGCGTTCTACTCGTTTGCGAACGATCAGCTTGGCACCGGCAGCGAGGATCCAGTCGCCAAGTGCACCGGGAGTTGCGCGGCGCTCGCGCGGCCGGTGCGGGGCAAGCAGCTGAGCCACGTGACGTCTCTCGCGGAGTCTGACTTCAGCGTCTTCACCTCCCCAGGCGTGGGGCAGCAGCTCGCATACAAGGGAGTTCCGCTCTACTACTCCACGGCTGACACGCAGCCGGGGGACCTCGCCGGAGCGAGCGTAACCGGCTTTGCGCTGGTGGAGCCATGAGGCGCAGCAATGCTAGTGCCCTCGCTGCGCTGATGTTGGTGCTCGCTCCAAGCGCCTCTGCGGAGCCAAGCGGTGCGCAGAAGGCTGCTGCGGAGGCGCTGTTTCAGGAGGGCGCCAGTCTCGTCAACGCCGGGGAGACTGCCCGAGGCTGTCAGAAGTTTGCCGCCAGCCAAGAGCTCGATCCAGCGCTCGGCACATTGTTGCGCTTGGCAGACTGTCGCGATCGCGAGGGCAAGACGGCGAGCGCCTGGGCGCTCTTCATGGAGGCGGCCGCGGTGGCCGGACAGCGTGGTGAGGTGCAACGTCAGGAGCTAGCGAAGCAGCGCGCGAGTGATCTCGAAACGCGCCTGAGTCGGCTCGTGTTGCGTCTGCCCGAGCGATTCCCCGAGGATGCGAGTGTTAGGCTGAACGGTGTGAATATCCCGCACGCGTCCTGGACCTCGCCGCTGCCGGTGGACCCCGGGCGCACGCAGCTCGAAGTCCGCGCGGAGGGCTTCCGCACGTGGGAAAAACGCTTCGATACTCCAGCCGGTCCGCACAAGAGCGAGCTGCCAGTCCCAGAGCTCGTGCCACTGCCAAAGGAGGCCAAGACACCGCCACCGGTTTCCGATACGCGCTCCCTCTCCCCCAAAAATGACCGGGAACGACCCTGGGAGGTGGTTGGATACGTCGTGGGGGGGCTCGGCTTGGTCGGGCTCGGCGTCGGGTCCTTTTTGACCGTAAAGGCTTACGACGCGAACAGCGAGTCTCTGGATCATTGCCGCGAGGAAGACAAGAACCGCTGTACCGCGCAAGGCATGAGGCTACGCGAGGACGCGCTCAGCTATGCTGACGGAGCCACCGTGGCGTTTGCAGTGGGCGGCACGTTGCTCGTCGGAGGCGTCAGCCTGGTGCTCTTCGGTCCCACCAAAGCAGCGGAAGGGCCCGGGGCGACGCTTGCCGTTCGCGGTACCCGAGACGGCGCAGCGCTGAGCTGGGGAGGAACCTTCTGATGTCCGTGAGCCAGCGTGGAGCTTTGGCATTGACGCTGCTGTTGGTCCCGGCATGCGCTCAAGTGCTCGGTATCGAAGATGCAGTCGAGGACCCGACGCTCGGCAACGCGATGGGGGGTGCGGCCGGACAGGGGGCGGCCGGACAGGGTGGGTCCGGCCAATCCGGCAACGCCCAGGGGAGCAAATCTGGGGGAGGACAGGGGAGCGATGGCTCTGGCGATTCTGGCGACGCGGGAAGCGGTGGATCCGCAGGGAATAGCGACGACGCGGGTACCGGCGGCGTCGCCGGGGCGAGTGTGTGCGAAGAGTATTGCTCGGACATGGAAGCGTACTGCGAAGCGGACTACCCCCAGTACAAGGATCGCGAGCAGTGTCTGAAGGTGTGCGGGGTCTTGCCGCCTGGAGAGCTGGGAGGTGCCGACGGCGACACCGCGGCGTGTCGGTTGAAATACGCTGGCAAAGCACGCTACGCCGCGGGCACTGAGCTGGCAGCGTACTGTCGTCAGGCGGGGCCTGGAGGAGACGGGCGCTGCGGGAGCAACTGTGAGGGCTACTGCAGCATCATGATGGTCGCCTGCACCCAGGCGTCCTCACCGCTCTATCACTATGAGGACCTCTCGGCGTGCCTCGACGCTTGCGCCGGCTTACCAGCGTCGGACATCTCGTACGACGTGCGTGACCCGCTCGTTTTCGACGGAAATCACGTTCAATGTCGGCTGTTTCACGCCACGAGTGCGCTCATGGCGGATGCGGACGAGCACTGCGAGCACGCGATGGGGGTGACGCTCTGCGAGGCCAACTGAACGACTGCGACAACTTGTCCGCTCGCCAGCGCGACCGCGCGCCTCCATGGCCATGGGTGGAGTCTACGCTGGGGAGTTGGGATGAGTGAGTTGCGCTTCTTTCGTTGGGTGAGCTTTGCAGAGGGTCTGTCGTTTCTGATCTTGCTCGGTATCGCCATGCCCCTCAAGCATGCGCTTGGTATGCCGCAGGCCGTACGCATCGTCGGCATGGCCCACGGCGCGCTGTTCTTGATCTTCGTGGTTGCCCTGTTCCGGGCGGCAACGGAGCACGCATGGCCGATCGCACGTTCCGCGAAGAACATGTTGTTCGCGGTGCTGCCGTTTGGGTTCATTGGCATCGAGCGCGCGTTGCGTGAAGACATGGCGAGGCTCGGGGGAGGCGACGAGCCGCGCGCCTAGGGCCCGCGGACGTTCGTGGGCCCCTAGCTACATGGTCGAGAAACCGACCGAGAGCTCCCCACCCCAGACCACGTCGCTCGCCAGGCCGACTTCCCCCGCGAGCTGCGCAAAGAACCAGCGCCTGACTTGCAAGCGCACACCGCCGCGCACCGAGAAGCCGAAGCTCGTGGCGTCGAAATCGTAGCTCTGGTCGTCGACCACGAGCGTCGTGTCGAGGAAGTTCACCGTGCCCATCACGTCGACGAACGGCGTGACTGGCGAACCCGTGGGTAGCTCGCCACCAATCCCGAATCGGAGTCCCTTGATGTTCAAACTGCGACTCGTGACCTCGCGCGCCTGTCCACCGATTGTGTAGCTCTGTGTCGTGTCTCCAGTGGAAAACGTCGCGAACGGCAGATCGAAGCCAGCGGTCATGCGCACATAGCTCACGACCAAGCGCGCGTCGTAACGCAGGCCGAGGGCGGACACGCGATCGTAGGGTGCGCTTGCTAGCGGGGCGTCCAGGTTCAAGCGCTCTCCGCTGCCAATCTGACTGAAGTTGGTGTCCGCGTAGGAGCGCTGACCGCCGATGAAGCCCATCGTGAACTCTGCGTGGTCCCAGGGGCGAAAGTCCTCGTCGTCCAGAGAGCCTGGTTCGGGCGAGCGATGGGAGCTGGGCGATTCGTAGCGCGGATCGTCTAGGTGCTCCTGTGCGCGCGCTTCGGACGCGTGAAGGAGCATCGTGGTTGCTGAAAGAGCGGTCGCGAGACCAAGCCAAAGCGAGTGACGTTGCATATGGCGAGGGGCCAGTGCAATGCCTAGGCCCGGTGGCTAAGTATTGGGAACCAGGCGCTTTGCTGCGATGCGCCAGCGAACCCAGCGGGCTGCTGATCGGCGGGTGGTCTGACGCCTCGGTCAGAGCTGTGCGTGGGATTCACGCTTCGTCAGGAAAGCGTCTGGCTCACTGCGTCGTGTGTGGTGGGTCGGCGAGCCTGACGCAGTTTTTCCCTGAGGATTTTGCGGTGAGTAGCGCCTGGTCAGCGCGGTCGATCAGCGCCTCGGCGTTGTCGCCAGGGAGCAACTCGGCGAGCCCCACGGAGCAGGTCACGCGGAGCGTCGACTGCTCACCAACGTTGAAGGGACGCGCGCCGACGCTCTGGCGGAGGCGCTCCCCCACCTTTGAGAGCACATCACGTCGCGCGCCTGGGAGCAGCACGGCAAACTCCTCGCCGCCGTATCGGAACGCCAGCTCACGCCCACGGGTGACGTCGCGCAGCCGCTCGGCCACAGCCATCAGGAGTGCGTCACCCGCGAGGTGACCGTGAGTGTCGTTGACGCGCTTGAAGTCATCCAAGTCAATCATCGCAAGACCCAGTGGCTCAGCTAGCTCTTGGCTCTCCGCCATAGCCTGTTGCAGCGCGTTCATCATGGCGCCGTGGTGACCGAGCCCCGTCAGCGCGTCGGTGCGCGCTTCCCGTGCGAGGCGCTCGAAGCGACGCGCGTTCTCCAGCGCCAGGCCAGCTTGATCTGCGAGCATGCCTAGGACCTCGATCGTGATTGAATCCGCGCGCCGCCTGGTGAAGCGGTTGTCGGCGTACAGCACGCCGCACAGCCCATGGCGATCGAACAGCGGGACAGAGACGGCAGTATCGAGATCCAACAGACCATTCAGATCATCCTCGCCTTCTCCGCGAACCAGCGCCTGTCTCCGTACGGCAAGCCCGATCGGATTGTTCGCGTCGACTTCCACTTGCAGCTCGCGCACCTTTCGGCTCAAGGAGCCAGGCGCCTTGGCCTGGTTCAACCCAGCCTGGTAGAGCGCGCGAAGGTCCGGCGCCAGGGACTCGATCTCCCGCCAGACCAGATCAGCTTCCCTCTCGTCGCTCGGTCCGACGGCAGCGATGGCGAACAAGCGAGCGCGCGCCGCTTCACCGCCACCGCCCTGGTCGTTTGCGTCCGATGTGATGAACAGCATCGCCCGGTTGAAGCCCAGGCCAACTCCGGCCGTGACGCCGGTCAGCAGTGCGTAGCAGGTCGGCTCGAGTTCGAGCGCGTCGCGCACCAGACTGGACACCTGATGTAGCAAGCGGATCGCGCGGTACAGCGCGAGGTTCTCCGTCTCCAAGGCGGCGACGCGATGGCGGAGGACGTCCAGCTCCGGCGGCTCCCGGCCTTCGCTCTCGCGCGTCACCGGGCGATAGTAGCCGCATCGCAGGAGTTCCTGCCACGCAATCGCCTATCGAGTGTCACTCAAGAGATTCAGCAGCCGAGGTGCGCACACAACGCCTGAACTTCGGGGTCCTTGGGCGCAAGGGCGCGGGCGGTGCGTGCCTCGAGGCGCGCGTCAGCGGTCTTGCCCTCTGCGTCCAGCATCCAGGCCAATGCCAGGCAGAAATCAGCAGGTAGCATGTCACCGTAGCTACGTACTTGCTTGAACACTTGGATCCCGAAGCCCGTGTCACCACGGGCGGCCGCCGCCTCGGCGAGCGCAGAGGCGACGGTTGGATCCGCGGGGGATAGTGCGTGAGCCGCCCGCCACGCGCCGAAGCGATCTTCGTGTCCGAGCTTCGTGACTGCGCTCGCGAATGCGTTGGCGGCCTCCGGCAGCGTTGGATCGACCCTCAGGGCTGCGAGCGCTAGTTCGAGCCCATCCGCCACTGCGCCCACCGCGAGCATCAACCGCGATAGCCGTGCGGAAGCGCGGGCGTCTCCCGGAGCGCTCCGCTGAGCGGCGAGCAAGGCCTCGGCGGTGCGATCGCCGCTCTGCTCGAGCCAGCCGAGGCGGGCCTCCAGGAGCAGCGCCTCCGTTTGATATCGCGGGTGCCCGGATGCCTTGGCGCTGAACTCAGCGTTCTTCTTCAGTGCGCGCTGGAGAGCGGTTCTGGAGGGCTCTCGCTCGGCGTCGGAGACGCAGCGCTCGGCGCTCTCGAACTCTTGCCACAGTCCATCTTCACGCGCCCTAACGGAGCAAACCAAGAAGCTCGAGTCTTCCGCGATCCATTCGTTGAAATGGAAGCCAGCGCTCTCCAGCAGGCGGGCCAGCTCGAGGGATGAAAAGGCACGCCTTGCCGGAGCCTCGAGGCGCTGGGTCAGCTCCGCGCGCGCCTCGACCACGAATACGGGTGCGCCCTCGCTCAGGTTTCGCCGTAGTCCGCGCAAGAACGTGAGCGGAGAGTCGGTGTGCCCGAGGACGTCAGCGACGACCGCGGCAGCGCAAGGTTCGATGCTCAAACCATCTTCGACGTTCGCCTGAAGCGTTTCCGTGCGGCGCGAAAACTCACGACAGAAGGCCAGCGCCTTGGGGTCATGATCTACCGCGAGAACCTGGCGATACTGCCGGGCGAGCACCCGCGTACCCACTCCAGAGCCGCAACCTGCGTCCAGCACGCGACCCAGGTGCGGGAAGCGCTTCGCAAAGAGCTCGTAGTACCCGCGAGTCGAGGGCGCAGCGCTGGCCAGCTCGGGATAGTGGCAACCGCGGCCGCGGACGACATGGACGCTTGCGCCGGAGCGGAAGTGTGCCCAGAAGTCGTCGGGAGAAGCCCCACGGACGTAGGTTACGGTGCTGTCTTTTGCCTGCGTGGGATTGGGAAAGCTGTGCATGTCACCTCGGCAGCGTCTGTTCGCGCGCCGCCTGGGGTACGGCCACCTCCCAAGCCTCCTTGATGGGGCTGAGCACCATAATCACTTCCGCGACCAAGATTGGGTCGCTCTTCAAGTTCGCCTGCGTGAGGCGATCGAGACAGAAGTCGTAGACTCCGCTCAGGTGCTGACAGAGCTCGGGGTTGTGCTTGGGGTCGAGCGCGATCAAGAGCTCACTGATGATTGCATGGCTCTTACTGATCAGCTCGCCGGCCCTCGCGCGCTGCTTCTGTTCGAGGCAGAGCTGCGCCCCCCTGAGGAAACGGAACAGGCCGTCATACAGCGCGAGCAGGATTTCCCCGGGGCTCGAAGTCTGGATCTGAACTTGTTTGTAGCGACTGGCGACGTCCAACATGAAAGGTCCTCTGAAGAGCTCGGTTCTTGACTACACAAACGGACAGATCAACGGATCAAGTAGGCTAGTTGCGCGTTGTAGGACGCCACCGTGGAGTCCATCGCGGTGAACTGTTTCCGTAGGGTTTCGGCGTAGCGGTCGAGACGTGCCTGCTCCTTCTCGGCTTGATCCTCCAGGCGTGTCTTCTCCGATTCCAAGCCCTCTTTGCGCGCGGTGAGCGCGCCACTATCAGGCGACACGAGGTCCTCCATCAGGCTGCTCATGGCGTCCATGATGCCGTCGTTCGTGTCGTCTCCCGCGAGGATGCGCGCTACGGCGTCCGGATCTTCACCCAGGGCCTCGGTGAGCTTGGTCGAATCGAGCTTGAGCATGCCGTTGTTCTCGAGCTGGATCCCGATCGAGTTGAGCGTCTGGTACTTGCCGCTGAGCGAGGCGTTGGGGTTCAACAGCGTCGTGGTCATCTTCGAGTTGATGTTTCGAAGCGTGCTGTCGCCCTTGAGGATGGTGTTCGTCGCTTTGCGTTCGCCATAGCCGGCGGTCACCTGCACCTTGCTGATGACCGCGTTGTACGCGTCCACCATCTTCTTGATCTTGCCTTGCAAGGCGTCGGAGTCAGTCTCGACGCTCAAGGTTGCGGGCTCAGTCGTCTTCTTGGTTAGAGCGAGCGTGACACCCTGAATTGCGCCAGCGATCTTGTTCGTTGAGCTGGTGACACTGAAGCCATCGATGACGGCGATCGCATCTTGCGCCACCTGCACCGTGTTCGCGGGCGTGGACAAGCCCAGCGCTACACCATTGTTTTCGCCGAAGGTGATGGTGTTGGCGGCACCGGAGTCTTTTCCACGCACCTGCAGGCGGTAGTCCGTGCCGTCGTAGAAGATCGACGCGTTCACCTTGGCGTCGCTCTCGTTGATCTTCGTCATGATGTCTTCGAGGGTGTCGGTGGCCTCGACGCTGATGTTGACGGCCGCTCCGCTCCCCACCGTGATGTCGAGGTCGCCGCTCTGTCCGAGCGCGCTGAGCTTGTCGCCGAACGTGTTGCTGTAGGTGCGTTGCTCTTGAGCCAGCTGCGTCACGCTGACCTGGTAGCTTGACGGCAGTGCCAAGCCATTGGCGGTCGCGACGATGGCTTCGTCCGAGCTCTTGGCGGCGTAGCTACCGACCTCCTCCAGCGTGTCCAGCCCCTGAGAGGCGTTCTTGAGACTGCTCAACAAGCCCGAGAGGTCGCTCAGCACCGTGATGGCCGAGTCGACGTTGTTCTTGCGCGTGTTGACGATGTTCAGCGGGCCCTTGCTAGCGCCGACTAGGCCCGAGATCAGGCCCTCGACGTCCATTCCGGAGCCGATCCCGCCGAAGGTGATGGTGCCTGCCATGGTGTCTCTCGTGTGCTTGGGTTTGGGGGAGGTGAGTCGGTTGCCTCCGACACTCGCCGTGGGTCGCGGGCTCGCTGGAGCCGCTCATCACGCTTGCTCGCCTTGTAGAAGCAAATTGCCTGCCGATTCTCTGAACGGACCGACAGTCAAAAGTTTGAGGGGCAAGCAGCACAAACACCGAAGCCCGCGCTGTATCCGAGAGGAGACAGCACGGGCTTTGGTGGTGCGAGGATGTGAGCGCTAGCCGATCAAACCGAACGCGAGCTGTGGCAGCGAGTTGGACTGAGCCAACACCGAAATGCCCGCTTGCGTCAGCACCTGGTTGCGCGACATCTGGCTCGACTCTTCCGCGACATCGACGTCCCGGATGCGCGAGTTGGCTGCCGACAGGTTCAGGCGCGAGGTCTGGATGGAGCTCGTCGCGGTATCCAGTCGGTTCATCGCTGCACCGAAGTTGGCGCGGGAGGTCGAGACCTTCTGGATGGCCGAGTCGATGCGTCCGATGGCGTTCAGCGAGTTGCCGGCTGTGGCGCCGCTCAGCGTCGTCGTGGCCGCCAGCATCTGGGTGAGCGCGATGCCACCGAATGACACGGCGATCTTGTCGGACGCCGTGTTGTTGATGCCAACTTGAAAGGTCACGCTGGACGTGGCTGCTCCGAGCAGGGCAGTACCGTTGAACTTCGTCGAAGACTGAATGCGGCCAAGCTCGCTCTGAAGTGCGCCGAACTCCGTGTTCAGGTAGCCACGGTCCGTGGAGCCCAAACTGCCGTTCGACGACTGGACGGCCAGCTCACGCATGCGCCCGAGCACGTTGTGCATCTCTCCGAGCGCACCTTCAGCGGTTTGCGCCATCGAGATCCCGTCCCCCGCGTTGCGCTCGGCAACGGAGTAGGAACGGACCTGAGATTTCAAGCTCTCGCTGATCGCGAGGCCGGCGGCGTCGTCCGAAGCCGAGTTGATGCGGTACCCGCTGGAGAGCTTAGCGAAGCTCTTCTGGAGCGCCTTCTGGTTCGCCCCCAGGTTCTTTTGAGCCTCGAGCGAGGATGTGTTGGTTCGAATGTTGACTGCCATTGGCTTGCCTCCTTCGTGGAGTTCTTCCCGTTCATGAGGGCGTCAGTGCCCTGCGTAGTGAAAGAACGGTGGCGGCACGCAAGCCTTGACTGGAAACTGACAAACCTTTGACGCTTCTTCCTCGCGGATATCGTATGAGAGACTGTACGGCTCGGCGTGTCCATGATTGAGAACGAATCCTCTCAATTCGAGAAACGTCACAAAGCGCAAAGCGCCCGCTCCTTTCGGGAGCGGGCGCTTGGTGTTGTTGATTGTCGATCAGAGCAGGTTCATGGCCATCTGCGGCAGCTGGTTCGCCTGCGCCAACACTGAGATGCCTGCTTGGCTGAGCACCTGGTTCTTGGTCATCTTGGAGGTCTCATCAGCCACGTCGACGTCGCGGATGCGGCTGTTGGCGGCGTCGATGTTCAGGCGCATGGTGCCGATGTTCGAGCTCGCGACGTCTAGGCGGTTCATGGCGGAACCGAAGTTCGAGCGAGCGGTGGAGACCTTCTGGATGGCCGTGTCGATACGACCCAGGGCCGTGAGAGACGAACCAGCCGTGGCACCCGCGACGCTGGTCGTCGCCGCGAGGATCTGAGTTAGCGCCACGCCACCGAAGTTGATGCTGATTTGATCACTTGCGGTGTTGTCGAGGCCGACCTGGAACGTGATGCTGCTGGTGGCAGCACCCACGAGCTGCTTGCCGTTGAACTTCGCGGACGACTGAATGCGGCCGATTTCCGACTTGAGCGCACCGAATTCGGTGTCGATGTAGCCACGGTCCTGAGAGCCGAGCGAGCCGTTGGACGACTGCATCGCCAGCTCGCGCATGCGGCCGAGCACGTTGTGGATCTCACCGAGGGCGCCTTCAGCCGTCTGCGCCATCGAGATTCCGTCGCCCGCGTTGCGCTCCGCGACGGTGAACGAGCGAACCTGAGATTTCATGCTCTCGCTGATGGCGAGGCCGGCCGCGTCGTCCTTTGCGGTGTTGATGCGGTAACCGCTCGACAGCTTGTTGAAGCTGTTCTGCAGGGCCATCTGGTTGCCCTTCAAGTTGCGCTGAGCCTGAAGAGACGGAACGTTGGTTTGTACTGCTAGGGGCATGGTCTTTCTCCTTCCTGGAGAGTTGGAGAGTGTCGTCCTTGACACTCCCCCCGGGCGTCTTGCCCGTCACTCAGCGGAACGGAGGTGGAGGGCGTTGCTTGAGCAGAATCTTGAATGCGGCATGCGGATGCTTGTGCTGGGGCGCACAAAACGAAGCGAGCTGCTCGCGGCCAGGCCGCGAGCAGCTCTCATCTCGTCTTCGTTGCTTTGGATGTTGGTCGTGTAGCGACTACTGCAGCAGGTTGAGGGCGCTCTGGGTGAGCTGGTTGGCTTGAGACAACACGGACACGCCGGCCTGGCTGAGCACCTGGTTGCGGGCCATCGTCGAGGTTTCCATCGCGACGTCGACGTCGCGGATGCGAGAGTTGGCGGCTGACATGTTGAGGCGCATCGTCTGGATGGCGCTGGTCGCGATGTCGAGGCGGTTCATCGATGCACCGTAGTCGGCGCGGGCAGTGGAGATCGACGTCAGGGTCGAGTCGATGCGTGCCAGCATGTTCTGAGACGCGGTCGGGCCGGTGCCGGCGAGCGTGCTGGTTGCCGCCAGCATTGCCGTGAGGTTCATGCCGCCAAAAGAGATCGACATCTGATCGCTGGCCGTGTTGTCGAGGCCGATCTGGAAGGTGATCGTCGTCGCCGTCGTTCCGACGAGTTGCTTGCCGTTGAATTTGGCGGCCGCTTGGATGCGGGACAGCTCCGACTTGAGCGCTTGGAACTCCGTATCCATGTACCCACGGTCTTGAGCCGTGTAGTTGCCGTTCGACCCTTGCACTGCGAGCTCGCGCATGCGCTGCATGATCCCGGTCATCTCACCCAGAGATGCTTCTGCGGTTTGCACCATGCTGATTGCGTCGTTCGCGTTCCGCTCGGCAACGGTGTAAGAACGTACCTGCCCGACAATGTTCTCGCTGATCGAGAGACCAGCGGCGTCATCCGCGGCTGAGTTCACCCGATAGCCGCTGGAGAGCTTGTTGAAACTGGTGCTGAGCGCCGCCTGGTTCTTTCCAAGGTTCATTTGCGACTGCAGTGAGGCGACGTTGGTTCTAACGACTAGAGACATGATCCACTCCTTACTTGACGAGATGTTGCCGGTGACCCGTCAGAGACGACTCACCAAACGCTTTAGGTCGGACTCGTAGCGGTCCATTGCGCGCTCGATGGCGTGCGTGATCTTGACTTCGCTCTCGATTGAAGATTCCGCGCGGGAATGCTCGCTCTGAACATCGTGCTCGATTGCCGACGCGATGCAGTCGATCTCCCGCCTGGCGTACGCATCCAGCATCGCCAGCGGTGCGAGCGCCTTGCGGTAGCCTTCTTCTGCCTGGGAGAGCTTGCGGAAGCTCTTCTTGACGAGTCCGGGCGACTCCCTCCGCATGCTCTTCAGCGCTGAGTTGGCGCGTTCACGAAGTTGCTTGCCCGCTCGGCGTACGCGACTGAGCGCGTCCTGCTGGCGCTCGGCCCAGGCGCGGACTCGCTCGGCAGAAACTGCTGGCCGCGCCGCCGCTGCGCGTTGCGCGAGCTCCTGTGCCGTGAGTCCGCGGTCAGGCAATCCAGCGAGTAGTTCTCCGAGACGCATCTCGCGTACGCCCTGGATGCGGGCTCCACCCTCGGTGGCATTGATGAACTGGAGGTCAGGTCGACTCCTGGGCAGCTCACGACCCACGCCCTCGAACCAAGCGCGCACCGCGCTCAGCATGACGCCTGTCAGGACACTGCCCTCTCCCCCCCAAGCTTCCACCTCGAGCAATTGCTCGTGGGCGTGCATCGCACCCTGGCCCTTGCCGTGAGCCTCGATCACCGCCTGGCTCCACTTGAGTTCGAGCACGCCCGCTTCGGCGTTCGCCTCGACTCTCGAGCCCTCGTAGGCCGTACCCTTTGCGTAGGCTTCGCCGCCCGTGTATCCGAGGTCGTGTCCGACGAGCACGATGGGATTGCACCCGAGCTGTTCAGCCAGCGAGAAGGCGGCGGTGGAGACGCTTCCCGAGACTTTGACACCCGGGGTGCCCATCAGCTCCCGAAGCGGCGCTTCGAACTCAGGGAGCGCCTCGTACACCGGCAAGAGCGGACCATTTCCCGTGCGCAAAACCTCAGGGCTACCGGTGAGGCTGAACGCTCGCGCCACTTCGTCGATGAACGGGACCTTGCTCAAGAGCTCCGAGACGTCGATCGATTCGATGCACATCAGCACCTGGGGCGTGACTCCCGCCTTGGCGAGCGCCATGGCGCTGGAGTTCACTGCGATCACGATGCCTTTCTGAGCAGCGTCGCGCAGCAGCTCGACGTTCTTGGCCAGCGACGGTCCCGCGCCAACGATGAACGCTGGTACGCCTTCGAGCTTGCGCTCGAGCGCCAAGAAGGGGCTCGCCTGGGTCAAGCAGTCTACGTTGTCGACGACGTCTCGTGCCCATGTCTCCGCGCGGAGATGGTAGGTGTTGAGGTTCGCCGTCGTCCGGTTGACGAGCTGCTCCACGCTGGCTCCCAGCTGAGCGAACGCCTCGGGGTATGCTTCCCGGTAGCCTGGCGCAGCAACCAGGGTGGCCCCAGTTCGGTCCTTCGCGAGGTCGGTCCACACCTGCATCAGATCGTGCTCGGTCGCGACGATCGGCACATCGCCCAGGCAGAGCGGCCCGGCGCTGAGGCGGCGCTTCAGCAAGCCCACGTCCGGCTCGAACACGACTAGAGACTTGGTGGACGCCTTGAGCTCTTGCGCGAGCCGCCCGAGGCCGAGACCAAACAGGATCACGGGGCCCTGAGTCTGCTCGGCGTCGCGGAGTAGCGTCTGAAGCTCGGCGAAGGTCACCTCGGCGTCGAACTGCGAACCCGCCGAGTGCAGCGTCAGATAACCCCCACGGAAATCAATACGGCCGTGCTCCGAGCTCTGCATCAGCAGCGAGCGCGTCTCGCCGCCGAGGCTGAGGCTCTCGAGGTTCTGAGCCAGGAGCGCTGGGCTCAAGCTCTCGACCGCCGGGACGTTCGGCGTCGCCGCCGTCGGGGATATGGCGAGTTGCATGGTCACTGCGCGTCTTCCTCGACAGCAGGCAATCCATGTTGTGTGCCAACTCGCCGCGCGCGCGAAACTGGCTGAAATCCAGCTCGAAAGCGCCGATCTCGAAGTGCAGCGCGACCGCCTCGGCGCCAGGTGGCGGAGGGAGTACGTCGGGGCTTTGACACCTGGAGCGACAATTCAGCCCTCTTCTCGGGCCTCCTGTGGGCTCCGCACACGCCGGACGACGGTCACCGGTAGCGCA
>JBFXBK010000171.1:0-17917 GCA_050183255.1 Polyangiaceae bacterium | reverse complement strand
ACCTGAGCGTATTTGATGTGACGATGAAGAGCGTGGCGGCAAAGAGCGGAGTGCTGTTGGGAGCCGGTCTGGTCCTGGTCGGTTTTTTCATGGCCTGGTTCGGCTTCTCCTTTGGCACAGCCTCCATTTCCATTTCCGGGTGGCAAATTGCGAAGGTAGCTTCCCAGCGCGGAGCCCAATACTACGCGATCTACCTCTTGCCCCTTGGCGCGCTCATCGCCGGCTTTCTTGCGCTGACGAACAGGCGGGGCGCGGCGAAGGTCGCGCTCTTGGTAGGCGGGGTGTTCCTCCTCTGGTCGCTCGCCGAAGTGCTGCTCTTGCTGTGGCGCACGACGTTCTTGGGGCTCTGGCTCACGCTGCTCGGCGCCGGAGTGCTGTTCTTCGCCGGCCTGCTCGCGAAGCGCCGCTAGCTAATCCGTAGGGAATCGGCTTCAGCCGCTAGCTACCTAGGTTGGGGATTGGGGGGTGAGGCCAAACTGGTGATCCAGCTTCTTCACCTGGGCTCGCACCAACACCAGGGCAAGGCCCCCCACGATCACGTTGGCGATGGTCACGCCGAGGAACATCCCGTAGAGGCCCTCGAGCGCCGCTCCGAGCAACGCCAACGGCACCGCCAAGACGAACAGCCGGATTATGATGACCATCCCGGCGTTGAGCGGCCGGTTGATGCCGTTGAACACGCTGACTGCAAAAACCGACACGCCGTAGGCGCCGTAGCTGATGGGAACCAGCCGCATGTACCAGGCGGCGGGCGTGATCACGTCACCCTCGGAGCTGAACCAGCCAGCGATCAGCGGCGCGGCCACTCCGAGCACCAGCGCCACCCCTAACCCCCAAACCACGCAGGCCTTGGCGCCAAACCTCAGTGCCTCGCGGATACGGCTGCTCTTGCGTGCTCCGAAGTTCTGGCCGGCGAAAGGCGTCGCGGAGGCGCTGAGCGCGATGATGCCGATCATCGACAGCGATTCGACGCGCGTCCCAACACCGTAGGCCGCGACCGCGCTATGCCCAAAGCGAGAGGCAATGCGCGTCAGCACCGCCGCTGCGATAGGCACGAGCATGTTGGTGGCCGCGGCGGGCAAGCCTACGCTCAGGATGTGCTTCCACGACGCGAGCACGCCGCCCGGCCGCAGGTAGCTGAGCGACAGCATCTTCTCGCGTCGGGTGAGGATCCAGAACGCGGCGACGAAGGTGATCGTCCAGGAGATGACGGTCGCGACCGCGGCGCCCATCAGCTCCCAACGGGGAAACGGGCCGATGCCGAAGATCATCAACGGATCGAGGATCACGTTCACTCCGCCGGCGAGCATCATGATGAGCCCGGGAGTCTTGGTGTCACCTGTCGCGCGAATGCACGCGTTGCCGACCATCGGCACGACGAGGAGACCGACGCCGAGGTACCAAGGCACCATGTAGGCCTTGATCATCGGCATTAGCTCAGGTCCAGCACCGAGCGCGGTGAACAGCGGGTCCAGCGTCAGGAGACCTATCGCCGCTAGCAACACCACCAGCAAGAACGCGAGCATCAAGCCGTGGGTCGCGAGGCGAGTGACCTTCTGGTCGTCCCCTTCGCCGATGGCGCGCGAGATCACGCTCATCACGCCGATCCCCATCCCCATGGACAGGCTCATCACGGTGAACACGATGGGGAACGTGAAGCTCATCGCCGCGAGCGGCTCGGGGCCCAGCTGGCCAACGTAGATGGTGTCAACGACACCGAACAGAATCACGGCCCCGATGCCGAAGGCCATCGGGATCGCCAAGCGTGTGAGGGTTGGTCCCACCGGACCTTGGGTGAGATCGCGCTTGGCGGGCTTGGTCGGAGCGGCGATCTCCGAGAGCTCTGCGGCCTCTGAGAGTTCTGCGGCCTCTGAGAGCTCTGCGGCGGGTTCGGAGCCGGCAGCCGTTTCCGGCGTAGGGGATGAAGCGGACAACACAGCGTTCGTAGTGTCACGACGCGGCGCTCGCAACGTGAGATCGCGCCGGGCAGACACGCCTCCGACAAATCCCAGGGAAAGCCGGGCGCCTACTGCTGCTGGCTCAGCTCGACCAACGCGTCCACCACGCGGTCCATGCGTTGACGTACCCCGCTATGGTCGCTGATCCCGTTGACCAGAATGCTGAATGCGTAGGGCTCCTTGCCTTGACGAAGCACGAAGCCACTCAGCGCAACCACCCGCGCGAGTGTCCCCGTCTTGGCGCGCACCGCCCGAGTCGTGCGGTGCTTACGCAGCCGCGACCGCAGGGTGCCGTCCACCCCGCCCACGGATAGCTGGGCCACAAACTCGGCGGACAGTCGTGGATCGCGATACGCGTGACTCAAGACGCGGGTGAGCGTCGCCGCGCTCAGGCGATTCGCGTCGAACAAGCCCGAGCCGTTGAGGATCACGTCTGCCGAGTGCGGCGCCGCAGAAGGCGCGGCACCAGTCCCGGCTGGCGCTGGGGAGCTAGGCGTCCCGGGCGTCACCTGCGCGAGCCACTGGGAGACCTGCACGGCGGCTTGCTTGAAAGTCGAAGGTTCCCCCGGATTGGCGTGCGCCGCGATCGCCTTGAACAGCATTTCTGCATAGAAATTATCGCTATCCTTGCCCAGGCGCTGCACCAGCACGTTCAACGGTGGAGAGGGCACGTGCACTAGCTCACGCTTCTCACTGGCGCCGCCCGGCTTCACGCCACCCTTGATCTCCACGCCGAGACTCGTGAGCGCGGAAGCGAGCGCGTAGCCCGCTAGCAAGGTCGGGTCATCCACGCGCTTGGTGAAGCGCTGCCTGGGGAGCGAGTCCGCTATGCGGCCATCGAGCTCCGCACGAAGCTTGTTTCCGTCGGGTACTAGCCTCAGCTGAACGGACTGACCCTTGCCCTTCTCAACCGTCTTGACCTGGCCGCTCACGCTGACGAAGCCGGGCGGATCGAACCAGATGCGCGCTGGCTTGCCGTCCGCCGTTGGCACCACGTTCAACGTGACCGTGTTCTCCTCCAAGGCGATCGCGCTCACGGGCGCACGAAAATAGGCCCACTCGTTCGGCTGTTGATCGAAGGCCGGTGGCACGTATTGCCCGTCGAAGCGCCCTTGGTCGACCAGGATGTCCCCATCGACTTGGCGCAGACCGCTCTGCACGAGTGCCGACGCGAGGCGCCAAACGTCCCCCATACCGAAGGCAGGGTCCCCGTCGCCTCGCAGCACCAGCGACGTGGAGTGAGTGTCGTTGAGCGCGCCGTACACTCCCGTGCGGAAGCTGAAGTCGGGTCCTAGAAGTTCCAGCGCAGCGGCCGCCGTCACGACCTTCATGTTGGACGCGGGATTCAGCGCTTGTTCGTCATCAACTCCCGCGATGCGTTTCCCCGTCTCGACATCCAAGACGCGCACACTGAGCTGCCCCTTGCCTTCTTTCACCCAGCGGCTCAGCTCCTGAACGCGCGAGTCCAGCGTCGCCGCGGCGAGCGGCCGAGGCTGACGCTCGGGAGTCACTTGCGGCGCTGGTTGGGTCACCAGCAGCGCCCCAACTCCCGAGAGCGCGCACAGCGCGATCCCAGCGAACCAGGCATTGAATTTCCGCATGCGCCGCGTTCTAGCATCTGATACGGCGATCGGGTGACGTGGGGAGTGCAGCTGAACCAGATTGCGCGGCGCCTCCGCTCACCCATGCTGGCGATCGCGACGTGGACAGCGATTACGGCGTGCACGCCGTCTGGCGCTCCAGACGCCGCAGCTGAACGCGCGTTGGAGATCGTGGTGCCGACGGAATTCAGCTCCCTCGATCCGCGTTTCACGACCCGCGCGCTGGACATCAAAGTGACGCGGCTGGTCCACGCGGGACTCGCCGGCCTCGACCCAGACAGCTTGGAGCCAGTGCCTCTGGCCGCGCAGAGCTGGCGCTGGCGTGACCCGAGTCACCTAGAAATCAAGCTTCGCTCGGGCCTCAAATTCCACAGTGGCAAATCCCTCGAGGTCGCAGACGTGTGCGCGACGCTCGAGGCTCTGGCTGACAAGCGCCTCGGCAGCCCTCATCGCGTCGTTGCAGAATCAATCGGTGCTTGCCGGGATTTGGGTGAGGGACGCCTCGAGCTGACCTTGGCCAAACCACGCGCCACGTTGCTCTCCGACTTGGAGGTGCCCATCTTGCGCGCCGATCAGGCGGCGAGCACCCAGAGCGCCACAGGAGATCTGGATGGTCTTGGCGCCTACCGGATCAGCCATTTCGACTGGGCTGAAGTGCGCCTGGAAGCCGTACCAGGGCAAGCAAGCGCCCTCGGGCTCCATGAACGCAGCTCCTCACCCCCCAATGCTGGTGGGGCGAATCCGGAGACTGATTCGGCGACGCACGTCGTGATCCGTACGGTAAGGGACGAGAACGCGCGCGCCTTACGCTTGATGGCCGGCAGCGCTGATATCGCACCCAACGCCATCTCGGCGACCATCCTGCCGGCTCTGGAGCAGCGCCCAGAGCTCAAGGTGAAGTCGCGACCAGGCGCGAACGTCACCTACATGCTGTTTCAGAACGATCAAGCGCCGACCAATCAGCTCGCGTTCCGACGCGCTATCGCCCACGCCATCGACCGCAAGCTGCTCGTCACCACGTTGTTGGCTGGTAAGGCTCAGGTCGCGAGCGGCTTGTTTCCGCGAGGACACTGGGCAGCCGACCCCGACGCAAAGGCCATCGACTCGGACACACAGCAGGCGCGGTCGGTCCTGAGTCAGGCCCCACCGTTCACGTTGACCACCAGCACGGATCGGGCGCGGCTCACGGTTGCGCGCGCCATCGCGCAGATGCTGACCGACGCTGGCGCGACGGTGCGCGTCGTGGCGCTCGATCTCGGGGTGCTGCTCAAGCGCCTGGACGCTGGGGATTTTCAGCTCGCCGTGTTGCAAATGCCGGAGCTCACAGAGCCCAATATCCTCAACTGGTTTTTTAATCCGCGTGGAATTCCAGGCGAAGGTAACGAAGGCAAGAACCGCGCGCGCTACCGCAATGCGTCGGTCGGCAAGTGGCTGGACGCGGCGAGCAAATCCAACTTGCGCGAAGAGCGAGGCGAGCTGTATCAGCGAATCGCCCGACAAATGGCCGAGGATTTGCCGGTGCTCCCGCTGTGGCACGAGGACCAGGTAGCGGTGGTTTCTACACGCGCGCATGGCTTCGAACTCGATGCGGTTGGCCGCTGGGGCGCGCTCGCCGGGCGCTCGGATCCTGCATCCCCTGCGGGCAACTGAGAGATTCTTGCTGCGCGCTTGCTTTTCGAGGCGGATCCAGTCAAAAGGCCGCGAGTCATGAGTGACGGGAAGTCAGGACCTGCTCCAGCGGCTACACCGCTCCGAGCGACAGCACCGCGCATCGGTCGTTCGCTCGCTCGCGGCGCCGCGCTAGCTGCCGGGCTCACCTGTCTCGCCGTCGCAGCCCCGGCGTCTGCAGACGAACCGGTGCGTGATGAGCGTCACGACCCCGATGTCTATCCGCCGGACGGCGCTCGCCCGAACATGTTCGTGGCGGGCGCGCTGACGACGGGGATCTGGTACGGAGCCGCGGTCAGCTTCTCCTACCTGTGGCCGGATGCACCGGGCGCGAACGATTTACGCATCCCCGTCGCGGGCCCTTGGATGGCCTTGGCGGACACTGGGTGCGCGGACACGGATCCAGGATGCAGCACGTTCACCGTGGTGTTGCGTGCAATCCTCACCACGATCGACGCCGTCGGTCAGGCTGGTGGCCTGCTGATCATGGCGGAGGCCGCTTTCCTTCACACCGACTCGGGCGCCCCGAAGCGCAAGCCCAAGCCCAAGTCGGCAGGGGTGAGCGCGGCGCCGTGGGTAGCGGGCGACGCCATGGGCCTTGGCGTGTTCGGCAGTTTCTAGCGTCCCCTTCCCGAAGTCCGCGAGACCGCGTTGCGGCGCGGACAGCGCTCGCCAAAAACACTCAACCGTTCGCAGCGTTGCACGCTGCAACAGATTAACGTGTGCACAGGAGAGGTAGCCGTGTTACTTGGAACGCCCGTGATGGAGAACACACGGTGAGTCGGCGAACTAAGTTCGTCCTGGTCACCGGCGGTGTTGTCTCGTCGATCGGCAAAGGGTTAGCAGCAGCTTCGATTGGAGCCTTGATGGAAGCGCGCGGATTGCGCGTCACCCACATGAAGCTCGACCCTTACATCAATGTCGATCCCGGGACGATGTCGCCGTACCAGCACGGAGAAGTCTTCGTAACTGATGACGGCGCAGAGACCGATCTCGATCTTGGTCACTACGAGCGCTACACGTCGGCGCGCCTATCGCGCGCCTCAAACCTAACCACAGGACGCATCTACGAGGCGGTGATCTCGAAGGAGCGTCGCGGCGAATACCTGGGCGCTACCGTCCAGGTGATTCCCCACATCACCGACGAGATCAAAGCGGGTATCAAGCGCGCCAGTAAGGACGCTGACATCTGCATCATCGAGATCGGCGGTACAGTGGGCGACATCGAGTCGCTGCCGTTCCTGGAAGCGATTCGCCAGCTCAAGGTGGAGGAAGGTAACGAGAACGCGGTCAGCGTTCACGTGACGCTGGTCCCTCACATCGCGACGGCAGGCGAGCTCAAGACGAAGCCCACCCAGCACTCCGTGCGGGAGATGCGGGAGATCGGCATTCAGCCCGACATCTTGATCTGCCGCTGCGATCGCCCGATCGCGCGGGGCCTCAAGGAGAAGATCGCCCTCTTCTCCAACGTGAAGGTGGACAGCGTCATCTCCGCAGTAGACGTCGGTTGCATCTACGAGCTGCCGCTGGTGCTGCACGCGGAGGGGCTCGACGATCAAATCGCCGAGCGACTCAACATCTGGTCCCGGTCTCCTGACCTTGCCGCATGGAAACGTGTTGCGGAGCGCTTCAAGAAGCCGGGCGACGGCAGCGTGAAGATCGGCATCGTCGGCAAGTACGTCCACCTCAAGGACAGTTACAAGTCGCTGCACGAGTCTCTCGTGCATGGCGGCCTGGAGAACGACGTCAGCGTCCAGTTCGAGTACATCGACTCCGAGCAGCTGGAGGGAGGCAACGCCGCCTCCATCCTGGTCGGCTTGGATGCGATCCTGGTGCCCGGTGGCTTTGGCGATCGCGGTGTCGAGGGCAAGATCTCAGCGATCCGTTTTGCGCGTGAAAACGGCGTGCCTTATTTCGGCATTTGCCTAGGCATGCAGCTGGCGGTGATCGAGTTCGCTCGCAACGTCGCGAGCATCGAGAACGCCACGAGCTCCGAGTTCGAGAAGGACGCAAAGCACGCGGTGATCGATCTGATGCCTGACCAGCGCGGCGTCACCGACAAAGGCGGCACGATGCGTCTCGGCGCCTACCCTTGCGAAATCAAGGCGGGTACGAAGGCGGCCGAAGCATACGGTGAACTCAAGATCAGCGAGCGTCACCGTCACCGCTACGAGTTCAACAACGAGTACCGCGAGGCCCTCGAGAGCAAGGGACTCGTACTGAGCGGCCTGTCTCCTGACGGTCGCTTGGTTGAGCTCGTGGAGCTGCCGAATCACCCCTACTTCGTTGGTTGTCAGTTCCACCCCGAGTTCAAGAGCCGCCCGATGTCCCCGCATCCGCTGTTCTCGAAGTTCGTGGCCGCGGCGGTTGCTCGGCGGGAGGAGATCAAGAAGGCGGCACAAAGTGACGCCAAGGACGCTCCCGAAGCCGGCCTCAACTGAGTCCCGAACAGTGCCTGAAGGCGGCCCGATGTCAGCAGACATCGGGCCGTTTTGGCTTTTGTGCGCCAGCCGGCGAAATAAACACAGGCCCCGAGACAAGTGGAATGCGAGACCTCGGGAGCGCTAGTCATCTCGAAAGCGCTAGTCATCTCGAGAGCCCAAGGGAGCCGCTGCTCAGCGGTCCCTTCGTCGCGGAACAGCGCGACCAACGCTCCTTCGCGCCTCATAGGCACCAAATCTCACTTTGTGTGTCACGCCTCGCGTCTTCGAGTGTTTGACCAGTGAAGCCAACGCTCGGGACTACTCCCGGGCTTCGTTTCCGCAAAGAAATAGGCGACAGAAACTCGCGTATCAAGGGCTCAACCGCCAGGTGAGCCAGCGTGGCATCGCTTGCGATCCTCGGCCAATGGCCGCGGCGAGGCGGACGTCCATGCAAGACCCACGGAGAAACATCATGACCGCTCGCAACTCATCCGCCCTCCTCGGTTCCAAGCTCGTCTCGCTACTCGGCGTCTGTCTCTTGGGGGCGTCGCTCTCCGCTTGCACCGCTCAGACCGGCGGCCAAACGGCCGCTCGCGCGCCTGGCTCGAGCAGCCCTAGGGCGCTAACCGTCGAGTCCACCGACGTGATCCTTGGTCAGCGGCCCACAGAAACCCCCTTGGAGACCCCGGATGTCCGCGCAGCGTTCCTCAAGGACGCAGAACAGCGCAGCGAGGCAGAGTTTTCGACACGTCAAGCTGCAGCTAGCGCAGCGCTCGGCCGCGCCGGACGCATCGGGTCGAAGTCCATCGGACAGTCGGCGCGCTGGTCTGGTCTGAATCACTAGCCCAGCGTGCAGCAGGGAGCGCAGCCCTCAGCGCTTCGACGCCAACAACCAAAGCTCCGGCCCCGCTTGAACCTGAATCCGCTCCGCTTCGAGCAGATCCCCGTCCAACACCCAGGGCCCATTACCCCCGGGAAACTGCAGCAGGAGCTGTGAGGTCAGGCCATCGAACCCGCCGCGCCCCCTGAGCGGCTTGCCCCTCAACACACGGTGGACCTGCGGGCCAAGCTGCCGCGGTCCGAGTGAGGAGGCGACCACGTGGGGGCGCTGCCAATCCTCTCCGGCTCGATAGCAAACCTGCATACCCAGTCCGACGTCGCGGATCACGGAGCAGAGCACGAGACTGAAGGCCTGCGCCTCGAGCGGCCCAGCGTCGACGGCAATGCGGCAGGGCAGCGGCTCGAGCACACTGCGGGAGTATGCATCCTCACGGAAAGAACCAGCCAGAGTACGCGCGACGATTCGCGCAGCCGTGGGCAGCCCCTCCCCTCCGTCCAAGTAGTAACGCTTGAAGAAGCGCGCCACGAGCCCCGTCCCGAAGATGAAGCCCACCCGCTCGCGCAGCTCTTCTCCACGACTGCTGGTGACCGCCAGGCTCGGCCGCGCAACGAACTCTGCCTCGGGACGCAGCGCGAGCTCGAGGCCGCGGATCGGATCCTTGGGCTGCTCGAAGGCATGAGCGACGGTCGCGACTGTGCCCGCCGGTAGAAAGGCCAGGGTCACCCGGCGTTTGGCCTGTTGGGGCATCAAGCGTCCAGCGCGACCCAGAGCGCTCACCCCCTCCATGAACGTGCCGTCCCCGCCGCACAATACGAGACGCTCCACGTTCTCCCGGCTCAGTGCCTGCACCACCCGCGACAGCTCCGCTAGGGTCTCCGTCACGAACACCCGCGCTCGGCCGTGGGCAAGGGCCGTCAGCCGCTGCAATAGCGCTGGGTCTTTGCGCAGCCTGGCCGCATTTGGATTGAGAATGAGCGCCTGCATCTGTGTGCTAGTGTCCCGAGCCTGCCCAAGCTGGCTGGGGGTCAGCAGGGTTACCTCAGGATGAGGGGACAGATGGGAAGAATGAGTCGTAGGGAGCAGCATTCGAACGCCCACACCAGGGAGACACCCGCCGGACGCCCAGGGCGCGGCGGAGCGCTGCGAGCACTGTGCGTCGCGGTAGGACTGTGTGGAGGCGTCTCGGCGCTCACCGGCTGCGCCAAGAGCAGTGTCGTCAACACCGCGATGAACGGGGACTTGGCAACGCTTCGACAGCAAATAGCCGACGCGCAGAAAGCTGGGACACTCGACAAGGGCGAGGTGCGGTCGCTAGCCCAAGCCGTAGCAGGCCGTGAGGTGCGTTCCACGTCCAAGGACCGCGTTGTGGATCGCATCCACCAAGTGCGCTCCTGCGCAGGCTCCCTCAAAGCGGTTCTACGCGACCGCGCGGGCCAAGCCGATGACGCAGGAGGCGAAGCGAAGCTCGCGCTACTAGATGCTGGCATCGATCGGGATCCCGGGCTCGTAAGCGAATATAGCCACGCGGAAAGCGGCGCGTGGCGCGCCGTTGCCGCACGGATGACCACTCAACTCGGGCAAGCCGGGCTCAGGCAGTCCATGCTCGCCGATGGCGATGAGCGCGTGCGGCGCGCGGCTATTTCCGCCAGCCTGGACGCTCGCGACAAGCGGGACATCGGTCCGCTGCTCGAGTCGACCCGAGTCGATCCAGATCCGCTCAGTCGAGGCATGGCGGCCCGCGCCGTCGGGAACATCGGCGGTGAACAGGTCGTGCTCGGCCTGAAGGATCTCTGGGATCGCGCCGATGAGACGACCCGCGTGACCATCGTCGAAGCCTGGGCAATGCCCGCCGCGTTCAGCTCCGGGGGCGAGCAACAGCTGCTCTGGGTCGTCGAAACCGGGGAGGCGATGCCCGCGGTTTCAGCTGCTGGAGCGCTCGTTCGAGCCAAGCGTGCCACCGCGGACAGCGGTGAGGCTCTGCTGACGCGAGTCGCGTCCGGAGGCGCCGCTGACGAGCGTAGCCTGGCGCTCAACTGGTTGCCGCTCAGCGACCCCGACGCACTCAAGGCCGTGGAAAAAGCTTCCAAGGATCCCGATCCCCAAATCAAGGCCGCAGCCCTGGCGCGCTTGCTCAAGACGAAGCAGGGAGCCAAAGCGAAGCAGGAGCTGCTCAAGCTGGCCAAAGGGAAGTCGGATGCCGCGTTCCCTGCGCGTCTCGCGCTGGCTCGAGCCGGCGAGTCCGAGGCCGCGCCCCTCTTGAAGCAAGATCTCAGCGCAAAGTCCTCCAGCGTCCGCCAACAAGCGGCCATCGCGCTGGCCAGCCTCGCGGACTACTCGACCGCGGCCACCGCGTTGGCCGACGAGAATCCCAGCGTGCGCACCCAGGTGGCCTGTTCGATCCTGCTTCAGAGCCAGTGACGCGTTTCATGCCGCGATGCGGCCATTACGCGAGCGCTTGTGACGAACCGCTTAGGACACAGCGCGCCATCAGTGCTCTCTGACACCAGGAAACGCGAGTAAGCAGGCGCTTGGCGTTGTGTTTCAGGCTTAGCGTCTGTAGATCCGCGGGTTATGAGTTTTCTGCGAGGGTTGGGAACGGTGGTACTCGCGGCGTCGTTGTCGCTCGGCGCCACCGGTTGCATCAAGAAGGCGCTGCTGAACGGCCAGATCAAGGGCACCCGCGATGGTTCCGCGGCCGTAAACACGATCCACGACTGGGACGTGGCGCGTTCCATCGCGCAGGCCGGCGTTGGTCAGATGGAAGGCATGCACCGCCTGGCGCCAGACAACGAGGACGCGCTGTTCTTGCTGACGCGCAGCTGGGCAGGCATGTCCTTCGGCTTCACCGAAGACGACTACGAAGTTGCCTACGAGAAGGGCGACGACGTGATGGCGCGCTACCACCAGGCGCGTGAGCGGGCGGGCTTCGAGCGCGCCATTTTCTACGGCGTCGAGCTCTTGGGGCACACCGCCGAAGGCTTCGACACCGCCAAGCGCAATGCCGTTACCATGCGGAACTGGCTGGTGGAGAACTTCGACGAGCCCGAACAAGCGGAGGATCTCCTCTGGGTCGGCTACGCTTGGATCGGCCGCGTGTCGGCGTCCAAGGAAATCCCGGAGATCGTCGGCGAACTTTACGTCGGGGTGGAGATGATCCGTCGCTCACTCGAGCTGGACGAGACAGCCCAGTACGGCATGGGACACGTGATCATGGGCGCCTACCACGCCCGTACGGCCCTCGCGGAGCTTGACGAGTCGAAGAAGCACTTCGATCGCGCGATGGAGATAAACCAAGGTAAGTTCCTCTCGACGCAGCTGAACTACGCGACGCGCTACTACTGCTTCAAGAGCGACAAGGCGAACTACACCAAGCTGCTGAACGAGGTGTTGGCTGCGGGTGACCCACTGCCCGAGGCGCGCTTGCCAAACGTGATCGCCAAGCGGCGCGCCCGCCGCTACCTCGGCAATAAGATCTGGGAAGAGCCCTGCGGGTTCACCCTCTAAACACTTTTTCAGGGGTCACACCCTACCCGCCCTCGCCGCCATGCCAGGCTGGGCTCACGTAATCGCTCGTGAGCCCCCTTGAAGCGGGAAATGTTTCCAATTCTCGCGCCTCAGACGCGAATTTTTGACGGAATCTGGCATGCTCTCCGTCTCATCGAGGCCCTTAGAACCGGCCAACCAGGAGGTAACCGCAGATGATCCGAAAGCTAGTCGCACTGGCGCTCGGTGTGGCTTGCTTGATCGCTGTCACCGCAGGCAGCGCGCAAGCCAAGACCACCGTCAAGTGCGCCACGTTGGCGCCGAAAGCCAGCCCGTGGGGAAAAGTCTTCCTCAAGTGGTCTGACATCGTGAAGAGCAAGACCGACGGTGGCGTCGAGATGGAGTGGCTCTGGAACGGCACCGCCGGCCCCGAGCACGCCGTCGTAGGTAAGATGAAGTCGGGTCAGATCGGCTGTGCAGCGGTTACCGCCGTCGGCCTTTCCTCGATCGACAAGTCGGTGTTGGCGCTTCAGGTGCCTGGCACGTTCAAGAGCTGGGGTGACCTCGACAAGGCCCGCAACAAGCTCGCCAAGAAGTTCAAGAAGAACATGAAGAAGGAAGACTTCTACGTGCTTGGCTGGGGCGACGTGGGTAAGGCGCGCGTCATGAGCGTGGGCTTCGCGGTCAAAGTTCCGGACGACCTCAAGGGCAAGAGCCCGGCGGCAATCAAGGACGACGTGATTGCTCCGGCCATCTACGAGGTGATCGGCGGCGTGACGCCGAAGCCGGGCGCGGTGACGGACTTCCTGCCCATGCTGCAGAACAAGACCATCAACGTCATGAACACCCCTGCGCTCGCGGCCGAGCAGCTGCAGTGGGCGTCTCGCCTCGACCACATGAACTCCGCCGAGACGGCTTACGCCATCGGCGCACTGGTCGTGACCGAGAAGACGCTGAAGGACATGCCCGCTGACCAGGCGAAGGTCATGAAGCGCTACGGCAAGAAGGCCGCCAAGCGCCTCACGAAGAACATCCGCGCGGCTGACGACGCCTCGTTCAACCGCCTGAAGAAGAAGATGACGACCCACGATCCCACGGATGCCGAGAAGGAGCAGTGGAAGGGCGTCTTCAAGAAGGCATGTCAGAAGCTGAAGACCTCGCTCCCGGGCGACGTGCTCAGCCAGATCGGCGCCTGCTAAGTCCGCTTGCGGACAGCCCGGGAACAACACCGGGAGCTTCGATAAACTGGGTCGGCCTCGTGCCGGCCCAGTCTCGTTTTGTGCACCCGAAGGCGCGGCGGGGGTGACGGGACGGCCGGATTTCGCGTAGCGTGATGTCGCTTCGCTCATGGCCAAAAAATCCCGAAAGAATGCCTCCAGTCGTCGTGATGAAACCAAGGCCCAGGGCTCCAAGGAGGCTCCTGGCAAGGTAACGTCCGGCAAGGAATCAGACCCCGAGGAAACGAGCGACAGCCAACCCTCGGAGGACTCGAACGACGCCGCCGACTCCGATGCCGCCGAGGGCGGAGACGAAGCCGACGACGCTGAAACGAAGAGCGACGAGGCTGCGGCTGAGAAGGCCGAGGATGAAGAAAGCGCGGCAGAGGACGAGCCGAGCGCAGCGAAGCCCGCCGAAAAGTCTGCTGGTGATTCCGGAGATGGTGGGGGTGAGGAGCTCAAGCCTGCCGCCTGGGGGCGCCCGCTGATGCGCCTAGACCAGTTCTGGACCCGCTTCGAGATGCGCCTGTGTGCGGCGGTGCTGGCGCTGGAAGTCTTCTCACTCTCGCTGTGGGTGGTGCTGAAGGGCATGAGCGCCCGCGCCGACTCCGGCTCGAATGCCGGAATTGTTTTCCGCGCGGTAGTGGGTGCGGTGATCCTGGGCTCGCTCGGCTACTGGGCCCTCAAGAAGCAGCCGCCGATGGTCAGGCGGCTGGTGGCGATCGCGGGCGTGGCCATCGGGCTCTTTGGAGCGAAGGCTTGGGCAAACTGGGGCGTCGAGTACAGCTCGAACCTCTTGAACTGGTACCAGCAGGCCTCGAGCCTCACGTTGCTCGGTGGTCTGAGAGGCATCGGCACACGGCTCACCCTGCTCCTGGCGTTGCTTGGCGGTTCGCTGGCGACTGGCGCAGGTAAGCACATCACGATCGACGTCGTGACCCGCATGGTCAAACCGGTCGTGCGCAAATGGATGGTGCTGATCGGTTGGGTCTCGACGGCAGCGATCTGCTTCGTCGCCTCCTGGGGCTTCTTCGATCACGTCGCCATCGAGTCCTTCGGTGCGAAGAACGATGCACCCGCCAGCGAGAAGGTCTCAGACAGCTTCAAGGCGCTGGGGGAGAACTTCTTCATCGTCCGCAAGCAGCTGGGCCTGGATTTCAAGACGCTACCTCATGTGCTGAAGGGCGAGAACTACTCCAGGTACCTCACGGGCAAGGAGTGGAACGAGTGGCTGAAAGACTCGGGCATGACCGAGCGCTACGGCGAGGAAGCGATCGCGGGCATTCGCGTACCTGAGGACGCGACTCGTGCGCCGATCATCGTCATCCCCGGCAAGGGCGAGCCCCGCGGAGAGCTCATCAGCACCGCGAACCTGGTCTTCCCCATCGGTCTCTTCATCATCTCGCTCCGGTTCATTCTGCTCACGCTGCTCGTGCTGAGCGGGCACCGCAGCACTGAACCCGAAGAAGATGCCACCTTTGCTCCGGACGAGTCGAGTGGGGGTGATCCACCGCCGGATCCTGATCCGCCCGGAACCAAAGACGAGGCGGCGGAGGACAGCGAAGACAAGCCGTCTGCTGACTCCGACGACGAGGAAGCCAGCGGCGAAGAAGCTGCGGACGCATCGGAGACCTCCGAGGATGACGACGCGAAGGATGACGACGCGAAGGCATCCGAAACCGCAGAATCTGACAAAGAGCAGGAGGCCGCCTAATGCCCATCCTACTCTTCGTCTTGGTCTTCGCGCTGCTCGGCGCTCCGGTGTTCGCGGTCATGGCGGGCACCACGGAGCTCGCGTGGCTCCTGCACCCCAATGAGAACCTGCGCTTCGTGCGCTTCCTCGCACCCGACGTGCTCGACGACCGCTTCGCTGGGTCGCCGATCTTAGTAACGGTGCCGCTCTTCACCTTCGTCGGCTACTTGATGGCGGAGAGCAAGACGCCGCATCGCTTGGTGCGTGCATCGACCGCCTTCTTCGGTTGGCTACCCGGTGGCTTGGCCATCGTGTGTATTTTCGCCAGCGCGTTCTTCACCACGCTCACGGGCGGCTCCGCGGTGACGATCGTAGCGATCGGGGCTTTGCTCTACCCAGCGCTGCGCGAGCGTGGCTACCCAGAGAAATACTCCCTGGGTCTGGTGATGACGGGCGGGAGCCTGGGATTGCTCCTCCCCCCCTCCCTACCAATCCTCGTCTACTCCTTGGTCGCTGGCATCGACTTCACCAAGGCGTTCAAGGCGACCCTGATCCCTGGCTTCTTGGTCATCGCGCTGCTGAGCGCTCACGCCATGTACGTGGGTATCAAGGCGAAGATCCCGCGCTCGAAGCCCGACATCAAGGAGATGGGCGCTTCGCTTTGGGAGATCAAGTGGGAGCTCTTGATCCCCGTGATCATCCTGGGTGGCCTGTTCACCGGTGTCACTGCGATCGACGAGGTCGCGGCAATCGCGGCGCTCTACGTGTTCGTGGTCGAGGTCTACGTCTACAAGGACCTCAAGCTGAAGGACTTCCCGCGCATCGCCAAGAACTCGATGGCACTGGCAGGAGCCATTCTCTTGATCATGGCGATGGCCATGGCGCTGACGAACTACATCATCAGCGAACAGATCCCTGCCAAGCTCTTCGCTTGGGTGACCTCGATGGGTGTCACCAAGCCGTGGCACTTCCTCATCACCCTGAACGTGTTCCTCTACATCCAGGGCATGTTCATGGACGGCTTCAGCAGCATCCTCGTGGCGGTGCCGCTCTTGATCCCGTTCGCGGCCAAGTTCGGTATCTCGCCTTTCCACCTGGCAATGATGTTCTTGTTGAACCTGGAGATCGCGTATCTGAGCCCGCCGCTCGGCCAGAACCTGTTCGTCGCGAGCTTCCGCTTCAACAAACCGATGGTGCAGCTCTATCGCATCGCGGTGCCGTTCATCCTGATCTTGGTCGTCGGTCTCGTGATCTTGATGACGACACCCAAGCTATCGACGGTGGCTGTCCAGGGCGACATCGACAAGGCCAAGGCGGAGTCTGCGAAGTACAACGAGCCGCCCCGTGAAGCGTGGCTGATGGAGTGCGTCCAGGAGGACCGGAACAACCCGAAGCCGTGCACCGACGAGGACAAGGCCAAATGGGCGGCGCCCAAGCCGGCGGACACGGGCGACGGAAACCCCGCAGACGACTGGGATGACGACGACGACTGGGGCGACGACGGCACGGACGCCGGCGCCAAGAGCGGCGACGACGACTGGGACGACGACGGCGACGACGATGACGACGACGACGACGACGACACCAAGGGCACGCCCACGGATGACGACGCCGGCTCAGCCAACGCCGCAGACGCGGCCGCCAAGCCCGCGGACGATGACGACGCGGATGACGATGATGATGATGACGACGATGACGATGACGACGATGACGATGACGACGACTTCTGAGTCGTAGCTAGCAGCGCTCCCAAGCACCCGAGCGGGTTCTTGGGAGCGCGGTCATCCGCTATCACCGCAGTCAGCGCCGGCTCAGCTCTCCGAAGAAGCCAACGATGCGCTGAATGCGTCCGTCGGTCGCGACGAAGCCATCTTCTCCGCGCAAAGTCACTGCATCACCGTCCACCAGTTCCCACCCACGGTCACGGCACCAACGCTGGCAAGACCAGCGTGCGACCCCAGCGGCGTGGGACGCAAGCTCGGCCAACTCGATCCCCGCGGAATTATACGAGTCCCCGCCACTCAGCGGATCATGTGCTCGCGAATGAACGCCAACACCGGGTGGGGATGCCAAGGCGGAATGAAGACGTGCGGAATGAAGTCGATGTAGAGGCCGAATCGACTTGGCGCTTTGAGCACAAGCGTAACTGTCGAATGTCTCCCGCCATACTCCATGTAGACGTCGGCAATCTGGGAGTACGGAATCGCAATCTCTTGGACAAAGTTGCTGACCAGTAGCCCGCCGTGTGTCGCCGTGACTCGCTTCAGTGGAAAGCTTCTGCGGCGAATCAGCAGCCAGGCGAAGACAACGCATGCAGTCAGAATCACGAACACCGGCACGGGGGCGTGTGTCCGAATGGCCTCGAACACGCCAAGACTCAAGCCGATGAACAGCACGAGAGGCACACCAAACTTCTGGATGAACGTGAACTCACTGCTGAGCGTATGCATGGTAGCAACGGGATCATCCCACACGGCCGCATGGCGGCCACCGCAATGCAGCTCCAGCTCATGTCCACTCGGAAGCGTTCTTGTGAGCACGAGTCACACGGCCAGTCGGAAGGCGCCAAGGCGGGTCGCTAGCTAGACGTCGAGCCGCTCAGAGGCTTAGCCACCGCGTGACTGAGTCGCCCAAAGACAGCCGCCCAGGGTCCGTACGACAACGCCCAACGCGCACCGTTGGGGAGGAGACTCTGTTTCCGCGCGTAAGCGCGAGGAACAGAGGAGGGGGCTTCGGCAAGCCCCCTCATCGCGGTCACGGCACCAACGCTGGCAATGACGTGCGTGCGCCCCAGCGAGTGAGGGCGCTCGCTCGTCAGCATTTGCCAAGCTTCCGTGCCTAAACCCTGGATTCCTCGAGGGGCTTTTCCGAAGCCCTGGACCTTCCGATCGGCGCCACGAAGACTGAGCCCCACGTGACCCTTACGGCAACGCCCAACGCGCACCGTTGGGGAGGAGACTCTGTTTCCGCGCGTAAGCGCGAGGAACAGAGGAGGGGGCTTCGGCAAGCCCCCTCCTCGCGGTCACGGCACCA
>JBFXBK010000170.1:0-18004 GCA_050183255.1 Polyangiaceae bacterium | reverse complement strand
AGCTCGACCGCGAGCCTGCAACCGTCTACTCCCGTCGCCCCGCGGCGGCGGCTGCGAGCCTCCAGGCGCGCGCTGAAAACTCCGGCCTGCCCTCGGTTCGCGATCGCATCACGTTCCCGTCGAACGTCGATCGCGACTGGGACACGCCTGCTTACCAGCGCCGCAACGGCGGCTGATCTTCCGAGGCCTCGCGCGCTCAGGAAACCGGGCGCGCGCGGCTTCGTCATTGCCTAAAGTACCTCCTGCGAACGAAGGCGCCCCTCGTGTTGGTCTACGAGGGGCGTCGCCTTTTGTGCGGTGTGTACCTCTCTCGGAATAGGTGAACGAAGCACGCCTTCGGCCGTCCGGCATGGGGGACGGCCCTCGTACACCCCAAGCGCGTAGCCGCTGATTTTTGGGGGAGAGGCGCGCTTTCCCTGGCGGGGCTCGCTGTAAGCCGTCGCTTTGGGTAGGCTTGGAGATGCTCGAGGCGTGAGGCTGCCTTGGCACCGCGCGATGAATCCCATTCAGTCGAGCCTGCTCATCGTTGACCCCGACCCCGACTCTGCGGAGGCGCTGGCTGCCATCCTCTCAGAGATCCAGGTTGATTCGACGCACGTCTCTTCCGCGAAGGACGGCATGCGTGAGCTTGGACGCCGCGACTACTCCGGGGTGGCGATGTGCGTCCAGCTGCCTGACAGTAACGGCCTCGAGCTGTTGACCAAGCTCGGGGAGTACTACGAGGCGCTGCCCGTCGTGGTGATCACGGATCAGGGGAAGACTTCTCTCGGCGTCAAGGCGGTGCGCATGGGAGCCAGCGACTTCCTGTGTCGACCCTTCGAGGAAGACGAGGTCAAGTACGTCATCCAGAAGATGCTGAGCCTTTACCGTGCGGCAGCGGACGAGGCTCCGGGTAGCGTGATGCTAGGCCAGAGTTCGAACATCATCGGCACGTCGCCCGTGATGGTCGAACTCGAGCGCACGATCCATCGCGTGGCCGACGGTGTCGCCACCGTGCTTATCCGCGGGGAAAGTGGCACTGGCAAGGAGCTGGTGGCGCGCCGCATCCACGAGAAGAGCCCACGCAGGGACGGACCGTTCATCAAGGTTCATTGCGGCGCGCTTCCCGACAACCTGCTCGAGAGCGAGCTGTTCGGCTACGAGAAGGGCGCGTTCACCGGCGCGGTCCAGCGCAAACCAGGTCGCGTCGAGCTGGCGGAGGGCGGTACGTTGTTCCTCGACGAGATTGGCGACATCACCCCCGCCATTCAGGTGAAGCTATTGCGAGTCCTGCAGGAGCGCGAGTACGAGCGCCTCGGCGGCACGCAGACCCTGCAAGCCGATGTGCGCTTCGTTGCCGCGACCCACCGCGATCTCGACGGCATGGTTCGCAGTGGTGATTACCGCGAGGATCTATTCTATCGCCTCAGCGTGGTACCGCTCTTCGTGCCCCCACTCCGCGCCAGGCCCGATGACATTGCCGAGCTGGCGATGCACTTTGCTCGCACGGCCGGGCTCAGCAACGGGCGCGCGGCGATGGGGATCGACGCCCCCGCGCTCGAGCTGCTTCGAACCCACCGCTGGCCCGGCAACGTGCGTCAGCTCCAGAACTTCATCGAGCGTCTGGTGCTGCTCGCCGACGGGCCACGCATCACCGCCCGGGACTGTTCGATTTGGCAGCCTGGGCTCGACCAAGGCAGCGTCAACGAGCGACCGCCCTCCACGGCTGAGCCAGGGGCCACGCGGGCGCGCGAGCCCGCTCCGGAGAGCGACGAAGGCGAGGTCGTCGAGCTCGCCACGGCGATCGCTCGGGCCGAGAAGCAAGCCCTGGAGCGCGCGCTGAAGAAGGCCGGAGGTAATCGCAACGTTGCCGCGCGGATGCTCGGTGTGAGCCGCCGCACGCTCTACTACAAGCTGACCCAGCACGGAGTAAGTTAGCGCGGCGTCCTGGTGACTCCCTGCGAGCTACTCGAGCGCTACATCGAACAGGTACAGGTAGCGACGGCCGCCTGGACGCGCGACGAACAACGTGTAGCGCCCGGACTTCAGGCGTTGGGCAGGCAGCTGGAGTTCTAGCAAGCCTTGAGCGTTCGCGACGTCCCCGCTGTGTTGCCAGACGACACCCCCTTGATACGAGAGTTCGCTCGTCCAAGGGTCTCGCACCACCGTCGGGGGCAGCACCTGGAGCTTCAGGCTCTGGTCCGCCTCTCGCAGTGTGTAGCCGTTCACCCCGTGTCGTGGCAGCGCCGCGCTGGCTTCTCCTGGGCGGGGTTGGCTGGGGTACGGCTGCAGCACGGAGCTCGGGAGATCCACGCGCGGCTTGAGCTCGAGACGCTCCTCGGACGCAGCCCTTGGAGCGCTGCCAGCGGGTTCGAGCGCGCTCGGTGCGTTCGCCGAGCTTCCCCCGCCGCGCGCTCCCCCGTTGCTGCGCGTGGGTGTTACCGCGCGGTAAGCAACGGCCGCCGCGCCAGCCACGGCAACGCTCAAGAAGAGTACCCTACGGTTGATGCGCGCCTGAGGGCTCGCCTTCACGCAGGGATCAGCTCCGGATACACGGGCTCCCACATGGCCTGGCTCACGGCGTCGTAGATCGCGTTCTCCTCGAAGGATTTGCCTACGTTCTGAGCGGCGGCCTCCTTCACCACCGCGCAGGCGATCTTGCGCGTGATCTCCCGCAGGCGGTTGAGACGGGGGAACAGCGAGCCTTCCGCCAGATCCTCGTCAGTCAGCTCGGAGGCGAGGGTGTGTGCCGCGACGGTGAACATGGAGTCGGTGACTTCACTGGCCTCGGCGACCAGCGCGCCCAGGCCGACGCCCGGGAACACGTACACGTTGTTGCCCTGCCCGATGCGCAGCGTGCGCCCATCCGGCAACGTCACGGGGTCGAACGGGCTCCCGGTAGCCACCAGCGCGCGACCATCGGTCCAGCGCAGCAAGTCTTCGGGTACTGCCTCGCTCTTGCTGGTGGGATTGGAGAAGGGAAAAATCGCGGGTGCGTCGCAGTGCGCGGCCATCTCGCGCACGATCTCTTCACTGAAGACACCCGGTTGCCCCGAGGTACCGATGAGCACCGTGGGCTTGAGCGCCTTGACCACTTCCAACAGCTCGATGGGCTGCGCTGGATCGAGACCAAGGTCGCGCACCAGCTCCTCTGGCCAAGCGAACTCCCGCTTGTACTCATCGCGGAAGTCACGAGAGTTGACGATGAGTCCGCGGCTGTCGAGCACCGCCACGGCGCGCGTCAGCGCCGGCCCGCTCAGGCCAGCCGTCTCGAGGGCATCACGGATCTGATGCCCGATGCCAACTCCCGCGGCGCCGGCTCCGAGGATCACCACCCGCTGATCCGTGAGCTTGGCGTTGCGCTTGCGCACCGCGGCGAAGATACCCGCTACCGCGACCGCCGCGGTGCCCTGGATGTCGTCGTTGAAGGAACACAGTCGCTTGCGATACTTGGCGAGTAGCGTGAAAGCGTTCGCCTTCTTGAAGTCTTCCCACTGCAACAGTGCCTTGGGGAAACGCGTCATCACCGCGTCGACGAACTCTTCGACCAGCTCGTAGTAACGCTGGCCTCGGAGGCGCGGGTGGCGCCAACCGACGTAGAGCTCGTTGTTCAGGAGTTCCTCGTTGTCGGTGCCGACGTCGAGGCTGATGGGCAGCGTCTGATTGGGGTGGATGCCAGCGCCCAGGGTGTAGAGTGAAAGCTTGCCGATGGGGATCCCCATGCCCCCAGCGCCTTGATCACCGAGGCCCAAGATGCGCTCGTTGTCGGTCACCACGATCAAGCGCACATCGTCCGTCGCTGCGTTCCCAAGCACTTGCTCGATGCGTCCCGAGTCCTCCGGGGTGATCCAGATCCCGCGTCCACGCCGGAAGATCTGGGAGAAGAACTTGCAGGCCTCGCCCACGGTCGGCGTGTAGACGATGGGCATCAGCTCTTCGACGTGCTCCCCGAGCACGCGATAGAACAATGTCTCGTTGCGATCTTGTAGCGCCGCCATGCCGATGTAGCGCTCCAGGGGATCCGACTTGCGGCAGATGTTGCCGTAAGCGCGCTCCGCTTGAATCGCCATTGGCGTTGGATTCTGCGGCAAGAGCCCGCGCAAGCCGAACGCGTCGCGTTCCGCATCGGTGAAGGCGGTGCCCTTGTTGAGCAGCGGGTTGCAGAGCAAGGCTCGACCGCGCTCGTGGACGACGACGCGCGGCTTGCCATCTGGTGTGCGTTCGAATTTCAGCTTCGTCACGACTTCCCTCGAGAGTCACTGTACCAAGGCGCTCGCGCCGGCGGTGACAGAACGCGGCGGAGCTTACTTGGCGCGAGCGATGTGAACCCGGCTGCGCGCGCCATTGCGCCTGAAGTTAGCGTGTGGGGGCTGCCGCGAGCCCGCCTTCTCGGGAGTCCGAGACCCCAAAGTACTCGCCATCGATGATCATCAAATTGTTCGCGTCACCGATCGGGATCGTCTTCTTCGAGATGGAGTGGCCAAGCGCCTTGAGGCCATCCAGCACGCCGGGCGCCGGAGGCTTGCGGCGTTCGTAGCGCACCTCATCTGGCAAGAATCCGTGGTGCAGGCGGCCGCGCTCGACGGCGACGGAGAGCGGCAGCCGGTAGTCGACGACGTTGCGCAGCACCTGAAACACCGTGTTCGGGATGGTGTCCCCGCCCGGCGAGCCGAGCACCAGGACTGGCTTGCCATCGCGCAAGACCAGGGTCGGCGTCATGGAGCTGGTCATGCGTCGGCCGCCCTTGAGCGTGCTCTCACCTACGCTGCCAAACGCGCCCGCGGAGTTGTTCATCACGATGCCCGTACCGGGGACCACGTACTTCGCGCCGAAGCCTGCGGACAGCGTCGTGGTGCAAGACACCACCATGCCGTCGCGATCGGCGACGCTGAAGTGAGTCGTGTGCTCGAGCTCCTGGGCGGCCTTGGTGTAGAGCGGATGCAGATCGGCGGCTGGCGTTGCCTTGGTGGGGTCGATGGGGTGAGGCGTGAGCCAGTGCATCGGGTCGAGCCAGCGCTCGCGCACCTTCACCGGGTCGCGCTCGGAGGTGTCCGGGTCCACCACGTCAAAGCGCCGATCGGCGTGAGCCCGCTTGGCGATTTCCACAAAGAAATGAGCGGCGGCGACGGAGTCGGCGGGGTGCTTGTACGCCTCGAGGCGCTCCCACATCTTGAGCATCTCGAGCACCGCGACGCCCCCCGCAGACGGTGGTGGCATCACCTCGACTTGCAGTCCACGGTAGTCGAAGGCTTGGAGCTTGCGCTCCTTCGCCGCGTACGCCTTGAGATCGCTCAGGCTGATGCGCCCCGTCTTGCCCATCGCGGCGACGATGGCTTCGGCGGTCTTGCCCTCGTAGAAGCCTGCGTCGCCCTGCTTGGCGATACGCTCCAGGGTGTGCCCCAGATCTTTGCGGAACAACCGCTGGCCAGGCTTCAGCGCCTTCTTCTTCGGCGCTAGCACGCGGCGCGCCTCCGGGTTGTCGCGCAGCGCGCGGTGGCTCCAGGCCAGCGTCAGCCCTTCGCGCTGACCGATCACGTGACCCTTGAGGGCAAGATCGATCGCCGGCTGCAGTACTTCAGCCAGCTTCAACTTGCCGAAGCGCCGCTGCGCCAGGTTCAGTCCCGCGACGCTTCCCGGTACTCCGGACGCCGCTGGGCCTACTCCCTCTGCCTCGATCATCGCGTTGAAGTCAGCTTGCGTGAGCCCCTGGGGCGCGACCTCCCGAAAGTCGATGGCTACCGTGGGCCCGCCAGCGGGGCGCACCAGCATGAAGCCGCCGCCGCCGATGTTACCCGCGCTCGGGTGCGTCACCGCCAGCGCGTAGCCCACCGCCACCGCCGCATCGACCGCGTTGCCACCTGCTTCGAGCACCGCCACACCGGCACGCGTCGCCTGGGCTTCGACGCTCGTCACCATCCCGAGCTTGCTGTGTGTGGCAACACCCCCTGCGAGCTTCAGCTCGGCTGGCTCCGCCTGAAACGCTGGCTCGGCGCTCGGCGCTATCTTGGGGGGTGAGGGTGCGCTGCTTGCCAGCGAGGGTGCGCTGGCAGTCTGCGTCTGGGACGGGTTCTGGGATGGCTGTCCACTGGCGCCACTCGGCGAGGAACGTGAGCAGCCTAGAGCGAGCACCACGCACAAGCAGTACGCGACCCGCCGCTGCGCGAGCCCATGCAACACTTGATGCCCCACGGAAACCTAGTAGCCCGGAGGCGGGCCGTAGCCACCACCGCCCGGAGGCGGGCCGTAACCACCACCGCCAGGAGGCGCGCCATACCCACCGGCGCCCTGCGGGAGCATCGGTTGCTGTCCGTAACCGGCGCCGCCGCCCTCACTCGGTGGGACCTGCGGCTCCTTCAGCGGGATCGGCTCGCCACCTTCGGCGAGGTAAGCCGCGTAGATCTGATAGCGCAGGTGAATGTTCGCGAAGGTCAGGATCGGGATCACGAAATAGAGGCCGATGAAGCAGGCAACCATGCCGAGCAACACCAGGCCAAAACCGATCAGGCCGAGCACGATCCCGTAACCCAGGGCGCGCTTCCAGGTCTTGCCCGCATAGCGGAACACGGCGCCGAGAGCGAACGTCTTGCCGAAGTCCTCGGTCAGTTCCGCGCGGAGCATGATCGCGCTCACGAACACCGCCATCAGCGTGAGCAAAGAGAAGTAGCCGATCAACATCGTCAGCAAGAACAGCAGCATGCTGAGCTCTGGGACGCCTGTAGCACCTCCGACGATGCCCGCGAGCATGCCGCCGACGAACATCAAGATGTACCAAACGACGAGGATCGGCAGCACGCTCAGCAGCTGCGCCAGGAAGGGCACCACGCCACGGCCGAGGTAGTGGGTGAAGTCGCTGAAGTCGAACTTCGGGATCGGCTTCGGGTGCTTGCGCACCAACCGCTGCGTCACCTCTGCCTGCCAGCCCAGCATCACGATGGGACCCACTACGGGGATCAACTGGATCAGCGTGGCGTAAAGCCAGTTGCTGCGGCCATCCACGGGATCGCTGGTCAGGAACTTCACCGCCCGCATCACCTCGATCTTCTCGGGGGGCGGACCGTAGTCGCCGCCGCCTGGAGCGGCGGGAGCGTAGCCAGGGGTCGGCGGCTGGAACTGCGGAGGCATTGCCATAGAACCCGGTCTCATATCATAGGGACACTCCGCCTCCCACGGGCTTGAAGCGTACCCCCGGAGGCCGCCCGTTGCGGCTCTATGTCTCGCTTTTTCCACGAGAAACAGAGCCGTGCGAGCGGGCATCTGGACTGAAAGCGTCCCGGCGGGAGGCTGGTTTGCCGCGTGGATCGCTCCTCCCAGCACGTATGTGCACGCAGGAAGCCGCGCAAAGCCGAGAACACTTCCTGTGTGAGAACGCCGGCGTCGCGAGTTTTGCAAACCTCGCGGAAACTAATGACCCGGTACAGCGCTTTCGCTGGGCAGCGGCTGAGGCTCCTTGAGCGGGATCGGCTCGCCACCCTCTCGGAGGTACGCGGCGTAGATCTGGTAGCGCAGGTGCATGCTCCCGAAGCTGATCAGCGGGAGCGCGAAGTACACACCCACGTAAAGCGCCGCGAACCCGCAGAGCGTCAAGCCCACTGAGATGACTCCGAGCAGCAGACCGTACCCGAAGGACCGTTTCCAGGTCTTCGCGGCGTAGCGGAAGACCGCACCGAGCTTCAGCGTCTGGCCAAAGTCCGCGCTGAGTTCCGCGCGGATTAAGATTGCGTTGACGAACACCAGCTGGTACCCGAAGAAGAGACACCATCCCGCCAGCATCCAGACGATCAGGAGAATCAGTCTGAGATCGTCGTAGCCTGCAGCACGCGCGCCTTCGATTGGCACCGTCCCGATCATCATGAAGACGAACCAAAGGAAGGGGATGGGAAGAACTGCCAGATACTCCACCAGGAAAGGCACCAAGCCGCGTAGCAAGTAGTGGGTCAAGTCCTTGAAGTCGAACTTGGGAAGGGGCGTTGGGTGCCGCCGCACGAGCCGCTGGGCGGCCTCGGCCTGCCAGCCCATCAACGTGATCCGACCAACCACCGGAATGATGGACAGCAACGCAGCGTAGGGCCAGTTCGCCTTGCGATGCTCCCGGTCGCTGAGCAGGAACTTCACCGCGCGGATCACGCTGATCTTCTCAGGCGGATCGGAGGCGGGCGGTGCAGTTGGAGGCTCGCCCGGGGGTTCAGCCTGAAACGGCGGAGGAATGGCCATGCGCCAGTCCGCATATCACAGCGCCAGGACCTCTCCACGCTCTGAACGTCGCGACCGTGCGGGCGTTGTGTTCGTTGAGCTCGCGGTCCAAGATGCGCCCCATGGCAGAGAGCTTTCAGCCCCTTGGGATCCGTGTGTTGACGGTGAGCGACACCCGGGACGAGTCGACGGACAAGAGCGGTGGTCTCTTGTGGCAACAGCTCGGCGAGGCAGGGCACGAGCTCCTGGACCGTGCGCTGCTACCCGACGACTTGCTGCTCCTGCGCGCGCAGTTCGCCGCCTGGATCGCTCATCCCAAGACCGATGTCATCGTAGCCACCGGAGGCACCGGCATCACCGCGCGGGACGTCACGCCGGAGGCCCTGTCCCCGCTGATCACCAAGCACATCCCCGGCTTTGGCGAGCTGTTTCGTATGCTTTCCTATGCGGAAATTGGCGCGAGCACGATTCAATCGCGCGCGGACGCCGCGCTATGCGGTGGCGTGCTGGTGTTCGTGCTTCCGGGGTCGACGGGCGCGGTGCGCCTGGCACTGGAGAAGATCCTGCTGCCCCAGCTCGATGCTCGCACCAAGCCGTGCAACTTCGCGGAGCTCTTGCCGCGCATCCGTGGCAGCGTGCGCTAGAAGTCTTGGAGCAGCTCGAGTCCCGGATCCTGCTCGGCCCAGCGCCGCAGGTCTCCAGCAGGGGCGCTGACCACCCGCACGCCCAGGGCGCGCGCCTCACGGATCACCGTGGGCGCACCTTCGCTGAGCGACGCGCTGAGCAGGCCATCGGCCGCAGCGAGCCAGCTCAAGCACTCTGGACGGCCGAGCTGTCCCAGAAAGCGCGCGTGAGGAAACTCCGCTTCCAGTGCCTGGCGCAGCGGACCGTCCCCGATCACCGCGACAGTGATAGGCTGCTCGAGCTCAAGGCTCTTCCGTAGGGCAACGTCCACGCGCTTGCTCTCGATCAGCCGGGCCACGATCAGCCACAATTCCCCGTCGACTCCGTGAAGGCGCCGGGCGTCCTCGCGTGAAGGCACGCCGCTCAAGTCGATCGCGCACGCCTCGACCCGTCGGTCCACGACGCTCTTGGGGGTGAGGGGGGCCAGCGCCTCGAGGAGCTCCCAGGACACCGCACGCAGGCGCGTGACCCCCGCGGCTCCGCTTGCGTGATCGAGCAGCGCCCGGGCCAAGCGTCGCGGCAGCGCTCCGAGCAGCCGCACGTCGCTACCGTGAGCGAGCCACTCTGCTTCACGCGCAATTCCGCGAGGTAATAACGGAAAGGCGCTGGGCAGGAGCCAGTGAGCCTGAACCAGGTCGAAGGCGCCGTGATCACGCGCTAGCCGCGCTATCTCCCGGCGCGCGAGCGCCAGGAAGGTCGCGACGCCTACCGCGCGGCTGCCCCGAGTCAGCGGGCTCGGATGCTGCAACCGCGCCCTCACCCCTGGAAAACCGAACGCATCCCCTGCTGAGACCTCAAGCAGCTCGATGCCGGGCGAAGACACCCGGGGCCTCGCAGCCCGAGGCACTACCAACGTGACTTCGTAGCCGCGCCGTACCAGCTCCTGCGCTTCGCTCGCGACGAAGTGCCCTGAAGGATCCTCCGGAGACTCCGGGTAAGACGTGGCGACGACGAGGGCGCGCATGGCGAAGCTTCAGCGCGGGAGCTCCGGGTGTTCCGTGGGGAGTTGGTCGCCGTGGGCTTCGATCAGATCGCCGAGCAAGCGCAGGTAGTTGAAGGAGTAGATCCCGCTGTTGTGGCTATCGCCCCACTCGAGGGACAACGCGTAGTTGCCAACCGGCTCGAGCTTGACCAGCTCGAGGTTGCCGCCGCTCTGGAAAGCGATCGTGCCGGAGTGTCCCTGACAGCCAGCGCACGGGCAGTAGCCTCGCAAGAGCTGGTGAGGGAACCGTGAGGTGTGCCCGTCCTGCCAGGTGACTTCCATCACCCGGGCGCCGTGGGGAGCTTTCACGCCCGTGGGCGTGCTGCGGGGGTCGGCCATCGCCGCCAGTTATCACGCGAGGCTGGGACCGGCAGGCGCGAAACGGTTGCACCTAGCCCGACAGCCCCGAGCCCGCGGGATGGGGGACAAAAGCGCAGTGCTTTGCCAAAGCTCTTGCGCGTCGCGGCGCCGTCTGTCATACCGCCCGTCCCTGTGTCCAATCCTACCGAATCAGTCCAGTGTAAGCCCCTGGAAGTCTCCGTCGGAGACAAGGGGATCGAGCGTGCGATCAAGCACTTGAAGCGCAAGATGGCCGGTGAGGGCATCCTGCGCGAGCTGAAGCGTCGTCGGCACTACATGAAGCCGAGCGTGAAGCGTCGCAAGAAGATGAGCGAGGCAGCTCGCCGTCGTCGTAAGCGCGAAAAGATCATCCCTGGGCTATGAGTCTCGGCGGGTTCGTGGCTGGCACAGCTTGAACCGCTAGACCGCTCGCAAGCGCAACACGGCACCGCAATTCGCGGTGGCCGTGTTTTCGCGTTTTGTCTACAGACCTGCGCTCCGCCTGCCGATGCCGAGCGGTGGCGTAGTAGATTCCCGCCCGTGAGTGACTCGAGCCACGACATCGGGACCCGGGCAGTACACGCCGGAGAGGCCATCGACGAGCAGCAAGCGCTCACTCAGGCGCGCGCCCTCGAACCACCGCTCGTGCTCTCGAGCGCGTACAATCTCGGCACCGCTGACGACGCCGCGGGAGCTTTCCGTGGGGAAAATGAGCTGTACATCTACGGCCGCTGGCGGAACCCAAGCGTGGAGTCTCTCGAGCGCAAGCTCGCGAACCTCGAGAGCGCGGAGGCGGCGGTCGCAACCGCGAGCGGCATGGCAGCGGTGACCGGCGCGCTGCTCTCGCGACTCGTAGCGGGAGATCACGTGGTCGCCCCCTGGAGCTGTTACGGCGAAACCTCCCGGCTCTTGAGGGAGCACTTACCGAAGCTCGGGATCACGACGAGCTTCGTGGATGGCAGCTCGGTCGAGGCGTACCGAGCCGCGCTCACTCGCGAGACGCGCGTCGTCTACGCCGAGACACCTTCGAACCCGGTGATGAAGATCTGCGATCTCGAAGCCCTGGCGAAGCTCACCCATGAGCACGGCGCGGAGCTCATCTGCGACAACACCTTCGCGACACCAATCCACCAGCGACCGATCGAGCTCGGCGCGGATCTGGTGCTGCACTCGATGACGAAGGCCCTCGGCGGCCATGGTGACGCCATCGGAGGCGTGATTTGCGGCAGCACGCAGCGCGTCCACGCCGCGTCGGAGCTGGTGGTCAAAGGCTTTGGAGGAGTGCTCGCGCCGTTCAATGCGTTCCTGATCAGTCGAGGCGTTCGCACCCTGGCGCTGCGCCAACGGCAGGCGTCGGAGAGCGCCCTGGAGCTTGCTGGGTGGCTGAGCAACCACCCAGCGGTCGCAAAGGTGCACTACCCCGGTCTAGCGAGCCACCCCGGCCATGAGATTGCCGCGCGGCAAATGCAGGGCTTTGGGGCGCTGCTCTCGTTCGAACTTCGAGGCGGCCTGGACGCAGGCAAGCGCGTGCTAGAGGGCGTCGAGCTGATCGAACACGCCGTGAGCCTTGGAGACGTGCGAAGCCTGATCACGCACCCGGCGTCCACCACCGCGTCGACGATGCCAGTCGAGACTCGGCGGCGCGCCGACATCGGGGACGGCTTGCTCAGGCTCTCGGTGGGCATCGAGGCTGCGGCCGATTTGCGGCGGGACCTGGAACGCGCGCTCGGCCGCGTGGGCTGACATTAGGTGTGGCGAGGTGGGCGCAACCCCACGAAACCACGTCATAAACTTGCCCGATCCGGCGCCGGGAGCCTACGCACGGACTATGGTCGATTCCGGGTACATCCATCACGGGCCGCGCCTGCGCAATCGCGTCGTCGCGCCGCCGGACGACCTGGTGGAGGAGGAGTACTTCGACGAGGACGATCTCGAGGACGAAGGCTTTCCCATCCGCCTACGCCACCTGATCGTGCTCTTGCTCTGCGGCGGCGGGATCTGGATGGCGTACCCGCGGGCGATGGCCGCGTGGACGCTCCACGACTCGTCCACCAAGCTCGCGGACTACGCCCTCTGCATGGCAGGTCCAACGGGGCCGTCATTGATTCGCGACAACCCGCCGGAGTTCAGGCGCCTCCTGCGGCGTCGGCTGCTGTCGGCGCATCCGGGGGACCGGCCGTTCGAGACGTGCGCTGTGCTGGGCAAGGATCTCACCAAGAGCGAAGCCGTTGAGCGCGTGCACCAGAGCCAAGCTTGGAGCTTCGTCGAGTACGGGGGCGACGCGGCCGATGCGCTCAAGACCAGCGGTGCTCGCGGAGCCACCCTCGACGATCTCAAGGTGTCCGTGAAGCCCCTCGCGAAGCTCGCCAAGGAAGGCTGGCCCTTCGTGCGTGGTGGCTACAGCCGCCTGGTGAAGCCGAGCTCGACGGCCAAGGGCGCGCCTCATCCGAGCGAGCTTCCGCAGCCGGCTGTCGGTCAGGGCCTGCCCGCCTGGCGAGTGCGTTACCGTGCGGTAAAGGTCAACGCCGAGAAGGACTTCACCGTGGCGATGGGCGCTGCGGCGAACCTCGCCGTCTATCGCACCCAGGACGGTGGCCTCAACTGGAAGCCCGCCGCGATCAACGACAGCGCGCTCTCGAGCTTCGCCGAGCGTTGCCCAACGCCGGGCGGCCGCTCCTACACCATCGGCTTCGACGACAGCAGCAAGTTCTGGATCGTCACCTCTCAAGGGCCAGACATCGAGCCATTCTCGAGTCGCTTTGCCCACTCCAACGAGCAGCTCGTCAGCGCGGCGTGTGACGACGACGCGATCGTGATCGCTACTCGCAAAGAGAAGTCTTCGGACGTCAGCGTGGCGTACTGCGACTATCGCCAGGTGTGCCGCGCCTTCGAGTTGCCAGACTTCGGGCCTCAAGGTCAGAAGCCGCGTTACCCTGTGGATCTAGCGCGCATCAACGGCACGACGGTGCTCGCCACCGCCCGTCACGGCATCGTGCGCGTCGCATCCACCCGTGACGCCGGCAAGACCTGGACGCCGTTCGTTGTCGCCTTCGACGTCGAGTCGAGCAGCGTGCCCACCTCCGTCAAGGTTCCGAGCCGGCTGCTCGCGCTGGGTGAAGACCTGATGCTGTACGGCGGCGCGCCGAAGCCGGGGATGACCTACCCGGTGCTGATTTCCAAGGATGGGGGGGCGAGTTTTGGTGCCTCCCCCCGCGCCGGCGCCGCGCTGCGCGCGTCGGCGGGCGCGCCCCCTCCTTAGCCGGACGCGACTCGCCTACGGCTCGCGCGCGCGGCTGGAGGGGGAATACGCTCTTCCGCGCGGTAAAGGGTAGCGGGCTTTGAGGGGTGGCTTGATCGCGGCGCGCTCTCGCGCGACCGCTTCTGGTGGGGGTTGGGTTTTGGTCGGAGGTCTTGCTCGCGGCGCACTTTGGCGCGGCCGCTTCAGTTTGTGCTTTGTACAGGTGGGTGGTTGTTGGGGTGAGGTGAACGCGGCGCGCTCTCGCGCGGCCGCTTCTGGTCGGGTTTGGGCGCGCTTCGGAGGTCTTGCTCGCGGCGCGCTTTGGCGCGGCCGCTTCTGTTGGTGCTTTGTACAGGTGGGTTCGGTGTGGGGTTTGGAGGTCGCGGCGCGCTTTCGCGCGGCCGCTTCAGTTTGTGGTTCGTACGGGTGGGCGTTGGTTGAGGTTGGTTGATCGCGGCGCGCTTTGGCGCGGCCGCTTCTGTTCTTGCTTTGTACGGGCGGGTGGTTGTTGGGGTGTGGGTGATCGCGGCGCGCTTCGCGCGGCCGCTTCTTGTGGGTTTGGTTGGGGGGCGCGCGGAATGCATTGGCGCGGCGGCTTCTGGGCGTTCGCTGCGCCTTTCCGCTCGGGGCCGCCGCGCCCTCGGGCGCGCACAACGCCTGCCGCGCAGTTGCCGCGCGGATGTGTAGGGGCGGCCGGGAGTTGCAGCGCGGCATGCGTTCTGCGCGGGGGGTCGCGCTCGGCGGCCCCGAGCGGAAAGGCATTGAAAGAGCGCCCCATGTCCCATCCCCATCCCAATCCCCACCGTGATCGCAGCCCTCACGCTCTCCGCGAGCGGGCGCGGCGTCGCGCTTGGCTTGAGTCTCGCGCTTACGAGATGCGCCGCGCCCCCACGCCCAGTGAGGCGCGGCTCTGGCTCGCTCTGAAGGGCAAGCGTCTTGGCTTCACCTTCCGTCGCCAGGTTGTCGTCGGTGGGCAATACATCGCGGACTTCCTCGCGCGAGATGTGCGCCTCGTTGTCGAGCTCGATGGCCCCTGCCACTGCGCCACCGCTGACGCACGCCGGGACCGCGACCTCGCGCGCCTTGGCTATCGCACGCTGCGCTTCTCCTCGGCTGCGGTTCACCAAGATCTTGTCAACGTAGTTCGTCGAATCCTCGAGGAACTACACGGGGTCGAGCTCCACCGGTCCAATCCTGAGTAGGCCGAAGACGACGTTTCGCTAGAAGCGCGCTTTGGCCGGGAGATCCAAGACGAGTTCTGAAACGTGCGAGTTCGGGTGTACCCGTCGCAACCCAGGGCCGACTAGCCAAAGCGAGCCCTGGCCGAGCACCGCGGTTTCGCTACCACCGTCCAAGATGCGGACGCTGTCTGGCGCGATGCGGAGCGTGACACTGTACTGCGTGTCTTGTTCCGTAAGGATCCCAGGGACATACAACAGGGAGTTCCACGCGAGTTCTTGGCCGTGGGCGAAGTGGACGGCCGTGCCTCGGCACTTCGACAGTGCTTCGTCCAGCGCAGCGAACGTCAGAAACGAGGTCGCGAGCATGTTTGTGGCGTCGATGCGGTAGTACTGGTCTAGCGCTGACGCGAAGCAGACCTCCGCTTCGCAGCTGACGTTGCCAAACCAGCCTGGCTCCACGTCTTCGTCGCGATCGCTTAGGTGTACCCGCGCCCTACCGTCACACGGCTTCTCCGCATTCGAAGAGGCCCGTCGGGAGCACACCGTCCCTAGCGAAGACGTCGACTCGCTTCCATGTTTCCTTGCGGATGGGATAGTAGATCGCGCCGTGAGCGGTCCCAGAGTGCAGCGGCACCTCGTGCTCGAAGCCCCAGACTTGGCCGGCCAGCGACGTCAGATTGGGGATGTGCGTTGCGTGCTTGTGCCAAGTCCGTCCTCCGTCGCTCGAGAAGCAATAGGTCCGCCGGCTTTGCCAATGTAGAAGGTGCGGTCGCCAGCGATGGCGAAGTGTTTCCAGCCGTCGACTTCGTAGCGCTGAGTCGGCTGCGGACACGTGACCCTGTCCAACGGATTGACCGGCGCTGGATGGCGCACCGCAGCCTTCGGACTCGCCTTTGCTGGCTTTTGCTCGGGTGTGCGTGCGGCGCGCGGCTCAGCACAGGCCCAGAGCAGGCCGCAGATAAGCGCGATCCGCAGGACCCCGGGCGCGTTGACTATGCAGGAGAGGGCAGCCATTGGATGGGCCGGCGAACTCGAGGTGTGTCCCTGCCGCTACGTGCCAGTGGGTGTTTCGATCTCGACCGCCTCGTCAGCGCCGAGCTCGTAGCGATAGAGCCCGTGCCCGAGCAGCCACACGGTGTTTCCGTCGAGAACCAGCTGGGCAGCGCCGCCGGGGAGCATCAGGGCTCGATCGGGGGTGAGGTAGTAGGTGACGTCGGAGCGACCGAGCAGCGGCGTCTGATAGCCTCCGATCAACAGACCGTTGGCGACGCGGAGGACCGTTCGCGCAACGAACTGGACCCGAGCCAGGTCAGCGGAGGGACTACAGCGGTCGCGTGTGGCTCTCACCAAGGCGCTGAAGTCGAAGAGACGTGTGAACGTGTCTGCCTTCAGGTCGAAGACGATCGGCCCTGCTGGTCGGCGCCCGCGCAGCCGTGCGGTGTGCAGTCGAACGTGAGGCCTCTGGCTTCAAAGTAGGGCAGGGAGCGCCAGGACCCGTTCCAGATCCAAATCGTGTCGTCGGCCTGCGCGACGATCTCACTGGCGAAGGAAGTCAGGTGGTTGAGCCACTGATCTTTCGGGAACTCGGCGAGCAACGTCCATTCGTCCTCAGGAGCGTCGGGAACGCGAAAGAGCTTGTGGTCGAGTGCGAGGACTGCCGAGCCAGCGAACTCCGTCAGCCCCGTGGGTATCGCCCCTTTACCTTCAGCACGTTGAACGTCGACCAGGTCGAGTCGTCGAGAGGTTGGAAGAGTAGGCCCGCAGTCGACGGGCCGTGGGGGTTCAAGCGGCGTTCAAAGGCCCAGACTTCACCATCGATGGTTACCGGATGCTGAAGGAAGTGGATCGGCTCCCACGTCTTGCCGGCGTCAGACGACTTCCATGAGGCTTCACCTGTGCTCGAGACCAGCGTCTTACCAGCGACTGCGAGCCTGAGCCAGTCGGTTCGCGACCGTGGTGCCAGGCAATTTGCCGTGTGGAATTCGAGTGTGTCCCCGTTCTTGTCCTGCGCGGGGAGGTGCTGTGCGGCTGGAGGTGCGGCTAGAACGGCGGTTGGGAGGGCCTTTGGTGGCGCCTGCCTGGCGCTTTCCTGCGCGCACCCGACCAGCAGTGCGCAGGTAACGCACGCGACGGCGGAGCGGCTAGCGGTAGGATCTTGGGCCAACGTACTTCAGGTGCCTTAGTATCTGGAGCTTCTCTTGGTCAACAGCTACCGCCCGGCTGAAACTTCAATCTCCACCGCTTCGTCGGCATCCAGCTCGTAGCGATAGAGTCCATACCCAACCAGCCAGACACTGTTTCCGTCGAGAACCAATTGGGACGTGCCGCCCGGCAGCAGCAGGGTCCGCCTCACGATTTCTGAGCCTGGCGGTTTTCCCGTCACTTCTTATCGTACCCTGGGCCTGGAAGTACTTCTCGACCTTTTCCGACTGCGCCACCTCGAGATGCTGCATCCCAACGTTCCGGGCTGGCCGAGGACCGCGCGGACTGCGTTGGACAAACGCAAGAAACGGGAGCGACCGTGAGGTCGCTCCCGTTCGAGAGCCGAACTATGAAGGCTGGGTCAGCTGCCGAGGCAGCCGAGCTCGACGTCGATCTTCGCGCCGCTGTCCGCGGAGACCGCCGTGCAGACATCGGGGCAGAGGATGATCTGCGTGGGGTTGATGTTGTCGTCGTAGTGCCAACCTTGACCAGGTGCTGTACTGCACTGGCTTTGATCCGTGACGCGGGTGAGTGTCTGTGGTGCGCCTCCACCACCGGGCGTGTAGACGACGTCGATCTTGTTGATGTCCAAGATCCCCGAGTCCGGGACGGGCAGGTTGAAGGTGCACCCCACGGCCGCCTTCTGGATCTCCTTGAGCACGTCGATGAACACCGTGCCGCTGCCATTGCCCACGTTGTAGCTGTAGCAAGGACTCGATGCGCCGCAGTAATTGGAGTGCTGTGGGCTGCCAGAGACCTGACCCCAGGTGTCCATGCGCGCGAAGTCCGCGCCCGTCATGCCGATCATGAACGTGGGGATGCCGGTTGCGGTGAAGTGGTTTTGGACGATGCTCATCAGGTTGGCGTCGCCGCCGGAGGTGCAGGCCTCGGGGAGACCGTCGGTGATCAGGACGCCAATCATCGTGCGACCGGGACGTGCTGGGGCCTGCGCGGCGGTATAGGTTGCAATGCTCTTCAAGGCCGCGGAGGTCGGCGTGCCGCCGGTCGGCCCCTTCGCGTTGAGCGAACTCTGCAGCGCGCTGAGGTGGTTGGGTAGGATGTCGAACGCGACGCTGCCGCCACCCGGGGGCGCCGTTAGGCCGTTCGCCGAACTGCAGCTGTAACCGTTGTTGAAGTAGTTTAGTGCGACACCGGTGCCGACGGACTCCGACGCGTTGAAGAACTCCCACAGCGCCTTGACCGCGTAAC
>JBFXBK010000169.1:0-18026 GCA_050183255.1 Polyangiaceae bacterium | reverse complement strand
TCGCTGGGATCCGGCAGTCGCTCGATGTACCCGAGCACTTCGAGCTCGTCTGCGATGGCTGCCATCGACTGCTTCGTGATGCCTGCCTTGGCAGCAACGTCCACCAGCCGCGCACCCTCCACCCCCAAGTTGTAGAACAGCGCGCTGTGCGAAGGCTTCAAGTCATCGTAGCCGTATGTCGCGAGCTTCAGCATCGAGCGACGTTGAAAGTCGCGACTCGCGACCAGCAGGAGCCGACCAAGGTTGCCGTGACGGGGCTCCTTGGTGCGGCGTCGATCAGAGGGGGAACGAGGCACCACGAGGAACGCTAGTCGGCAGTGGCTCACCAGGCAATCGGAAAAGCCTGCTTGACACGCGGAAACAACTCGAGCGCGTCGCAGTTGTTCGCGAGCGTGTTCTCTGGACGGCGTTGCATGTCGCAACCGTATTCTCGATGCCACCACTTGGCGCGCGTTGCTCGAGCGATTCGCGCACGCTCTCGTTAGGTCGCGTCCAAAGATGACAAGGGCCAGTTTCTTGAGCTTGGAGACGTAGAAACACGGGGTCACGACGCGCGGACAGCTCGTAGATAGGAACCAGGAACCGCGCGACAAGGCGAAAAGTAGCCAAATTTCAGGCCGCTTGAGCAAACCGTCAGGACCACTCAACCCACCGCGGTCCGAGGCGGAAGCACTGACCGGTCAGGATAGTTACGTGGGGACTGCCACACCAGACTCGAAGGGCGGAGGCGCGCCGGATTTGTATCTCGACGTGGGAACACTTCTTGCGGCGCTCTCAGGTAGCTGACGTGCCGCGGGCGGAAGCGGCGCCCCGTCGTCGCAGACGAATCCCCAACCGGGTCGACTCGGCCAAACTACGGAAGCTCGACTTCCTGGTCTCAGGTCTTCAGGCAGGTCACGCCGCAGACGCTTCGACGCCCTCGCCGAAACCGGCGCCACACAGGTACGAGACAGTACGGAGTTTCCGCGCGCTTACAGTCAGCGGTGGAGAAGTCGCGACGAACTCCGGCCACGCGGAGCGGGGGGTGAGGCCCAATCCAATCCGCCTCAGTTGCGCCCATCACACGTCTTAGAACCAGCTTGTTCCCCACTGTTCGGGCGTGCCGGCGGCAAAGCGGCGGAAGTCCGGCGCACGCCAGAGACCCTTGCTATGCTCTGCCCAGAGCGGGGTGTTGAAGAACACCTTGTCAGGGAGGACGCATGGACGAATCGCAGCGCCGCCGAGTCTGCCAACTGATCGCCGGCATCGTCGTGTCAGACGACGACTTGGATGACAACGAAGACGTGTTCATTAACCGCATGCTGGAAAAGTTCTCGATTCCGTTGGAAGAACGCGAGGTCATCTTTCCCATCATCGACTCGACCGAAGCCGCCGCGGCTATCATGACGCTCCCGGAAGACGTACGCGAAGAAGCGTTTGGGCTGCTGATTGAAGCCGCGTGCGTGGATGGCAAGGTGGTAGACGAAGAGCGCGAGTACCTTGAGAAGGTCGCTGATACGCTCGGTCTGTCAGACGAGCTGGATTCGCGCATCGACGCCCAGCTGAAGGCCTAGCCAAGGCGTTCCGCGAGGAATAGCGACGTTCATGGCGCGTGCGGTTGGTCTTCCGCTCGAGAATCGTGCGGATACTGCACGGCGCGGACGTCGCTATTTCCCACCCAAACCCGGGTCAGACCCCACGGCAGCAGATTCAAATTGAGTTCGCTTCGCTCTCCAGCGCGCAAAACGAGCGGAAGCTGGGTCTCAGCCAGGGTGCGGCCAATTGGGCCGCCCTGGGCGCTGAACAGCGTCGCACCGCTTCGCAACGTAACGTAGGTTCCGCCGGAAACACCCCGTCCGAAGCCTCCCAGATCCGCCAGCCTGACGAAGCCTGCAGTGGAGGCGTTGTGCACCCGAGCGGACCTCACCCAACCCACGAGCCGCAGTTGGGAGGAAGTGTAGTCGACTAGCGAGTAGTCCCCCGAGCGCTCGATTTCCGACACGAGGTGAACACCGCGGCTCAGCGCACACGGGAGGGGCTGACCACCTGGCGCGGTCAGCAGCTCGCTGTCAGTTTCGAGCTCGCTCGCTGCGATCACCGGCGACCGCGGCTCATACACGTGACCCAGCACGGACCTGGGCAGGTAACCCTCACACTCGAGATCCGCGTCGCGGAATTGCACACGGAAATGTTTCTGCGTGCGCGCCGCTACCTCGACCCGCGCGCCGGGCCTCAAGAAAACCCCCGGCCGCCGATCTGGCTTGGGCAGCGGATCGGCGAGTAGGCGCACCTCCGCAGTAACTCGCAGGGCGATGTCGGTCCGCGGGACGTACGCCAGCACGGCGGCGCCCGAGTCTTCCAGCACGACCCGGAGGAAGCGCGGTGTCTCCTCGAGCACGACCAGTTCAAACGCTACAGCGATGGGTCGCTCGGCTTCGACTACGACCTCACCTGGGTGCTCGAAGTACAAGCGACCAGCAACCGCCAGCGCAGCTCGCCGCGTCAGACGCTGTTTGTAGCCGGGGCGGAGCTCGACGAGGGGATCCTCCGCAGGCGGCGAACTCGGTGGGAGAGGCGGCTCCGAGGCGAGCGCGATGGGAGCCGGCGAATCAACCCGTTTGGGTTCTGGAGCGCAGCTGGCTAGCGGCCAGCCACACCCGCAGATCAACGCGCCGGTGAGTGCCTGCCAACGATACATCTCGCCTAGCGTACTGCGAGATACAGCCGGCTGCTTCAATCGCGTATTAGGGAGGCGTGGGGAATTCATCGAGCCAAACCGAGATCACTCGCTTGCGCACCTTGTTGGTGCTGCGTGAACTGCAGAACGGACGCGTGATCGCTCACCCAGTGAGTGCACCGCAGCTGGCGAGCATCGGCATCCGCGAGCGGGTCCTGGAAGAGCAAGAACTCTTTCTCGGCCGTTACCTGATGGAGCAAGACGCGGCCACGCTGAGCAGCTTCACCATGCCCGAGGGATGCGAGCTGGTGGTCATCCCGATTCAGCTGGAGCGCAGTGACTTGCCGAGGGCGGCGCGCATCCCGCAGCAGATAGACGTCTACGGTGTCTCGATTCCTGATCCTCGCGGAACTTGGGTCGACATCATCACGCCCCACCACACGGTGTTCGTCGCACGCGGCGAAGACCTGCAAGAGGTAGTGAAGAAGGAGATCGAACGTGTGATTGCGGCGCTCGATCCGAATCCGACGGATGCGCTCAGGCTGTTTCCGCCTGCGCTCGGCTGCAGCTTGGAGGCGATCCACGTCGAGATCGAACGCAATGCGGCCGCACCTGGCGGCTCGGTAGCCCGGCGGCGCGCGCTGCTCTCAGAGCGTGAGCAGAAGAAGCAAGCCATCGAAGTGCTGGCATCGGTGGGTGAGCTGTGGACGGACTCGCGCCAGGCACTGCGCCACGCGGCCATGGACGGCGCGGCACTGCGTCAGCCCATTGCATTTCGCGAGCGCGAACAGCGGCAGCTGGCAGCGCTGCTCGAGGCCCCTCAGCGCACCAGCGTGCTGCTAGTGGGTGACGAACTGTCTGGACGCGGTGCGCTGCTCGACGACTGGTACGCCGCTCGCGCTGGCGCGGGCCATGAGGTGCGCATCTACTCTACCAGCGCGGCCCAGCTGATCGCGGGGATGAGCGCACGCGGGCAGTGGCAAGCCCGCTTGGCTCGCGTGCTCGAGAGCGCAGAGCGACTCGACGCGATTCTCTACTTCGACGACCTGGCAGATCTGTTCGGCGACCACAGCGACGGCCACGTCGACATCCCGAGTGCGATGTTGCGCGCCCTGCAGAACGCGAAGGTGCGCGTCGTCGGCCGCATCACCGCGGAGACGCTCGATGTACTCGAGCCCCGCGGCGTGTCCTTTTTCAATGCCTTCCATCGCGTCCGGGTAGCACCGCTCAGCGTGGAACAGACCACTTCGATCATTTCTTTACGGATTCGCTCGGCGGCGACGGAACGCGTCCGGCTTCGGGAGGACGTCGCCAAGACGTTGGTGCAACTCGTCGAGCGCTACCAACCGTACCGTGCCCTCCCCGGCAAAGCCGTTCGCTTCTACGAGCAGCTCCTCGACGCCCATGCGCGGGTGACTTCCCAGGACCAGCTGCTTGAGGGAAGCCACGTCCAGCGCTGGCTCTCACGTCAGACCGGTATCCCGGAAGCATTGCTACGGGAGGATTTACCCCTGGAGGTGGAATTCGTTGAGCAGCGGCTCGGGGCGAAGCTGATTGGACAAAAGCCAGCGGTGCGCGCCGTGGCCGAGGCGATCAGCGTGGTGAAGGCGAACCTGCAGCCAAGCGGTAAGCCCCTCGCCAACCTGCTCTTCGTCGGCCCGACGGGCGTAGGCAAGACGGAGCTTGCGCGCAGCTTGGCGAGCTTCTTGTTCGGTTCCCCAGATCGCTTGTTGCGCTTCGACATGAGCGAATATCGCGACGGGCTGGCTGCGGAACGTCTGATTCACGGAACCGAAAGCCAGGAGGGGCTGCTAACCCGGGAAGTGCGTCGCCAGCCGTTTTGTGTGCTGCTCTTCGACGAAATCGAGAAAGCCGGTCCGTCCGTCTTCGACCTCTTGCTCGGGGTCTTGGGGGAGGCGCGCCTGAGTGATGCGAATGGCCGCACGACGTACTTTCACAACAGCCTGATCATCATGACCAGCAACCTCGGCGTGACGCACTCACGGCAAGGGCTGGGGCTCTTGCGAGGCGAAAGCGATGCACAGGCAACCTACACCAGGGCAATCCGCGAGCATTTCCGTCCGGAATTTATCAACCGGCTCGACCGAGTGGTGCCCTTCAGCTCCCTGAGTCAGCAAGAGATCGAGACCGTGTTGCAGCTGCTCCTGGAGAGCTCTGGGAGGCGCCGTGGTTTCGTCGAACGCGGCGTGGAGCTAGCGCTCTCAGCCGGTGCGCGCAGCCAGATCGCGGACGGCGGCTACTCTCCGAGCTACGGTGCGCGCGCGCTACGCCGTGAACTCGAAGATCAGGTGTTGGCGCCGGTGGCCGGCTTGCTTAGTCTCATGGGTGCCGAAGCGAAGGGCAGCGAAGTCTATGTGCGACTCGCGAGCGAAGAACCCGCAGCCAACGTCTTCAAGCGCAGCCAGTCGCAGACGCTGCACTTCGACCTGGTGCGCCGTGGGGGACGCAAGGCGGCCAAGAGCGAGCTGTCCGCGTTCAGCCAAGTCAGCGAGGCCGCCGAACGCGGTCGCGGCTGGCTGGATCTCGACCCCGTCGACGATCTGAAATCGCGCATCGAGTACCTGCGCACCGAGCTGAGCCAAATGGGTCGCGGGCGTGAAGGCCGCCGTCAGAAACTAATGGGGGCGCAGCACGAGCGCCTACGCAAAGAACTGGGCGACCTCGAGCAGATCTGGGGCGCCGTGCAGGGCCCGTTGGAAGAGCTCGAGGCGCTCGAGGAGCTCGCGTTCGCCTCGTTGGTGGTCTCCGACACTCCGGATCGCGACGCAGCAAACAGCCTCCGCGCGGAGGGTTCCCGCGCGGAACTGAATCTGAAGCGCGGCGTGGTACCAGCGTTGCTTGCACGTCTCGAAGGTCGAGACGAGATCCTGCTGATGCTGCGGGAGCTGGACAGCAACCGCGCGCTGGACCGCTGGTGGCGCGGCTTTCCTGAGGCGTGCCGAGCTCGTGGCTGGCAAGCCGAGGTTCATCCGCCCAGCAGTCTCAAGGCGCCCAAGTCCGGCTGGCCTGAAGGCAGCTATTGGTCGGATCCAGAACCAAGCAGCTGGATGGATGCATTCTTGGCTGACGGCAACCGCAAGTCCGCGACGCTCTTGCTGGCCGTGAAGGGACGCTTCGCCGGAGCGCTCCTCGCGCTCGAGGCGGGTTTTCAGAGCTTCAGCACCCAGGGCGTCCAAGATCGGAGCCGCAGCCTACAGGTGCTGCGCATGGGCGCGCGCGTTTCCCCGGAGAAAACGGCGTGGCAGCACTCGAGAATGCGCCCACCAGACCTGCCACGCCCAGAGGTATTGGCACGGGAGGTGCGCGTGCGCTCACACGAGCTCAAGGAGCAGTTCGTGAAGCTGGTGCCGCCGCTGCCGGATATCAGCTACGCGGGTTCGAGCTACTGGGAACGGCTGGACGACGTAGCGTTCAGCATTCTCGTCCACCAGCTCGGCCTGGGCAGTGACATCAACGACGTCGTTCCAACCACGGGGGCAGGCTGATGCACTTCTCGATACCGGTCTACCAGCAACGCGAGTCTCACGGCTTCTTGCTGACGTGCGTTGGCCTTGGCGGGCTCCTCGTCGAGAGCAACGGCGCGAACCTGGTCAAAGCCGAAGCCAACCTGATCAAGAACCTGAAGACCTTGATTCAGGCCACCGAGCCACTGGACCTCGAGCGCTTCGACAGCAAGCGCGGCACCATCCTGCAACGGGTCCACCTGGAGCTGAGCCTCAAGATCAACAACTCCAAAGTCACTAGCAGCGGAGTCTTTCCGCTGATCCTCGAACCGCGTTGGGTGGGGGAGGAGCGCGAGCTGGTGATCGCTTATCACCCCAAGGTGCCGCACAAGTGGTTTCCCATCCGCGAGGACGAGCCCCTCGAAGCGCTGGCCACACGCTACTTCGCAAAGGCCTGGGTCGACCTCGCGCAGCACGAAATCGGGAAACTGCAGACGAACGGCAAGGACCGCATGTCCAACGTTGCGTTCAACGCGGAGCCGAAGAGTCCCTTCGCGAAGCTCAAGCGGACGCAGAACGTGTGGGCAGACCTAGAGTTCGACGAAGAGCGCTCCGGCAAGCCCAAGGCGAAGCGGGGGATGCGCGTCCTGCACCGCATCGCAGAAGACCTGACCGCGCAACACTCTGGCCTGACGGCGAACCTGACTTCGCATCGGCCCTTGCAGGACGATCTCGCCCACCTGGTGTGTGGGCCGAAGAAGCACAGCGTGATTCTGGTTGGCGACTCAGGGGTAGGAAAGACGCGCGCCATCCTCCAGCTGGTGCATGACCAACTCGAAGCGGATGACTACCCCACTCATCGCAACCTCGATCGTGTTTTCCACGTGTGGAAAATGTCGGGGCAACGGCTGATCGCCGGGATGAGTCACATCGGGGAATGGGAGGAACGCGCCGTACAGGTCCTGCAGGACTGCGCCGAGAACAAGGTAGTGCTCTACGTGGAAGACATCCACGCCTTCGGGCGAATTGGACGCCACCGCGGCTCGAACCGCAGCCTGGCGGACTTCTTCGTGGGGCCGCTCGCGCGCAAGCAGCTCACGATCGTCGCCGAGTGCACGCCAAGTCAGCTGGAGCGCCTCGAGTACGACGCCCCGAGCTTCGCGGACGCGTTCACGCGACTGAACCTCCCGGCTTGCGACCCGGGTAAGACGCTGATGCTTGCCTTTGAGGAGAGCCGCGCGCTCGGTCATAGCGAAAAGGTACGCGTGGATCCCTTCGCGTTACGCAGCCTGGTGGAGCTCGGCTCTGCGCTGTTGCGCGGCTCGGAGCTACCTGGGCGGGTGATGGATCCGCTGGATAGCGTAATCCGCAGCGCGAGCGATCCCGAACAGAAGCAAACCGAACGCGTTGGCAACGAACAAGTGCTCGAGCACCTTTCAGCTCTCACCGGGCTTCCGGTCGCGCTGTTCGAGGCGACTTCAGCGCTTGACGCGGTGCAGGTCGCCGAGCGCTTGAGTCAACGCGTGATGGGCCAAGCGGAGGGGATCCGCGCGGCAAGTGACCTGATCCTACGCATCCGTGCCGGCCTGACCGACAGCAACCGCCCCTACGGTGTGTACCTGTTGACGGGCCCAACCGGCACCGGCAAGACGGAGCTGGCAAAAGCCATCACACAGTACCTCTACCGCGACGACTCACGCCTCGTGCGTCTCGACATGGGTGAATTCTCCGGCCCCGATGCCGCCACGAGGCTGATCGGTGACCGCTATTCCCCGCGTGGCATGCTGACGGCGCCCCTTCAAGCTCAACCATTCAGCGTGGTGTTGCTGGATGAGATCGAAAAAGCGCATAGCTCCGCGCTGTACCTGTTGCTCCAGGTGTTCGACGCAGGTCGTCTCACGGACGCGTCGGGCGCCGTGGCGGACTTCAGTCGTTCCGTGATCCTGATGACCTCCAACTTGGGAGCCAGTTCTCGTGCTCCGGTTGGCTTCGGCGACGCCAGCCAGCGCATCCTCGGGGATATATCCAAAGCCGTTCGCGAGTTCTTTCCGCCAGAGCTCTTCAACCGCATCGACCGGGTGGTGCCCTTCGCGCCGCTCACGCGGGAGGTCGCGGAGAGCATCGTGGAAGCCGAAGTGTCCAAGCTGCTCGCTCGCCGCGGTCTGACCGACAACGACTGTTTCGTCTTCGTGCACAAGGGGGCGCTGCGTCAGGTCGTAGACGCCGCGTTTGAAGCCCGAGATGGAGCGCGTGGGGTGAAGCGCTTCCTGGAGCGCGAGATCACGAGCTTGCTAACCGACGCGCTCGCGTCCGGGGGACGCGCGAAGCTCCGGGTGTTTCGCGTGTACTTCGCGGATGGCTGCTACCAGTTGCTGAGCGAGAAGCTCGAGGAAGCAGAGAACGAAGGCAAAGAGCCGCCCATGGCGCGGCTACTCAACGCGAGCGTCAGCGACCTCGCCGACGAGCTTCCGAAGTCTCTCACGCTCTTGGACGAGCTCCTAGCGGGTGGCGCACTAAACCAGCTAGCCAAGAAGATCGCGGAGCTCACGAGCCAGGCATCCGGATCGGCGTTCGGCGGCGAAGCCAGCGACGTGCTTTTCCATATGGATTCTCTACGCAGCGAGCTGGTGGAGCTCCATGACCGCCTGGAGCGAATGGTCGGTCGGCGATCGGACGCCAAGCACGGCGCAGGCAGGGAGGAAGCGCAGCGCACCCCGCACGGGAGGGAACAGCGTATCCGAGTGCCCAGGGTCCACCGCGACATCCGCAGCAGCTTCAGCGCTCGGGGCGCTCAGCACGAACTCTTCGAGCTTCACGCCCGAGTGCGCTTCTTGGGCGAGGCCTTGGCGCGGCTCGAAGACTCGTCACGCCACCGCGCGCTGATCGAGCTCTCTCAGATTGGGAGGGAACGACGACGGCTGGAGCATCAAGATCGCAGCGGGGGTCTCTTGTTGGCTCTCACGCGCGCGTTTGCCTCAGGCTTCGGCGAGCTCGCGGAGTTCAGCGCGCGCCTGAGCGATGGGCGAGTGCGCTACGGCGATAAACCCCAGGTCCTCGCTGAGCTGATGGAGAAGTCGGGGAGCAAGATCGAGCACCTCGTACTCAAAGTCGTGGGTCCGCTGGTCTTCGATCGGTTCTTCGGGGAAACGGGCACCCATGCGTGGACGACCAGCGCCTTCGGCTCGGAGTTGGTACGCGTGGTCGTCACACCGTCAGAGGTCGATGTCCCATGCGGCGCGGTGATTGAAGCCCACCTGGAGCAGATCTTGCGCTTCGAGCGCGCCCTGGATGAGGGCTTGGTTCCAATACCGGACAACCCCCTCAAGCTACTGCCGATGGTGCGGCGGCTCACCTACGATCCGCCAGTCAGCTCCGACGAACCGGAGCGCGCTCCGCTACTCGTGGAGGACTACCGACTAGGCTACGTGGAGGAAATCTCGACGCGCAGCCTGGAAGACGCGATTCGGCGCTGCCTCTGGCTCGGCGTCGGAACCAGCGCTCAGCCTTCGACCGACGGAGACGCGTCATGAGCGACCTATCCTTACGGGTCTACATGGTGAGACACGAGGACGGCGGGCGCGTCGGCTTCGTCATGCGCAAGCGCGAGCTCTTGTTCGACCAAGCGCCACCCGCGGCATTTGGACATACCAACCAGGAGGTACTCGATCAGATCGAGCAGCAGATGCTCGGGCGACTCACCGCGGGAGATGACCTGCAACGCTACCTCTGGGAAGACGACTTCGCCGTCAATCGCATCCGCGTGGAGGTGCACCCCGCAACGTTCGTCGACAAGCAGGCCGTCGTGGGCAAGCGTAGCATCCCGATCGAGCTGTGCTACGCGTGGAGCAAGCTCCCGACCGGTGCTTTCCGCGTGGTACTTCCGCGCTATCGCTGGTGGTTTCTGGTCGAGGAGCTGGGGCTTGCGCCTGACGTCATTCGGCGCGCCGTGGCCACGGCGCTGGTTGGCGAGAACGCCGCGTGGGCTTACGAGTTTCGAGCGGCCCACGAGGAGTACGTGCTGAACTGGGAGCCGGCGACGATTCTTCGTGGGGCGCGGCGGAGCGGAACCCAGAGCGCGGAGGATGAAGAGAGCGTCGTCAGCAAGGTTTGCACGGAGTGGGTAGAGGAGGCGGCGCGGAGGCGCCTGTCTCAGCCACTCGGCGCCCATCCCCTCGACCAAGAGCTGGCGCGCATCGTCGGCCTCAAGAAGCTACCGTCGCTGGTGGTGGTCGGCGCGCCTGGAAGCGGGAAGACGACCCTGATCAAGCGTCTCGCATTCGCGGCGCTGACGCGGAAGCGCGCCGAACAACATTCGCCGCGCCTGCTCGAGACGAGCATGGACCGGCTCCTCGCGGGAATGATGTACCTCGGGATGTGGCAGGAGCGTGTCTACAAGCTGATCTCGGAACTCACGGACGAACACGCTTGGCTCTACTTGGGGTCGCTTGCCGAAATCGTGCAACGCTCCATCGACGGAAGCAGCATCGCGCAGATGCTCGCTCCAGTCGCCATCAAGGGCCAGTTGCCGCTGATCTTCGAGGCCACACCCGAGGAGTACGCGACTGCGAAACTGACAGCGCCAGCCCTGATCAATCGCCTCAAGGTGCTACGGGTAGAACCACCCGACACCGTCGAGCTGATGTCGTTGGTCGAAGTCGGCATCGGGCGAACGGGCCTCACAAGCGAACCGGCGGCGAGGCGCAGGCTAATCGAGCACCTGGATTCTTTCCGCAGGGACTCAGAGTTTCCGGGAAAGGCGTTTGCGTTCATCGCGTGGCTCGCAAAGCAGCCGCTGGCCCAAGACACCACCCGGTCCACCGCCGTGGGACCGGAGCAAATGAGTCGGCTATTCAGCGACTACTCGGGGCTGCCCGTGAGGCTGATCAGCGACGCCTACTCGGCGACGACCAACGAGATCTCACGGGAACTCAAGACGGCCGTAATTGGCCAACCTCAGGCATGCGAAGCGGCGGCGCAGGTGGTGGCGCGCCTGAAGGCTAAGCTGAATGACCCGGAGCGCCCTCTCGGGAGCTTGCTGCTAGTGGGTCCAACCGGTGTCGGAAAGACGGAACTCTCCAAGCGCTTGGCAGAACTCATGTTTGGCAGTGCGGATCGTCTGGTGCGCTTCGACATGGGGGAGTTCAGCTTTCCCGGCTCTGCAAGCCGATTGATCCAGGTAGGCCGCGGGGTGCGTAGCCTCGCGGAGCAGGTTCGGCGCGAACCACTGAGCCTAGTGTTGCTGGATGAGATCGAGAAGGCGCACTCGGAGACGTTTGACCTGCTGCTCGCAGTGCTGGGTGAGGGACGACTGAGCGACGCGCTGGGGCGCTTGGTGGACTTCCGGAGTTGCATGGTGTTGATGACCTCCAACCTCGGCGCGGGCGTGCAGAAGATCGGTGGCTTTGGTCAGTCGGGGTTGACCGCGAGTGATTTCCAGGGCGCCGCTCGGGACTTCTTCAGGCCTGAGTTCTTCAACCGCATCGACCAAGTGGTGAGCTTTCGCCATTTGGACGAGACGGATCTCTCACGCATCGTCGACCTCGAGCTTTCACATGTGGAAAGGCGCACGGGGATCAAGAACCGCGCTGTGCGGCTAGCGCTGAGTAGCGACGCCAAGGGCTTATTGACAAGCCTTGGCTACGATCCCAAGTACGGAGCCCGCCCTCTGAAGCGCGTCATCGAGGAGCTGGTCGTCACACCCCTCGCCGCGCACCTCGCGCGAGAGCCCCAAGCGAGGGCCTTCACCGCCCATTTCGAGCGCAGTGGCGGAGAACTCGAACTGCAGGTGAGAGCCCGCTAGTCCCAGGGCACCCATCGTCGTTGCGGTAGCTACGTTCAGCGTGGCCGTGACCGGTCCAACGAGCGGATCTTCTTCACCAACAAGGGCGCCACGTTTGGGTGCTTGTTCAAGTCGGGGTTGGGAGGCATCTCCGAGGAGTAGCCCATCGCAGCACCCCCGAGCAGGATGACGGCTTCCAGCTCATCGTCCTTCTCGCCCTTCTGCCACTCGGGATCGGTGAAGTTGCGCGGCTTGACCGTTAGCGTGTGAGCCGTCGGCCCATCGCCATGACCGAACTGGCCATGACACTCTGCACAGCGGTTCTTCCAGAGGTCCTGAGCAAGCTGCTCGTCCTCCGTTTGTGGCGAACCATCAGGCCAAGGCGCAGACTCGTGCTGACAGGCGACGCACAGCCAACCCACGACTAAAGCCGCGACAACTGCCGTATTTTTGCCGGGCATACCTCCCCCATACCGCATCTGACGGAGTGCGCACGGAGACTTGCAGCATCTTTCACGCAAGCAGCGCTGTTTCATCCATGCAAACCCGGATCGCGCGTAAGTACGCGTAAATCAGTTGAGGGATCGCTGGCACAGCCCGTGCTCTAGGGCAGGCATGGCGAAGTTGAGGGGGAGGGTACTGTGGGCGTATCGCGCGTTCTTGTTGGAGCGTGGGCTTCTGGACGCAGTGCTCACTAGGCTGTCGGATCGAAACCGCACTCTGTTGGCTAGCGATCAGCTGCCTGGGTGGGTCGACGTCGACTGTTTCAACGAGGCGATCGCCGCGTTGTTCGACCTGGGTGGTATGCGGGTAGTGCGCGAATTGGGCGCCTACATCGCTGATCTGCTCGTGGACACCCGTCAGGAACCCGACATGGAGCGAGCGCTGGAGCGCTGCGCCGCTTTGGTTTCGGAGCTGACCTCAGGCTTCCAGCTGCACTTCGAGCCCCTGCGTCGCGTCGCGGGCCGCATCTACATCCGTTCTGTTGCCGCACGGCAAAGCGAACTGGCCGCAGAAGCTTGGGGTGCTGCCGTGCAGCGCGTACTGCAGCGCAACTGCCAGCGCGCGTGGACGCTGACCGAAGACGTCTTCGAGGACCGGGGCGGCTCCACCTTGAGTATCCTGTGTGACTGGAAGCGCGCTGAGGTGTCCGCGCCGGCCAGTCAGCGCATTTTCGCGGCCTAGGCCCGGCGAACGCTACGTCAACCCAGGCCCCGCGTGCGAACGCGGGGCCTTTGCTGCGTTTGTGGTCCGCTGAACCTTCGCATGCGTGGCGCCGATGCGGCGTGGAGGCAACCTACGGAAACACGCGCCCGCGCAGTGCCCTTCGCACCTCCTGACTTGCTTATCCGTATGGTTATTCTCCAGGCAACCGTGGCCGAAATGGTCAGTTCAGCTGAACTGTGGCGAGACTGCAGGCTACAGTCAACAGCAGCCTCAGGGTGTAGACGACGGCGCGACAGCCCGAACTTGAGAGGGATATTTCAGGGCTGAAAGGGCGAAATCCGTAAACGCGCGGAAACTCGTCGGCGAGCTGATGGCACAGCCTGTGCTCTATGGGAAATCACTATGGCAATGTTAAGGGGGAGAGTCTTGTGGGCCTTTCGGGCCTTCCTACAAGACAGGGGATTGGCGCCACAGTGCCGCCAGACTGCAAACGACTGGGATGACCAGACCGAGCTGATGGATCACACGGCACGGCGCCTGGAAGCCTTCCAGAGGCGGCTATCAGCCCGCGCGCAAGCTGCACTGCTCGAGGCAGAAGTCCCGGAGTGGGTGGATGCCAAGCTGTGCACCGAGTTGGTCGCCGCGTTCGGTGCCATCGAAGGCATCAGCGGCGCTCGAGAGATGGGCGCTTACGCGGCTGACTTCTTGGTGGACCCGAGCTCGGAACCGGATCCCAAGCGAGTCTTGATCCGCATCCTCGATCTGATTAGCGATCTAACTCACGACTACGAGGTGCGCTTCGAGCCGCTGCGGCGTGTCGCTGGCCGGCTGCACCTGACGGCTCGGGGGTTGAACCAGAGCGAGTACGGCGCTGAGGCGTGGGCCGCCGCGGTGCAGGCCGTGCTGAGGCGCAACTGCAGCCAAGCGTGGACCCTGATGGAGGACGTGTTCGTCGACCGCGAAGGCTCGACGACCACCATCCTGTGCCAGTGGACGACCGCACAGAGCGGTCACGACAGCGAACGGCGCTGCGCCTGAGGCGAAACGTTGCGCTCAGCGCCTTAGAGCGCTGAGCGGGATCAAGGGCTGTTCGAGAGTGCCAGCAGACGCGGCTGCGGCGCTCCTCTCCCCCAACCCTGGCTCGGACAACTGCGGCTCAGACGCCTGCGGCTCGGACAACTGCGGCTCAGACAACTGCGCTTCTTCGGCAGCATCGAGCCACGTATCCCGTCCTTCAGGCGCTCTGCCGCTGCTCAAGGCGCGATCCAAGAGGTGAGTCACTCGCACGTTGCCGAGGGCAGCCAACAGGTTGCCCCGAACGTTCGGATTCTCCGCCGCGAGTTCATTGATCAAGCGCTTCACCCGCTGGCGCTTGAGGTTGTCTTGAGAGCCGCACAAGTCGCACGGCACGATGGGGAAGTGCATCAACGCGGCGTACTCGGCGATGTCCGCCTCCGCGCACTCGAGCAGCGGCCGGATCACGACGTTGCGACCGTCGTCCGACTGCAGCCTCGGGGGCATGGCCTTGATCTGCCCGCTGTAGAGCAGGTTCAGGATCAGCGTCTCGATGGTGTCTTCGCGATGGTGGCCCAAGGCGATCTTCGTACAGCCGAGCTCCTGGGCGACGTTGTAGAGAATGCCGCGGCGCAAACGGGAGCAAAGGGAGCAATACGTGCGGCCCTCGGGGATCTTCGACTTGACGATGGAATACGTATCCTCGCGGATAATCTTGTAGTCGAAACCTTGCGCATCGAAGTAGCTCGGCAGCACCTCGCTCGGGAAGCCGGGGTGCCCCTGGTCGAGGTTCACCGCGATCAGCTCCAGCGGGAACGGGGCGCGCTCCCGGATGCGCGCCAGCAAGCTGAGCAGACTCATCGAGTCCTTACCGCCGCTCACCGCGACCATCACCCGATCGCCGGGCTCCAACAACTTGAACGCCTCGCTGGTCTGCGCCAGCTGGCCGAGCAGGCGCTTTTCCAGGCGGCGTAGGCGGGCGCCGCTATTCTCGGGTGATGAACTGAGCGGTTTCACGATCGGCGCCAAGCTATCACGCAGGGGCGCGCGCGCACCCCCGAAGGGCCTAGTCTTTTCCAGGCAGATGCCGGACGCTGCCTGGCGCCCATGGTCCAGCCGTTCAAACAAGGTCGCTACGCTGAGCTCCCGGAGCGGCCTCGCCGCCCCCACGACTACTTCGAGTTACCGTCTCAACGCCTCGAGCTGGAATCGAAGCGCTTCGGAAATCATCACGTCTACCTGAAGAAGCTCGGGAGCGGACCGCCGCTCCTGCTGATCCACGGCTTGATGACCAGCTCCTACTCCTGGCGCTACGTGCTGACGCCGCTGGCGGAGCGCTTCACCGTGTACGCCCCCGACCTGCCAGGCGCCGGACGCACCGACATGGTGCTGAATCCCAAGGACCCAGATCTGTACGCGGCGGATTCCCTGAGCGACTGGATTCGGGAACTGGTTCACGCGCTGAGGATTGAAGGCTGCGCAGCGGTTGGGAACTCACTCGGCGGCTATCTCTGTATGCGCGCCGTGCTCGCGGATCCCAAGCTGTTCTCGCGCCTGGTCAACGTTCACTCGCCGTTCCGGCCAGAGGCCAGGTTGTACGCGCTGCGCACCGCGCTCAGCCTACCGGGAAGCCAGCGGGTCCTCGCCGCAGTGATTCGACGAGACCCCCAGCGCTGGACTCACAGGAACGTGCACTACTACGACGAGAGCCTGAAATCCCTCGAAGAAGCGCGGGAGTACGGCGCCCCGCTGGCCACCGAAGGTGGCGTGAAGGCGTTCATTCAGTACCTGAGCCGAACAGTAGATCCACGCGGATTCAAGGAGCTGCTGCAGGAGTTGTCAGAGCGGCGTCGACGCAAGCGACCCTTCCCCGTCCCCTTGATGCTGATCTACGCAGACCGCGATCCCATGGTGAAGCCAGTGAACGGGCTGGTGCTACACCATCTGGTGCCCGACGCGCGCTACGAAGTGCTCAAGGACGCCAGCCACTTCTCCCACGTGGACGCGCCAGAGCGCACTCTGGAGTTGCTGTTCGATTTCCTCACGGATTAGGCCTTGTATAGCCACGGCAAGAGCTGGGCGACCAGCTGGCGGTGCTCGGGTCGCGCTTGCTCGACGAAGCGGGCGTAGACCTGCTTGGCGAGCACCTCGTGGCCCCGCCAGCGCAACACCCAACCTAGCTCGAAGAGCTCTTCGACCGATAGCTGTCCGCTCTCGTCGAGCGCCACGAGCTCGTCATGGCGCGCACCCATCAGGCCCGCCTCCTGGCGGACGCCAACGCTGTTCGCCGTCACCAGCGCCAGGAGGCCCGGATCCAGCTTCGACGCGCGCTCAAACGCTTCCAACGCGCGCTCCGTGTCCTTCAGCGCACCATACACAGTTCCGAGATCGTTCCAGGCGGATCCCCAACCCGGGGAGAGCTCGACCACACGCCGAAGCAGGTCCGCCGCCTCTCTCAAACGGCCCTGGCGCTTCAGCGTGAGCGCCTGAGTCGCCTTGGCCTCCGCCAGGGACGGACCTTCGGGTTTCGGTGCCATCGGCGCTGCTGCGTTTGACAGCGCTACTGAATCAGCAAGCCGAGGTCGTTGCAAATTGCCGCTTGGGCACCTCGTGGCTTCCCGCCCTCGAACTCGAGGGTGCACGCCTGGGGACGCACCAAGCTCTCGGCGAAGTCGATGGCGATTGGCTGGCTCCAGTCACGCGCACCGTCGACGCGGGCACGAATCACGCCTCTGGGATCGATGAACCACGTCTCCGGGTAGAGCTTGGTGCCGTACTTATCGAGCACCATGTCAGCGCCGGAGTCCACGAACACCGGAAACGGCACGCCGTCAGGCAGCACGGACTCCAGCGTCGCCTTGGCGTCGTCCACGCTCTCGTCGGTGGAGAGCGTGAGCAACACCACGTTCTTGCCGCGGCTACGCAGAATGTTGGAGAGCTCCGCCAAGCTGGGTAGTTCCTCGAGGCAAGGCCGGCAGGTCTTACTCCAGAAGTTGAGGATCACGACCTTGCCGCGGTAGTCCGACAGGCGCCCCTTGCCGCCGCCGACGAGTGGTAGCTCGAAGTCCGGCGCGGTGCGATCGCGCGCCGCGTAGTCGGGACCGAGGGCGCACATGGGCGTGCACAACTTGCGCTGCTCGCCGTCTCGCGCGGTGGCACCAAACGAGTACACTCCGAGCGCCGCGATCAGGATGAACACGAGCTGTGCGAGCTGTGCGGGCTTCATTCCGCCGCACGGTGTAGCACGAGAAGCGCCAAACGGGAGCGGGTTTGGCTTGGGGGTTAGGTGCACCACGCTCACCGCGCTAAAAGGGCCGACCATGGCTCACCAGCGCGGCGTAAGGACGCAGCACGCAGCAGCTTTTTCGGCACTGATCGGCGGCGCGCTGGTGGCGTTTGCGAGCCAAGCGGCGGCTCAAGTGGACCGCGGCGCCGGTCGAACCGCTTCGGAGATGCTCCCCCGCAACTACCTGAACCTTCGGGTAGGCTCCTCGAGCGCGACGGCTGAGTCAGGCCACCCGGATATCTGCGCGGAAACGACGCCGGTCAGCTTTCTTTCCCTGGAAGCCTGCGGCACGGGCAGTGGGATCCTACATGACTCCGGCAGCGACCTGATGCACCTGCGAGCGAAGTGGAACGTCTTGCAGTGGCAACCGGGGGGCGAGCCCAGGGGGCTGACGCTGGAGCCGGTGGTCGGTATCGGAATGGCCGAACTACAGGTCGCCAGCGACGAACCGGGCTTTCGCTTCGACGACACCGGCTCAACTCGCGCGGAAACGGCTGGCGCTGAAGGCGTCCTGCAGCTGCGGCTCTTGTACCCGCTGGAGCGCGGCGTGGAGCTCGTGGGCGCGGTGGAGTTTGGCGCCGCGTACCTGCCGCACGCGGGGGAACTGGTCACGCCGAAGCCCGAGTTGCTGCCCTTTGCGGGCGTCAGCCTAGGCTTCGG
>JBFXBK010000168.1:0-18015 GCA_050183255.1 Polyangiaceae bacterium | reverse complement strand
GGGCCTGGCGATCTACATCGCGCTGCTCTTCTTGGCTGCAACTGTGGGTGCCGACCCAGGCTCGGACATCGTCGCGATGAGCAAAGCGAACCCAGAGACCGTGATGGCTAATGCCGCACGGAATTTCATGGGGGTCACGGGCTACTGGTTGGTGATCATCGCCGCGGTGCTCTCGACGCTCTCGGCGCTTGGAGCCAACCTGTTGGCTGCGTCGCGCGTCGCGCTGTCGATGGCCAACGATCGCACCTTGCCCAAGGTGATTGGTCAGCTCCACGAGAGCCGCCGCACGCCGGTGATGGCCATCTACACCAGCGCTCTAACGCTGATTGCCATCGTGCTGATCGTGCCTGACCTGGCTTCCGCCGGTGCCGCCGCGAGCTTGATCTTTCTGATCGTGTTCGCGCTCGCCCACTGGATGAGCATCCTGGCCCGCAAGCGCACTGAGCAGCGCATGAGCATGCTGCCTCCGTCGTCCCCGTTCGCGACCGCAGAGCTACTCAACGCGGAGAAGCCGTTTCGCAGCCCGTGGTTCCCGGTCTTGCCTGTCGTGGGTGGCCTTGCCTGCGCCGGGATGGCTTTGTTTCAGGGCATCGCAGTGCCCGCCGCAGGCGCCGTGGCGGTGCTTTGGCTCGCGCTGGGCGTGTTGCTCTACATGGCGCTCTTTTCTGGCCGCGCGGAAACGTTTGACGCGCTGGCCGAGGCTCACGACCCGGCGCTCGCGAAGCTGCGCGGCCGGAGTCCGCTGGTGCTGGTGCCCCTCGCGAACCCAAAGAGCGCTCCGATGTTGGTCGCAATGGCCGGCGCGCTCGCGCCTCCACGCTATGGCCGTGTGACCTTGCTCAGCGTGATGCGCCCGCCTGAGCCGGACGCACCAGAGCCGCCGTCGGACAACGGCTTGAATCCGGCGCACGCGGTGCTGCGTGATGCGCTGCGCGAGTCGCTGAAAGCCGGGCACCGCCCGGAGGCGCTGATCACGATCGCCTCCACACCGTGGCGTGAGATCCGCCGCGTGGCTCGCACCTATCAGTGCGCCGGCCTGCTGCTTGGGCTGGGCCATCAGCGCAGCGAAAACACGACGCACCTCGAGGAGCTGCTGGAAGCCGTGTCGTGTGACGTCGCCTTCCTGCGCGCACCTGACGGCTGGAGCTTGGACCAGGCGAAGCGCGTCTTGGTGCCGGTAGGCGGCCGAGGCGCCCAGGCTGAACTGCGCGCGCGGCTACTCGGGAGCCTCGAGCGCGGCGTCGAGCGCGACTTCGTGTGGTTCACCACGCAGCCTGAGAACGCCGACGAGGACGATCTGAAAGACGCGCGGCGCAAGCTGCATCGCCTCGCAGAGGACGCGACGACGCGGCCGCCCGAGGTGATCGTGCAGCGCCATGGGTCACCCGTGGACGCGATCATCGAACAGGCAGAGGCGTGTGATCTAGTCGTGCTCGGCCTGCAGCGTGGGCGCGGCGGCACGCGGACGTTCAGTGAAGTGGCGCTGCGCGTGGCCTACGAGTCGCCCTGCGCCGTGGTGCTGATCAGCCAGGGCGAGCGCAACTAGCGTTCGCTGCAAAGCGCCCAGGCCGAGCGCGCTAGCACCCGGTGCCGGCGGCGCGCTCCAGCTCGCCGAACGGATCGAGCACTGCACGCAGCACGCCGCGCAGTGTTCTTTGCCCCACGGAACCTGCAGCACGCCAGGCCCAGTAGCGCCCCTCACCCAAGATCAAACCAGAAAGCGGAGTAAACCACAGGTCGAAGCCACTCGGGCGCACCCCGTTCGCCTCAAAGCCGTACTCCCACGTAGCGCTCGCGGCGCTCGTGAAGAGCAGGCTCCCAGCGACGCCCAAGTGACAGTGGCGCGCTCGCAAATAGAGTTCGCCGCCAAACAGCCCGTGACCGACCACGTTGATGTACCAGGGGTCGCCGTCCCACTCGAAGGCAGGCGCGTCGCTGTCCCACTTCGGAGGCAACGTGAACGCTTCCTCGTAGTGCTCGCCCCAAGTGGAAGCAGGCTGCGCGAAGGGATCCGGCCAGATGTATGCTTCGCCGACGCGCATGCTCAACATCAGCACGCTCGCGTGGACGGTCGGCACCCAGAGGTTTGGCTCATCCAACTCGAGGGGCGGTGGCGTCTCGAGCTCTTGTGCTGCGACTGGGCAGGCGACGGCGCTCACTAGGCTCAACGTGCATATCGAGGCGAAGAGCCGCGTCACGACGCGACCCTAGCACAGTCTCGGTTCGCCCACCGAGCAACTTGTCTCCCCGCGGATATAAGCCGCAAGGCGAACCCGTCACTGCAGGGGGCCACAGTGGTAGAGTTGCTCCTCGAACGGCAGCACGTCGCGGCCCACGCGCTAGACGAGGCGGGCAAGCCGCTGTTTGCAGTTGTGGGGCGCAAACTCACGCCGCAGACAACCTTCGCGGGCGCGAGCAGCGCCGAAAAGCGCCGCTTAGTGGCGAGACCGAGCGGCGATTATTACGTGGGAAAAAAGCCAGAAACTTCCCGTACAAGACAACAGCTCGCCAATCTTGCGAGTTCCCGCTCGAGGCTTGGCGGTCTGGAAGGGGCGGTGCTGTGGGGTTTGGCTGGCTCGCTGTTGAGCCGCACTGGGTGTCACCAGCGGTTCGGTTCGGCGGGGGTGGAAGCGTCCAGAGAGACGGCCACGCTGAGAACGTACCTCCTCGTTGTGAAGAACCGCGGTGGGATTGTGTGGGCCGAGGTGCTCCCTTTGGCTCGGATGCGACTGACTGAATTACCTGGAGGAAAATCATGAGGCGATTGGCGATCTCGGTTGGGGCAGCAACGGCGGTCTTCGTGTGTTCAACGGCGGCGATGGCGGCACCCAAGAATCATGACGGGTTCATGCTGAGGCTTGGGCCAACTTTCGGGCCGCTGAGCGTTACAGAGACCCCAGAGGTCAACGGCACGGAGGGAGCCGAGGTCAAGGCCAGCGGGTTCGCGACCGGACTCGAGCTCCTGCTGGGCGGAACACCTGCACCTGGGCTGACCGTGGGCGGAGCGCTCCTATATTCGCAGACCAAGGACCCAACGCTCGAGGCTGGCGGACGAGAGGTCGAGGCCGACGGGACGCTGCTGATCCTCTCAACGGACGTGTTCGTGCAGTACTACTTCGATCCAACCCAGGGATTCCACGTCCAGGGCATGCTTGGGTACGGTGTCCTCGACACCGTGAGGTCGGATGGCAGCAGTGGCGGCAACGATCCCGCGGGTCTGCACTTGGCGTTGGGAGCCGGGTACGATTTCTGGATCGCCGACGAGTGGAGCGTCGGCCCTTTCTTGCGAGTACAGTTCGCCAACTATACGGCCGAGGAAGGACCGGTAAAGGTGACCGAGAACTTCCTGTTCCCAACCCTCGGGGTGAGCTTCACCTACCACTGACCTGAAAGCACCTACACACGAGCCGCGCGATTTTCCGCGCGGCTTTTCAGTGTTCCTCAAGCGACGTGCTGAGATCAGACAAGCGACTGGTCACTCGATCACGGAGCTTCACCCGCAAGTCGGTATCAAGCCGACGCTGCACCTCATACTTGCTGAGGGTGTTGAGGACCTCGAGCTCGTCGGAACTCTGCACGCGGACGACGTAGCGACCCTTGATGTCGCCAGTCGAGAGCTCCGCCACGAGCAAGTCTCCTTCGAACACGCCCTTCTCGAAACGCTTGTCTTCGTCGGAAATGGTGGGCCGCGCGTAGCGCTTCTGACGGAGCACCGCGATGTAGCGCCACTTGCTGCATTCGTCGTAATAAGAGCGCTTGTCAGTGTTCGACCCCGCCTTGCAGGCTTGAATCGCGAAGCTGCCCAGCTCAAGCTCCGTCGCTTCATCGGCCTTGTGATCAGGTTCTTCGAGCCAGGCTTGTCCCACTACCGCCACCTCATCCTTCTTGATGCTGGTCGCGAAGGCATCGGTGGTCGTGACGTCGGGCTCGGCTTTGACCTTCAGGATGAGCGCATCCAGCTGGTCCGACTGAGTCTTCAGGAGCGCGTGCTCCTCCGGGGACAGCGATGAACTTGAGGACTCCTGCTGTGGCTGCTTCTTCTTGCAGGCAAGCAGCGGCAGCGTGAGGACGAAAAGCAGCGCCAATGCCCGCACTGCGCGGGTTGCATGTCGTGAGAACATAGAATGCATCCTTCTTCGGTGTCGCCGTCAGCTTCCCATATCCGTGATCTCGCCACGCAAGCGCTCGCCGATCACGCCGGTGATGTTCTCCGCAAGGTCCTTCTCCGAGGCGGTCTGCACCTCGGCCTGGGTGGCGCTATCGAGCACCGTGAACTTGTCGGAGTTCGTGATGCGCATGACGTAGCGCCCCTTGATGTCACCCGTCGCGATCTCGATCAACAACATGTCAGCGAAGAAGGAACCCTTGTCGAAGGTGTGTTCCGCCTTGGAGACCTTGGGCAGCTTCAAGGAGCGCTGGCGCACGACGGCCAGGTACTCCCAAGCGAGGCACTCTTCGGCCCACTTGATCTGATCGTCGCTGAGCTCGGTGTCGTCTTGGTGGCCCTGGCACAGGTAGAGCGTAGTATTTCCTAGTGGAATTTCTCCGGCCGCCGCCGAGTGGCTTGGCTCTTCCAGCCACTGGAGCCCAACGACGACCACCTTGGCGTCTTCCAGCTTGCTCTTGAAGGGCTTGTTGGCCCTGACCTTCGGCTCCTTCTTGATCTTCGCGACGAGTCCATACACGCCATCGTCGATCTGCTTCTTGAGCTTCGGTTTCAGCTCCGCGGTCTTGGCGACGTTGGGTGACACCGTTGGCACCGCAACCGCCGGGGTTGGATCCGGCGCCTTCCGCTGCTTGCACGCCAAGAGCGGCACCCCCAACGCCATCACCAGCGGCAGCAACCGCAACCCTCGCCCCAAGTCACACCCACGCATCAGAACCTCCGACCCGCGCCAACCAGCGCCACGAAACCTCGTCAACGAACCGTGATTGCAGGCCCGGTGCCAACCGGGTCGAGCGTTCACCATGCCCAGTGTTCGGTCATAACCAGCACGAAAACCAGCGCCTCCTTCAAAGCGCCGACCTCCCCCGCAACTCCCCTGCAACGGGCGACGCCCGGTTGCATGCAACTGGACCGCGCGATGCTATCCGAAGTCCCGGATCCGGGACGTGGGATCCCGCGGACGGGGCGCACCGAGGCTGAGGACCACTCCGCGGGCAGCCCGTTTCTCAAGTATTTTCAGCTATATCAACGCCTGCGCAGGATGTAGGTGCGATCGGCACGCTTCTCGCTCTTGGGGGCGGACATGGATGTCGCTCGCAAGCCAACCCGTAGCCGCTTTGGAAAGCGCCAGGCGCTCTGGGTCGCCGCGGGGCTCGCGCTCACCACTTGCGTGGTGGCGCTGGCCTGGCCCCGGGGTGAACGCGCCCGTCACGTCGACCGCAGCGGTGTGTGGACCGAACGGGTGCAGCGCGGCGATCTCGTCCGCCAGGTGCTCGCTCAAGGCACCCTAGTACCAGAAGAAGTGCGCTGGCTGAGCGCCGAGACCGCGGCCCGCGTGAAGCGCATTTCCGTGCGGCCTGGAGAAGCCGTCAAGGCCGACACCATCGTCCTCGTCCTGGAGAACTCCGAGCTAGAGCTCGCAACCCTCGAGGCCGAGCGGGCCGCGGCCAGCGCCGACTCCTACCTGATCCAGCTGGATGTCCGCACGGATATAGAGCGTCGCACTCACGCGACGCAGCTCCTCGCGCTGCGTCGCGATCTGAAGCAAGCCGCCAAGGACGAAGGCCTGATGAATCGGCTCGCGCCGGGTGGCCTGGTCAGCGATCAAGCTGTGAGCACCGCGAAAGACAGCGCCGAGAGCCTCCGCGATCAAGTGCAGAGCGAACGCCAGCTCGAGCGCGCCCTGAAGCGCGGACGGCAACGCCAGCTCAGCGCCCAACGCAGCGAGCGCAAGCGACTGCAAGAGATCGCTGACTTCCGGCGTAGGCAGCTCGCCGCGCTGGAGGTCAAGGCGGGCATCGCTGGTGTCGTGCAGGAGATCCCCCTCGAGAGCGGCCAGTGGGTCGCCATCGGCACGACCCTGGCCAAGGTCGCCAAGCCGGAGAAGCTCAAAGCCGAAGTCCGCGTTTCGCAGCAGGACGCTGGCAGCGTGCATCGCGGGCTCGGCGTGCGCTTCGAGTCACCCGCCGGAGAGTTTCACGGCACCGTCGAGCGCGTCGACCCCGCTGTCGTCGCTGGAAGCGTGCGGGTCGAGGTCAGCCTCGACGCCAGCCTGCCGAGAGCCGCGCGGGTCGACCAGAGCGTCACCGCGCACATCGAGATCGAGACCCTGCGCGACGTGCTCTACGTCGCGCGCCCGAGCGGCGTCCAGGAGTCCAGCAGCGCGCCGCTCTACCGCATGCGTGAGGGCGACAGCGCAGACCGTATTACCGCACGGTTGGGCCGCGCATCCAACAAACACATCGAAGTTCAGGCCGGACTCAAGGAGGGAGATGAGATCATCATCTCCGACACTTCCAGCTGGGAGTCCGCCTCTAGCGTCGTGCTCGATTGACCCGCGCCGACGCCGCCGCAACCCATGTCAACGCCGCAACCCATGTCAACGCCGCAACCCTTGGAGAGACCCGTGGAAGACTCAACCCCTAACCCCCAAACCCTGGCTCCGCCTGCCGGTGATTCGCCGCTGATCCGCCTCGATGGGATCCAGAAGGTCTTCCTGACGACCGAGCTCGAGACCCATGCCCTGAGTGAGGTGCACCTCGAGATCGTCGCGGGCGACTACGTGGCCATCGAGGGGCCGTCCGGCTCCGGCAAGACGACGCTGCTCTCCATCCTTGGTCTGCTCGACGTCGCTTCCTCAGGGCAATATCTACTGAAGGGCAACAACGTCCAAGGCCTGGGTGCCAAGGAACGGGCACGCATCCGCAACCAAGAAATCGGCTTCATCTTCCAGACCTTCAACCTGATCGGGGACCTCAGCGTGTGGGAGAACGTCGAGCTGCCGTTGCGCTACCGCGGCCTGAGTGCTGACGAGCGCAAGCGCCGCGTGAACGACGCCCTGGAAAAGGTGCAGATGTCCCACCGCAAGCAGCACATGCCAAGCCAGCTGTCGGGCGGTCAGCAACAACGGGTCGCGGTGGCACGCGCCGTCGCCGGAGACCCCAGCGTGCTCCTCGCGGACGAGCCGACGGGCTCCCTCGACTCGAAGAACGGAGACGCGGTCATGGATCTGCTCGACGAGCTGCACGCTCAGGGAGCCACGATTTGCATGGTCACTCACAGCCGTGAGTACGCGCGCCGCGCAACTCGCGCCGTGCACCTGTTCGATGGTCGCGTCGTTGAAGACGTCACCCGCGCCGCCTGAGGGAGCCATGAGCGAGTTACTCTTCGACATCCGCTTTTCCCTGCGTCAATTACGTCACAGCCCAGGTTTCTTCGCGACGCTGCTCGCCGTGCTGATCGCCGGCATCGGCGCGACCACAGCGATGTTCAGCATCGCCGAGAGCCTGTTCATGAAGCAACTGCCCTACGAGGACTCTCAGCAGCTCGACATGATCTGGCTGACGCAGCCGAATTTCCCTCACACGCCGTTCTCCTACAACGACTTCGCTGACCTACGGGAGCAGAGTGAGAGCTACTCCAAGGTCGCGGCGGTGGACTACGCCGGGTACTCCTTCAGCGCACCGGGCGCCGAGCCGGAGTTCGTGCCAGGAGCCAACGTCAGCGCGGACTTCTTCGAGCTCTGGAAGCAATCACCGCTCCATGGTCGTTACTTCACGGAAGCCGACGACAGGAAGGGCGCACCGCGCATCGCGGTGATTGGCTCCGACCTCTGGAAGCGCCGCTTCAACTCCGACCCGGCGGTGGTGGGTCGCTCGATCACCCTGAACGGTAGCGAGTACACGGTGGTCGGCGTCGCCCACAACGGCTTCCGCTTCTCCGGCGTGTACTCGAACAACTGCCAAATTTGGGTGCCCCTGCATGTCGCTCTGGAAGACCTGGAAGATTGGGGGCGCGGCAATCACTTCCTGCACGTGATGGGTCGCCGCGGCGCCGGAGTCAGCAAGGCGGCGGCGCAGGCCGAGGCCAGCTCGATCATGTCGCGCTTGGAAGCGAAGTACCCCGACTCGAACACCAAGGTCGGCACGGATATCATCACCCTCCACGAAGCCTTGGTGGGTAGCGCCCGCTCTTCGGTCTGGTTGCTCTTCGGAGCGGTAGGCCTGGTGTTCCTGATCGTGTGCGCCAACGTTGCGAGCCTGCTCCTGACTCGCGCCCAAGGGCGCCGCGCGGAAATAGCCTTGCGAGCTGCGCTCGGCGCGCCGCGAACGCGCATCGTGCGCCAACTGGTCACGGAGACCATCGTCGTCTTTCTGCTCGGTGCAGCGGGCGGCAGTGTGCTGTCCTTCTGGCTGGTCGAGCTGTTTCGTGAGGGACTCCTCGACGGCTCAGCTACCATGGTCAACGTGTCCGTTGACTGGCTCGCGCTCAGCGTCACTTCAGCGGTCTGCGTCCTGTGTGGTCTCAGCTTCGGCTTGATTCCAGCGCTGTCGGTTTCGTCGACGGAGCCCCAGAGTGTGCTCAAGTCCTCGGCGGCCCGCTCTGGCGTGAGCTCACGGCAGAAGTTCGTGCGTTCCGCGCTGGTGGTCGCTCAAGTGACCCTCGCCTGCGCGCTCTTGATTGGCAGTGCACTCGCCTTCCGCGGCTTCTCTCGCATCGCGGAGACGCCCCTCGGCATCGACTCGAGCAACATGGTCGTTGGTCGCCTCACCTTGACCGGCAAGGCCTACGAGTCGCGTGAGTCTCAAGCCGCGTTCGTGCAGAGCTTCCGCGAGAAGCTACGAGCGATCCCTGGCGTGAGCGAAGTGGTGATCAATAGCTGCATGCCCATGATGGGCTCGAACAACAACGGCTCGTTCCTGATCGAAGGCACGCCGGACTGGGCGCCTGGAGAGCGCCCGGTGCTCGAGCGCAACATGGTGAGCCCTGGCTACTTCGCAGCCATCGGCACGCCGATGCTCAGGGGGCGCGACTTCAATGATTCCGACAATGGTTCCGGACGGAAAGTCATGATCATCAGCCAGGCCGCGGCCAACAAGTACTTCCCCGGACAGGATCCGATCGGCAAGCGCATCGACTGGGGCGCGAATCAAGAAAAGGGCGACGTCTGGCGGGAGATCATCGGAGTGTCAGCAGACGTGCGACGCAATGGTCCCTACGACGCGCCGAAGCCCGAGGCCTTCGTGCCCTTCTCCCAGCGCCCGGAGGAGTACGTCTCGTTCGGCGTGCGCACCCAAGACATCGCCTCGACAGCGAAGGCCATCCCCGCCGCGGTGCAAGCGGTCGACCCAGGGCTCGCCGCCTCATCGATCCAGAGCTACGACGAGCGCGTTGCCGGCCGCACTTCAACTCAACGCTACGCGGTGCGCATGCTGTCTGCCTTCGCCATCGCTGCGCTCATTCTCGCCGGCATGGGGATCTTCGGGCTGGTGTCCTACTCCACGGAGCAACGCACCCGCGAGCTCGGCCTGCGCATGGCGCTCGGCTCACCTCCCGGCGCGGTCATGCGCTTGGTGGTTGGCGGCGGGCTGCGACTGCTCGCCATCGGCACCGCGCTCGGTCTGCTCGGCGCGGTCTGGCTCGGCCGGAACCTGGAGGACTCCATGCCCGGTGTCGAACGCTTCGACCTCGCAGCGTTCGCCGGCATTCCCTTGGTTCTGACGCTGATCGGCGCCTTGGCCTGCTTGCTTCCAGCGTGGAAGGCTATGCGCATGCCCCCGGCGCGCGCTCTGCGGTATGAGTAGGTGACGCCATGAACGAGCCCAGCAAGCGCAAGCCGAAGGTGCTGGTCGCCGACGACCAGAGCGACATCGTCGCGGCGCTGCGCTTGCTGCTCAAGCAAAGCGGCTACGAGTGCATCCCCGCGGCAACGCCAGCCGAAGTGCTCCAGCAAGCAGAGGTTCAAGACCTGGACCTCTGCCTGGTGGACATGAACTACGCTCGGGACACGACCTCCGGTGGAGAGGGGCTCGAGCTGGTCAGCAAGCTCAGCCAAATCGCGCCGGAGGTACCGGTTCTGGTGATGACCGCTTGGAGCAGCGTGGGCAGCGCCGTCGAGGCGATGAAGCGCGGCGCGCGCGACTACATCGAGAAGCCGTGGCAGAACGAGCGCCTGCTGGCGGCGATCAAGCTCCACGTCGAGCTGTGCCAGGCGGCGCGCAACGCGGGCCGCCTCCAGGCGCAGGGGGAACGGGAGCAGAAGCGTGACCTGCCACAGCTCATCGCCGAATCCCCGCGGATGCGCGAAGTCACCAGCTTGCTCGAGCGGGTCGCTGGCGCCGATGTCAACGTGCTCATCACCGGTGAGCACGGCACAGGGAAAGACGTCGTCGCGCGCTGGCTCCACGCAGCGTCCCCGCGAGCGCGGCGCGCGTTCGTACCGGTGAACGCCGGCGCCCTGGCTGACGGCGTGTTCGAGAGTGAGCTCTTCGGCCACGTAAAAGGCGCCTTCACCGACGCCAAGGCGGATCGCCTCGGCTGCTTCGAGCTCGCAGACGAAGGCACATTGTTCCTCGATGAGATCGGCACCATGCCCGCCGCCCAGCAGGCCAAGCTCCTGCGCGTGCTGCAGAGCGGCGAGTTTCAGCCCGTCGGCTCCTCACGCACTCGGCGCTGCGACGTACGGGTTCTCTCCGCGACGAACGTGAACATCGCCCGCGAGGTCGCCCAAGGCAACTTCCGCGAGGATTTGCTGTATCGCCTCAACACCGTTGAAATCCAGCTGCCGCCGCTCCGGGAACGCAGCGAGGACATCCCCGCCCTGGCTGGCCAGTTCTTGGCGACCAAAGCCGCCCGCTACGGCAAGGCACTACGCGGCTTCACGTCCGAGGCATTGGCCGCGCTGTTGTCCCACGCGTGGCCAGGCAACGTACGCGAGCTCGAACACGTCGTCGAACGCGCCGTCGTGCTTGCTGGGGGTGAGGAGATCCAGGTGCCAGATTTGACCCTGCGGCCATCGACGGAGGCGGTCAGGCCCATCGAGCGTATGACCCTCGCAGAGGCAGAAGCGTATTTAATCCGCACGGCAATCAGTCGCACCAACAGCGCCAACGAAGCCGCGAACCAGCTCGGGCTCTCGCGCAGCGCCTTCTACCGACGCCTGCAAGCCCTCGGCCTGAAGGTCTCCGAATGAAGCAACGCTACGCTTCAAGGCGCGGGAAGGTTGGACTCCCGCGGTGAAGCAGCCGGTCGTCGCCGCGTTGCGCGCCGCGAGCATCGCGCTGCCGCCGCTCACGCTGGGCGCTTGGTGCACGTACCGCGCGACGCCGCCAAGCTGGGCCCAGCTCGGGGTAGCTGGCGTGCTTTGCCTGCTCGCAGTCGTGTGGCAGCTCACGGCGAGCGCGCGGCGCCTGCGCACCGCCACGTCCGTGCTCGCGGCCTACCGCGAGGGCGATTTCTCGATTCGCGCGCGTGCGACCGCGGCGGATCCGGCGCTCAATGAGGTCTTCGTCGAGCTGAACCACCTTGGAGACACGCTCCGTGGCCATCGCCTCGGGGAAATGGAGGCCTGGGCGCTGCTCCGCAAGGTCGTCGCCGAGGTGGACGTGATCGTCCTAGCGTGTGACGAACAGCGCCGCATCCGCCTGGCCAACGAGGCCGCAGCAAAGCTCCTGGAGCGGCCGGTAGCGAGCCTCGTCGACAAGTCTGCCAGTGATCTCGGCCTGGAAGAGCTACTCGCCGGCCCAGCGCCGCGCACCCTCGAGGGCAACGCGGCGCTCCCGGGTGGTCCCTGGGAGCTGCGGCGGGGCGCCTTTCGTCTCTCAGGCGAGGCACACACCTTGCTGGTGCTGTCCGATGTCAGCTTTGCCTTGCGGCAACGGGAACGGGACGCTTGGCGGCGCCTGGTGCGCGTCATTGGTCACGAGATCAATAACTCCCTCACCCCCATCCAATCCATCTCGCGCTCGATCTCCGAAGGTCTAACGACCCGCGACGCCGACCCTGAATGGGAGCAAGACACCCAGAGCGGTCTCGAAGTCATCGAGCGCCGCGCGGAGTCCCTCGCGCGCTTCATGCAAGCGTACGCTCAGCTCGCACGCCTGCCCGAGCCGCAGCTGAAGGAAGTCGCGGTCGCAGAGTGGATCGCGGGAGTCGCGAGGCTGGAGCAGCGGGTGAAGGTCGAGGTACAGGCAGGGCCCGCATGCTCAGTCCGGGCGGATTCGGACCAGCTGGAACAGATGCTGATCAACTTGGTGAAGAACGCCGCCGAGGCGAGCCTGGAAACGGGCAGCGAGTCGGTGCGCGTGCGCTGGTCCAGGTCGAACGGAGCCGTCCTGATTCAAGTGGAAGACGACGGCGCGGGCATCGCAAACCCCGGCAACCTCTTCGTCCCCTTCTTCACGACGAAACCGGGAGGATCTGGCATCGGCCTGGCGCTCGCGCGGCAAATTGCCGAAGCCCACGGCGGAAGCCTCACGCTGGAAAACCGCGCGGCAGCAGCCGAGGGCACGGGTGCGGTCGCAAGCGTGCGTTTGCCACTTGCAGGGTCTTGAGCGGGCCGAGGGGAGCTGCTAGCTGGCGATGCATGCGCACTTGTTTGGCATTGCTCCTCCTCGCGCTCGCTACCTCCGGGCTCGGCTGCGCGTCGGTACCAAAGGACGCAAAGACGTTGATCTCGCGCAACGCGAACTGCCCCGAGAAGGAGATGCGGTTCAAGGAGTACAGCGAGAACATCGTGAACGGCGACGGCTGCGGTCAGCGTGTACAAGTCGTGCTGACCTGCCCCTACGGCGAGGATCGCTATTCGGGAAAATGCGTCTGGCGCCTGGTGAACGATCTCAAGGAAGAACGCCTGAAGGCACGCGCGTCCCTCGACTTCAAGTGCGCCGCCGAGGCCCTCTACATCAAGCCTGCGGACGCGTTTTCCTGGGGAATCGAAGGCTGCGGCCAGTTCGCGACCTACATCTGGAACTGCCCGACACGCACTTCAGGCTCGGATTTATCGGTCAGCAGCTACACCCCATCGTACGCCGACGAGTGCACCTGGGTCATGAACAGCGCGCGCTGAGCTAACGCCAAGCGCGTCAGGTCAGTCACTTCGTCAGATCAGCCGCGCAGCGGAAGCCGATGCCGTGGCTCAGTGTCTCGGGCTGCATCGCGTAGCGGAAGCTCGGGCGTAGCCACGCTTTGTAACCGCCGTTCCATGCGCCGCCGCGGATCACGCGCTTCTCGCCTTTCGAGGAACCGGTGGGGTTGTGCTTCTCGTCTTTCGAGTACGGAGCTTCCCAGTCGGCGACCCACTCCCAGACGTTGCCCACGATGTCCTTCGCACCGAAGCGTGAGTTGCCCGCGGGGAAGCTGCCAACCGGCGCGGTCGTGGGATAGCGGTCGTTTTCCTCGTACAGTGACGTGAGCTTCTCACCCTGGCGGTTCGCCCAGTTCACGCACTCCCAGCCACACGCGTTGAGCATCTTGGAGGAGGGCTCTTCGTCGCCCCAAGGGTAGACGCGACCATCGGAGGAGCGCGCAGCGTATTCCCACTCCGCTTCCGTAGGGAGACGCTTCCCCTGAAGATCACAGTAGTCGCGGGCTTGCTGCCAGCTGACGCAGTTGATCGGGTGATCGCCGCGGCCCTCAGTGCCCTCATTGCACGCCGTGGAGTAGATGCGCGCTTGAGGCTTGGTCATGCCTTCCCACTCCACCGCCTTGGAGGCGCGGCGACACTTCCCCGCGTCGGAGCACTTCTGGTAGGCGTCAACCGTAACCTCTGTTTCGTCGAGACAGTAGCCGTCGAGCACCACGTGGTGGCTCGGCTTCTCGAGATCCAGCGCGTCATCAGCGTCGGACCCCATGAAGAACTGACCAGCGGGAATGGTGAGCATGCCGTCGGGGCAGGAGGGCTTCGGCTCCGGGGCGGCCGCCGCGAGTTGCTGCGCCGTGGGCTCCGTCGCGCGGACCTTGATCGCGCCGTTCTTCCCAGCTGTCGCGAAGAAGACACCGCCACCGGCGAGTAGTGCCGCAGAGGCTGCGATCATCGCCGTGGTAAACCAGCGTGAACTCGGTCCTGCTTCGGGCTTCGCGGGCAGCGATCGACTCAGCGGAGGTGAGGAGGGCCCCGCCGCGACTTCACGCCCTTCTTTCCGCACGGTAGGCACCTGGGAGCGGGGCAGCGGCTCCGTACCGCCCACCGACGCCGGCGCCGGACCCTGGGACGGACGCGGGAGCGGCTGAACAGTCGCCGTCGGCAGTGAGTCCAGGTCCGCATCCCAGCGCGCCGTCGAGCCGCTCGCCGTGTTTGGCGGCGTCATTGCCCGCACCGCCGAGTCCGAGATGGGAGGCGGCCGGACGCTTGGCGACTGGATGATGCCAAGCGCATCCGCGAGCGCTGACCAGAACTTCCCGGCGCTGATGTAGCGATCCGTGGTGTACAGCGCCAGGGCCTGCTCGAACACCGCCTCCACATCGGGCGAGACGAACGCGCCCAGCGCCGCAGGCGTCGGGCGAGTGCGCGGATCCGTGCTCGACACCGCGAACTCTGCTGGGTTGGGACCCTTCAACGGTTGCCGCCCGGAAATGAGCTCGGTTGCAATCAGGGCCAGCTGGTAGACGTCCGTCCAAGGACCGGTCTTGCCGAAGCGCGAGTCGAATTGTTCAGGCGCGCCATAGCTCGGCGTAAACGAGCTGACTTGGCGCCCTGTGGTGCCGAGCACCGGCGCCTGAGCATCCATGATCTGCGCAACGCCGAAATCGAGCAGCTTCACTACGTCAGGCTCGTGTGGGTCGCCGACCACCACGAGATTCTCTGGCTTGACATCGCGATGGGCCACGCCGCGCTGGTGCGCCAGCTCGAGCGCACGAGCGACGCCCTCCAGCATCAAGAACACCTCAGCCGGAGTGCGCCGCGGATCCCCACGGTCATTCTCGCGGTCCAGGATCACATCGAGCGGCTCCCCATCGAGCCACTCCATCACCATGTACGGGATCCAGTCACCGTCGGGGGTGGTGAAAGTCCCAACGTCGCGCGGCTGAACGATGCACGCACTCTGGGAAGACAACTCGCTGAGCAGCGCACCCTCGTTCACGAACGCCTGCTGCAGCGCCGCGCGATCCTCCGCGGGCGCTTCCGCCAGGAAGGTGAAGAACTTCACTGCGATCGGCGACTTCCACAGCTTGTGGTGCCCCTTGTAGACCAAGGAGAAGCCACCGGAGGCCACGAGCTCGCGGATCTCGTACTTCTGCGCGAGCGTTTCACCGCACACGCCTAATGGGTCATGCTCAGACATTCGCCGACCGTTTGAGTGCGGACCACGCCGTCGCGGACCGCGGGTGCTCACGCCTATGCGCGCGAGTCGAGGGGGGTTACATGCCTTCCGCACCGCTCGGAAGGACATCCATGGAGTACGCCGAGCGGTGGAAGAGATCCACCCACATCAGCGCGCCGGGCCGACTTCCTTCAGCACGGATCCTGCTGAGAGCAAAACCATTCACCAGCCTGAAATAATCTGACCGTGGACTCTCGGTTTCTGAGCAACGTTCCCTGATACGACTACCCCTGAGGGTGATTCAGGTTTGCTGGACCGTTGTTCCGCTCGGGGTTGAGTGGCTTCCCTCGCACCCGTTTGCGAGCTCGCCACCGAGAGCGAGTTCCGGCTGCTCGGGTCACGCAAATGTTTCCGCGCGGCAATTCTGGGCGCAGCCCCCGGCGGACGCCTCAGAAGTGCCAGGGGAACTTCGAGTAGTCCTGAGGGCGCTTCTCCAGGAACGCGTCGCGACCCTCTTGAGCTTCTTCCGTGCCATACGCCAGGCGCGTGGCTTCGCCAGCGAAGAGCTGCTGCCCCACCAGGCCATCGTCGGGCAAGTTGAAGCCAAACTTGAGCATGCGCATCGCGGTCGGGCTCTTTCCGTTGATGAGCTTCGCCCACTCGAGAGCCACGTTCTCGAGCTCTGCGTGGGGCACGGACTTGTTCGCCATGCCCATCGCGACCGCTTCGTCGGCGCTGTAGTTCAGGCCAAGGAAGAAGATCTCGCGCGCGAACTTCTGCCCGCACTGACGCGCCAGCAGAGCCGAGCCATAACCCGAGTCGAAGCTCGCGACGTCGGGATCCGTCTGCTTGAAGAGCGCGTGCTCCTTGCTGGCAAGGGTCAAATCGCACACCACGTGCAGGCTGTGCCCTCCCCCCACTGCCCAGCCGGGAACCACGGCAATCACGACCTTGGGCATGAAGCGGATCAGCCGCTGTACCTCGAGGATATGCAGGCGACCGAGGCGCGCCGGGTCGACCCCTTCGGCGCCTTCGTACTTGTATCCGTCCTTGCCACGAATGCGTTGGTCGCCCCCCGAGCAAAAAGCCCAGCCACCGTCCTTCGGCGAGGGTCCGTTGCCGGTCAAGAGCACGCACCCCACGTCACTCCACATGCGCGCGTGATCGAGCGCGCGATACAGCTCGTCCACCGTGTGCGGTCGGAACGCGTTGCGCACCTCCGGACGATTGAAGGCAATGCGGACGGTGCCTTGATCGACGGCGCGGTGATACGTGATGTCGGTGAAGTCGAAGCCCTCCACCGTTTGCCAACGGGCTTCATCAAAGATCTGCGAGACCATGCACGCGCTCCTAGCGGATCTCCGCCACGGCAGACAGGCGCAAACCACGTGGGAGAACTCTGCAGTTCTTTTGGGGGGAGAGGAGCGGCGTTTGACGCCGCGAGGCGGCTTGCAAGCGCCCCTAGAACGCCTCACGCACCGTACGCGTCGTGGCGGCGAAGCCCCAACCAAGGAGCAGTCCAACGAAAGCGTCGTCGTTGGGACCGAAGCGAATACTGTACGAGCCCACCGCGGACAGCGCGAACGGCGCCCACATCATGCCAAGCTGAGCGTGGGGACCAAACATGCCGAAGCTGAACTGGTCATCCACACTGCCCAGCTCCACGAGGCTCGCTCCGACTCGGGCAAACGGGGTCACGAGGGAATCCGCGAGGACGTACAGGTGCGGACCAAACGCGACCTCCTGCACGTCGCGAGTGAAGCGCCCGCGCAGATCCATCCCGAAGCCACCGGTCTCTGCCGAGGTATCGTAGTCGCTGAGGTTCGCTCCGCTCCCGATGGTGAACGCAGCGCCGGTTCGCCCCTCGGGATGCGTGGGAGCGATGGTCGGTCCAGCCTCGGCGTCCATCAATACGGAGCCGCAGCCAGAGAGACCGAGAAGCAGACTCAAGCCAACCGCGAGCGCCCTCATGAGCGCATCCTAACGTGCAACACACCTCACCGTGCGAACATCAGCACCACCACCGTCATGACTCCAGTCCGCAGGGAAACTATCTCAGGGAGAAGCGCGAGCGCGCGTGGAAGCGCCGCGCGCTTTGCATCCGCGGTTCGAATGCGCCGCGCGATGGCTGCAAAAACGGGCCCGCTCGGCTAAGGTGACTTCCCGTGACGAAGCGCATCATCGTCCCGCTGCTGGGGTTGCTTGGAGCTTGCGGGTCGCCGCAGCAGCCACCGCCCGCGCCCACCGTGGCGCACACGGCGCACACGGCGCCGAGTCCCACGCCGGAGCCGGTGGCGACGACCGAACCGCTGTCTGATCCACCAGGCCCAAAGGTGTTGAGCCAGCAGGAGATCGAGACGTTCTGCAGCGAGAGCTGCGAGCGAAACGGCAAGCTCTGCGCCGAGATCGACGTACCCGGCTGCACGAAGAACTGTCAGCAAGCCTTCGGGGCGGTGAGAGGGTTTTGCCCTGGTCGGCTCGGTGCCTTCGTCGAATGCGTCAAGCAGGACCCGCTGCGCTGCAAGGCTGGCGCGAAAATCCGCACAGAAAACTGCGAGGACGAGAGCGCAGCTATCACGATGTGCCTTGGGCTCTATTCAGTACCCGAGATGGATCGCTGCGTGATGCAGTGCGAAGAGTTCGGCCAGTGCGAGATCGTCGACGGCGTCTGCATGGCAACGGAGGCTTCCTGCGCCAAGCTCGAGAAATGCAAAGCCAAGGGCTGCAAAGTCGTGGACGCCCTCTGCGAGGCCAACGAGTAGCGCGCTGCCTGCATCGAGAATAGTGGGCTCGGGGGCGTCCGACCTC
>JBFXBK010000167.1:0-18042 GCA_050183255.1 Polyangiaceae bacterium | reverse complement strand
CCAACATGCAGCGTGACCTGGCAGCGCCACTCGGCAGCCCAGGCAGGCGCCAACTCTAGAAGTCTCAACCGACGCCCAGTGAGCGCTGTCAACGCTGGCACGTCGGGCGGCCAGTCTGTACCAAACGGCCACAGCCTTGACAGTTCTGCCCGCTCGCTTGACGACATCACTCGCGAGCGGTAGCAACAAACATCAAACGCCGAATCCGAACGGTTCCGCGGCCCAAGCTTTGCACAAGCACTGCTTGGTCGCTGTCCGGGAAGGAGCCGGGTCCGGGTGCTGACAGACGCTTCGGCTTCGTCAGCTTGGGGAGAAGGCTCAGCTGAGCCAGGGGCACCTCGCCCCCATTCCGACACCCCGGGGGTGCCGCTCACGCGGCGCTCGACCTCGGTAGGAAGGAGAGGACATGTCCAGCGAAACCGCCTCATCCGAGGCTCCCGACGCGCCAGCGCACCCACAGAGCCGTTTGTTGCCCCTCGCCCTCACCGCACTGGGCGTCGTGTATGGCGACATCGGCACCAGCCCACTCTACGCGCTCCGGGAATGTTTCCACGGGGAACACGCCGTAGCGCCAACTCCCGACAACATCCTGGGCGTGCTCTCGCTCATCTTCTGGTCGCTCACCGTCGTGATCAGCATCAAGTACCTGGGCTACGTGATGCGCGCCGACAATCGCGGTGAAGGTGGAATCTTGGCCTTGATGGCGCTCGCGACTTCAACCGGCAAGCTCAAGCGCTACACCCGCGCTACCGTGCTGATGCTCGGCTTGTTCGGTGCGGCGCTGCTCTACGGCGACGGCATGATCACGCCGGCGATCTCGGTGTTGAGCGCGGTGGAAGGCCTCGGCTCATCACCGAGCATGCAACATCTGGTGATCCCGATCACGATTGGGATCCTGGTGGCGCTGTTCACGATGCAGAGCCGTGGCACGGCGGGCGTTGGTGCCATCTTTGGTCCGGTGACCCTGCTGTGGTTCATCGTGCTGGCCATCTTGGGGGTGAGAGAGCTCATCACGAACCCCCGCGTGCTATTTGCGCTCTATCCAGGCTACGCCTTCGAGTTTCTCTTTCATGAGTCCGGGCACGGCTTCCTGACGCTGGGCGCTGTTTTCCTTGTGGTAACTGGCGGCGAGGCGCTGTACGCAGACATGGGGCACTTCGGCGCCAAGCCGATCCGCCTGGTGTGGTTCAGCGTGGTGCTGCCCGCGCTGCTCTTGAACTACTTCGGCCAAGGCGCGTTGCTGCTCCGCCGCCCGGAGCTCGCCCACGACGTGTTCTACGCAATGGCACCGAGCTGGGCGCTCTACCCCCTGATCGGGCTCGCCACGTGTGCGACGGTGATTGCCAGCCAAGCGGTGATCAGCGGAGCGTTCTCGCTCACGCGTCAGGCGAGCATGCTCGGCTTCTGGCCCCGCGTGCGCATCCTGCACACTTCGGCCAAGGAAATCGGACAGATCTACGTACCCAGCATCAACTGGGTGCTGATGCTAGCAACCATCGGTTTGGTGCTTGGCTTCGGTAGTTCGTCGAAGCTGGCCGCGGCCTACGGCATCGCTGTGACCACGACGATGGTCATCACCACCTTGCTCGCCTATTTGGTGGCTCGCCATCGCTTCGGTTGGAGTCGCCTCGCGGCTGGCTCGCTCACCGTGCTGTTCCTCGCGCTGGATATCGCGTTCTTCGGCTCGAACCTGGTGAAGGTGGCCCAGGGCGGCTGGTTCCCGCTGGTGGTAGCGCTGATGATCTTCATCGGCATGTCCACGTGGAAAACCGGTCGACGCATGCTTGGTGAGCAGATGCAGGAGCAGATCATCTCGCTGGATGATTTCTTCGAGATCATGCGAGTGGAGCTGCCGACGCGGGTGCCCGGCACAGCGGTCTACCTGACCAGCTCGCCGGAGGGTACGCCGCCGCCGCTCATGTTCAACTTGGAGCACAACCGCGTGGTGCACGAGCAGGTGCTGCTGCTCACTGTGCGCATCCACGAAGAGGCGCGCGTCGGCGATGACCAACGGGTCGAAGTCAGCGACCTCGGCAACGGCTTCACTCGCGTGATCGCGCACTACGGCTTCATGGAAGAGCCGGACATCGTCGCGCTGATCGCCCGCGAAGACACGCCGACGCCGCCGCTCCAGTACACGACGTTCTTCATGGGCCGTGAGACGCTGCTGGCCGAGCACCGCAAGGGCATGGCCAAGTGGCGCAAGCGCTTGTTCGCGTTCATGGCGCGCAACGCCCTGCGCGCGACAGCGTTCTTCAACGTGCCACCAGATCGCGTGATGGAGCTAGGCGTCCAGCTGCGGCTGTAGCTCCGCCGTTGTCGGGAGGCTGACTAGCTGTCAGAATTCAGGGCTCAGAATGTCAGCATTCGAGCTCAAGACCTCCCTAGCCCGCGCGGCGGAGCGCCTGGCACGGGAACCACACAGCGCCGCGCGACCACGCCGCGATCGCGGTGCCGCGCGCATCCCTGGTGCGGTTGAGCGCAAGATCGCGGCGCTCCTGCTAGTCCGGGACAAGCCATCGTTGTCGAAAGTGCATCGCGAGCTGCTTCGCTTCTGCGACCGACGGGGGCTGACCGCGCCATCGCGGGCAACACTCTACAACGCGATCGAGCGCATCGAGTTGCCCGAGATCAGCACAGCCACTCTACCGACGAACGTGCGCGATGCGCTGTACAACCTCGGGGTAGCGAACACCGTCCCCGCAGCACAACTGGTGTTCTATGCGTTCAACTATGGGAAGCCTGACGCGCTGAGCTTCGCAGCGGGCGCGCCTTGGCTGTGGCTGCTCCGTGCTTCACGCCTCACCGGCTGGAGGCCGAAGAGCCTAGCGCTTCTACAGGCGGTGCTCAGCTACCGGGGGATTTCATGAGTACTCGCCGCTCTCCCAGAGACGTCATCCCCAAGGCGGTCGCGCAGGCCCTACCCACCGGGCGCTACTGGTTCGTGATCGGCGGACAAGCGGTGCGTTGCTTCGCGCCATACCGACCGAGCAATGATGTCGACTTCGGAGTTGTTACCGCGAGGAATCTCATCCAGCTGCTAGGTCACCTAAAGAAGCACGGTAAAGCACAGGTGCTCGAACGAGACGAAGGGACGGTGCATCTGCGCTTCAACGGAGTCGACGTGTCGATCTTCGTGCTGAGAGAGCTCGAACCGTACGTCGTCGACAACGCCCTCGACGTCACTGGTGTGCTCGCAACGAAGACTCACGCCTTGCTCGACCGAGGACTCCGGCGCGACTTCTTTGACTTGTACGTGATGCTTGAGCTGCACTCCCTGGGGCTCGCGGACTGCCTGAGAGCCTTGCGCGAAGTCTACCGCACGGAAGTAAATGATGGCCTGGTGCTGCGCGCGCTGTGCTACTTCGAAGATGCCGAAACTAGCCCTGAGTTGCCAGGCGAAGGCAAAGACGACTGGTCCAACGTGAAGGAGTTCTTTCAGCGCGCCGTCGCGGCACTGATCGTGCCCCCCACCAAGCCCCTGGCCATCCAAGCACAAGTCGTGGACTCCGAGATGCCGAAGCCACGCAGGCAGCGCAGTTGATGGCGAACCTCGACTTGGTAGCCTTGGTCGTCGATGACTACGATCGGGCGATTCACTTCTTCGTTGAAGTGCTGCAGTTCGACTTGGTCGAAGACTCGCCAGCGCGAACCAACGACGGTCGGCCGAAGCGCTGGGTCGTTGTGCGCCCTCCGGGCGGGGCGACTGGGATCTTGCTGGCGCAAGCGGACGGTCCACTCCAACGCGATGTGGTGGGCAAACAATTCGCAGGGCGCGTCGGTTTCTTTCTGCGGGTCGACGACTTCGAGTCCGCCCGCGCGCGCATGTTGCTTCACGCTGTCGAGTTCGTTGGCGAGCCGCGTGACGAAGCCTATGGCCGGGTCGCCGTGTTCGTTGACCCGTGGGGCAACCGCTGGGATCTGCTCGGCCCGGCGTGAGCGGAACGCTGTAGGACGCGCGGTAAGCGAACCCAGTCAGCGAAACGCAGTAAGCAAAGCAAACAAGCTAGCGAAACCGCAGAATCGACGCTCACGGCCTTGCGCGATTCGTGATTCAGCCCCACCTTGGTCCGGTTGTTTATCTTGCGCTGGGCCCTCACGTTGGTCGCGCTGCTCGCCTCTGGAGCAGCGAGCGCCGCTGTGCCCGAGACGCAGCCCCCGCGAGTCCAGGGTGGAAACGCTCACAGCGGTGATGCCCGCAGTGCGTTGCCCAAGGGAGCAGCCCCCAAGGGCAGCCGACGCGCAGACGCGACCTGTGACGGTGCGGATGAAGACGAACAGCTGACAGATGCGGCAGCCGCACCCGCAGGCGCTTTCAGCGCGGGCAGCGGCTGGCTCAATCACCTGCTGCTGAGCCAGCTGTGGTCGTTTGAGCTTGCTGGCGTCGCACCTCGGCAAACTACCGCGCTTCCGGTTTCCGGCAGCGCTCAGCGCCCCCTCGAGGTCGCGGTTCGGCCCACTCCGCGGGAGGTGTCCCGCGCACTGCAACCGCGCGCACCGCCGCTGGCGTAGCTCGAATGAGCGCGATTCATCGCGCCTCGATTGCCTACGCTGCTCCCGCCACCCGGGAGGAGCTCACACCTTCACCAGCAGGGTCCGCAGAGACCCTGATCGGTCGACGCCGCTGCTAGCAGGCGCTCGACCTCACCCTTGAAAAACAGCGCGCGCGTGCGCGTCCGCCTGAAAAAGGCCTTCACAGGCGCCGCACCAAGCGGCGCCCACCACACTCCGTCGCCGTCGAGCGACCCCCTTCGAGGTTTGTCACATGTTTCCCATCGCTTTTGTAGCCGTAGCTGTCTTGTTCCAGTTGTTCGTTACCTTCCGGGTTTTCCGCACGGATCTCTATGAGTCAGAGCAAAAGCGAGGTCAGGCGTTCTTGATCTGGCTCGTCCCCGTGATCGGTGCAGCGATCGCGTTCTGGGTGCTCCACGACGCAGAGCAGGTCTGAGCTGTCAGCCGGTCTCCTCGACTGGGCTCTGAACGACCCAGTCGAGGGCCTGGGCCTCGCTCTCCGCGATCAACATGTCGTGACGACCCGCGAGGCGCAGCACCAGGCGCACCAACGCGCCGGTGCTCGGGCGCAGCCCAAACACCGCCGCGCAGGGTTTCCGCGATGCAACGGGCACTCAGTCTTGAAGCACCCACTCCAGAGCTTCTTCGGCGTTCTTGACCACTCGCAAGTCCGTACGCCGGGAAACCCGGAGGATCACACGGATGATCGCCTCGGCTTTGGGCTGCATGCCAAACACCGCCGCACGCCTCACGTGCTTGCGAAACCCGCGAATGGCATTCGCGTACTCCCAGCGAGCGCTCAGCGGGGCGTCCTCGAAGCGGCGTACGTCGCTGACCGTGTGCGCCGGCGCATGGCGCTGAAGGACCTGCGCGTAGCGCTCCGCGAAGTCCATCAGCTGCTCGTGATCGGGGTACGCGCGATAGACGAGCCAGAGCACCTTCCGAGCACCGTAGGTGTGCTCGTGAACAGACGCCACTACGTGGTTGAGCAGCAGCTTCTTCTCCCCCATCCCTGGCAGAGTGTAGCGCGTTTCAGCCACCCCGCGTCAGCGACGAGTTTCTAGCAGCTACTCGAGGCCGAACCACTCGCTTGGCGGCAGCGGATCCGCGCCGTCGCGTACCTCGAAGTAGAGCATCGCGCCGCGACCATCGTCGCCTACCGTGCCCAAGCGGTCACCAGAGCTGACGTCGTCCCCAACCTTGACGGCGAAGCTATCTAACCCCGCGGAAACGGTATAGTAGCCGCCGCCGTGCTCGAGGATCACGGTGCGCCCGTAGTCCGGGTACTCGTCGGCAAACGCGACGCGACCCTTGTGCACCGCGCGTACCGGCGCGCCCTTGGGCGCCGTCATTTCGAGACCTGGACCACCTCCACCACGGCTCGCCTTGCGCACGTTGGCGCGCCCAGGTAGCGGGAACGGCAGCCGACCTTTGAGGGCACCAAACGCGGAGGCTTCCTGGCTGGGTCCGGCGCCGGGAGAGCCCGGATCCGCCCCGTAAATCGCCGTGTTGTCCCACGAGCCGACGCTGTTGGAGAAAGCGCGTTCGAAGGCTGATGCGCGATCTTGCTGGGCGAGCAACGCCGCGCGTTGCTGGGAGGTGATACGCGCCTGAGCCTCGAGCGGCCCCTTGCGGGCGCGCAGATCAGCGAGGCGCTTGCTCAACTTGGAGCGCTTCTTGGTCAGCGCCTTCTCAGCGCTCACGTCACGTTCGAGAGCGCGGCGCAGACGCTCCAGGCGCGACGCATGGTTCACGAGCTCATCGAAGCCACCGCCAACCGGAAGCAACCCGGCGCGAGACTTGCGCACGTAGGCGCGGCCACGGGCGATGGTGCGGCGCCGCGCGTTCTCTGCTTCTGCCCCGAGGTCGTTGAGCGCTTTCTCCGTTGCCTTTTCCTCGCGGTTTAGCTGAGCGAGCAGCGCCTCGAAATCGGGCTGTCCCGCAGGCGCTGCAACCTGCTGTCCAGGGCTCGCGTACGCGTAGCCGGGAGGGGGCGGCGCGTAACCAGGAGCAGGTGCGGCGGGCACGTCGATGGGATCGCCCAGCGTGCCGACGGGGTCAGGCGCAGAGGGCGCGGCCAAGGCCACGGCTCCCACCGACAAGAACAACAGGCTGAAGGCGATTCGGAATTTCACGTCACACGACCAGGAGCTTGCGCAGACTGCCCCATGCCGCCACTGCACCCAGCGCCGAGCCGAGCGAGACCATGGCCAACATGAACGTCCACGGTAGGAACACGGGCTGCATACCTACGAGTGTCGTAAGTTCGCCGCTCAAGTTCTGTCTGACGATTCCGTAAAGAACCGCGAGTATCACCAGCGCCAAGAAGGCGCCTATCCCGCCTTGGGCGGCTCCTTCCACGACGAAGGGTCGGCGCACGTAGCTGTCAGTTGCTCCAACGAGCTTCAACACTTCCACTTCGATACGGCGCCGTTGCAGCGCCAGGCGGATCGTGGAAGCCACCACGCTGACCACCGCTCCAAGCACCACGAACGCCAACACGAGACTCGCGGTGACGCCGCCGCTCAGCACCGAAGCCAAGCGGTGGGTCCAGTCTTGATAGGTCTCCACGCTCTCGACTTGCGGTAGCGCTTGTACGCGGTTCGCGAGAGACTCGAGCTTTCCGCCTTCGGTGCCCTCGTCGACCATCACCTCGAGGGAGGCCGGAAACGCTGCAGAAGGTAGGTCGGCGAGGACCTTGTCACCGCGGCCAACGATTTCGCGACGCGCTTCGTCACTCGAGACGTAGCGCACATCCGTAACACCCGGCGCGGCCCGCACGGCGTCTTCGATGGCGCGCACCTGAGCGGAGGTGGTTTCCACGCGGAAGTATACGCTGGCGCGACCGGCTCGCGACCAGCGGTCGCGCAACCCATCCACGTTGACCACGACCAACAACGCCGAAGCCAAGGTGACGAAGGCCACCGCAACCGAGAAGATGCTGAGCAGGTGCAGCCGCCAGTCGTTCTTACCGCCCCGCCATGCTCGCTGTAGCGACGTCATAGTCCTCGCATCTCCTCAGGCCACGGAAAGCTGAAAGTCGTCGTCCAGATCGCCTTCGAGCCCATTCGGGGCGTCGATGGCTTTGCCGTCCTGAAGCACGACGACGCGCCGGGGACGAATGTCGAGCAAGGAGCGGTCGTGAGTGGCAAACAGCACCGTCACGCCAGTCGAGTGGATGTCTTCGAAGAGACCCAAGATGTCGACCGCGAGCTGCGGGTCCAAGTTGCCCGTCGGTTCGTCTGCGAGCACGAGCGCCGGCTCGCCTACAATGGCGCGCGCCACGGCGACGCGTTGCTGCTCTCCGCCGCTCAAGGTCGCCGCCAGGTCGCTCCCTCTCCCCCCCAAACCCACTCGCTCGAGCGCTTCGCCGATACGCGTGCGAATGAGGCGCTCCGGCAGGCCAAGCACCTCGAGGGGCATGGCCACGTTCTCGGAGACACTCCAGTTGTTCACCAACTTGAAGTCCTGGAAGACCACGCCAATGTTTCGACGTAGGAATGGAATTGACTCGGGGCGCAAGCGACCGACTTCGCGGCCCATGAACAGGATGCGCCCGGAGTCGACGGTCTCCGCGGCATACAGCAAGCGGAGCAGGGTGCTCTTGCCGGCGCCCGAGGGCCCAGTGAAGAAGACGAACTCACCGCGCTCGATGGCGAGGTTCATGCCCCGGAGCACAGGCGCGTCCGAGCGGTAGGCTTTGTGTACGTTTTCGAAGCTTAGAATCGGCCGATTCGCCGCCTCGGGGTCGAAACGATTGCCCGCGCGAAGCATCTGTCCGAAGGCAGACCCAGAATCCATACTGCTCGGGGTACCAAGGTAGGCGAAGCCCTAACAACTTTTGGGCGCTCTTTAACCGCGCCAAGCGTGACCCGACGCCACGCGCGATTGTGAAGAACACCTGGGCGATTGCGGGCTAAACCAGGGCCATGCGCATCGCCTTCTTCGGCCTCCCACTCGCCGCGTGGCTCCTCCACCAGGACGGCCATGAGCTTGCGCCGCTGGTTCTGAGCCCACTGCCAGCGCCGGGCAGACGACGCATCCAGCGCTTGTTTGGGCCACGCGTGATCGACGCGCTCGAGCTGGAGCAAGCTGAAATCGCGCGGCTCGTGGAGGACGCGCTGCCTGGCGCGGACGTCCTCCTGAGCTGGTTCTGGACTCGGCGCTTGCCCCAGCACTGGCTCGAGGCGTGTCCGCTGGGGGCATTCGGAGTGCACCCGTCGCTCTTGCCTCGGCATCGTGGTCCCGATCCGTTCTTCTGGGCGATCGATTGCGGAGACGCGCAAACCGGCGTGACGCTCCATCACCTCGCAGCTGAATACGACACCGGGGATATCGTTTGGCGCGAGGAGCTTGGGGGGGAGGTGCTGCGAACAGGCAGCGCGTGGCGCCTCGCCAAGGCGCTGGACAGACCGAGCCTCAAGCTGTTGCGCCGCGCGGCGAGTGCGCTCTCACGCGGCGGCACACTGCCGCGAACCAGTCAGGACGAAACACAGGCAACCTGGGCACCTGCGCCGAGCGGAGACTTACTGAAGTGCCCCTGGCAAGGGACCACCGAGCGCGTCCTCAGGCGGATCCGCGCGCTGAGTCCGGAGCCGGGCGTCGCGCTCGAGGTCAACGGAGTGCGCTTCGAGCTACTGCGTGCGAGCCCCGATCCCAACCTTTCCAGCGCGTTGTTGCCCGGCGAAGCCCAGCTCGACGATTCCGCGGTGCGCATCCGCACAGGGGATGGCGGAATCCTCCTCGAGCGAGCCCGCGATGAATCGGGTACGGAAGTCGACCAGGGTCAGCTCGCTGAACTCGTAAGCGCTCGAAGTCAGGTGATAGACTCACCGCGAATCTTTGGAGGGAACGAATGAGCGACCCCGTTAGTGGAGCACGGAGCGCCCGTGAGAATTTGGCTCAGGGCTTGGCCGCACTGCAGGCACCTGGTGTTCCGCCACACTTGATGAACGTAGCCGAGCCCATCGCCAAGGCGATGAGCGCGCTCCATCAGATCGAAGCCTCAGGCGGCGCGGCGGCTCCGCAGCATGCTCCCGTCGCGTTGGAGGCCGTGCGTGGGGCGCTGGCTCAACTCCAGGCCGCAGACGGTGTTCACCCGGCGGTCAGCCAGGCGATGGAAGCCGTCGCGAGCTCCCTCGGCTTGGTTCACAGCCTGACTCAAGCGCCGGCGGCACCGGCGTTCCAAGCAGCACCTGCAGCGGCGCCAGCACCGCAAGCGTTCGGGAGCACCGTCGCGCTCGACGGCCCAAGCACTCAGCCGTCTCAAGGCGTTGGCAGCACGGTGCCCATCGGGTCCAACACCCAAGGCACGGGGAGCACCCTGGAGTTGCCGCCCATGGACGGTGCGCCAGCGGGCATTCCTCGACCGACTCCCCAGGCTGCGCCCCAAGCGTACGCGCAACCTCCACAACAACAGGCGTACGCGCAGCCCGCTCCTCAGGCGCAGCCGTACCAGCAGCCGGCTCCGCATCAGGCGCCGCAGCAGCAAGCGCCGCAGTACCAGCAGCCGGCTCCGCATCAGGCGCCGCAGCAGCAGGCACCGCAGTACCAGCAGCCGCCGCAGCAACAGGCGCCGCAGTACCAGCAGCCGGCTCCGCATCAGGCGCCGCAGCAGCAAGCGCCGCAGTACCAGCAGCCGCCTCAGCAGCAAGCGCCGCAGTACCAGCAGCCGCCTCAGCAACAGGCGCCGCAGTACCAGCAGCCGCCTCAGCAACAGGCGCCGCAGTACCAGCAGCCGCCTCAGCAAGCGGCGAATCCGTACGCTGCAGCACCTGCGGCCTACCCCCAGGCGCAGCAAGCCGCACCGGCTCAGGCAGCGCCCGCGCAACCGGCACCCCAAGCCCGTCCACCAGCTGCGGGTCCGCCTGCGTTTGGAGACATCTTGCGTCTCGAGGCCGCGCTCGGCGCGAACAGCCAGACCAACTTCTACAAGGGCCTGAGCGGCAACGACGTGATCGACGACGGCGGGATCTTCATCGCCACGTATCAAATCCCGGACATGGGCCAGCCGCTGGTACTCAAGGTGTCGATGCCCGGCGGCTACGAGTTCGAGGCGAAGGCGATCGTGCGTTGGACCCGCGAAGCGCCCAACTCCGGCGCGGACGCGCCTCCAGGCTTCGGCGCTGCCTTCACCGAGATTTCTCCCGAAGGCCGGCAGCTCGTGTATCGCTACGTGCGTAACCGTGAGCCGCTGTTCCACGACGACTTCTAGCCGCAGACGCGACTCGCGTTGCTTCGGGGGTTGGGTTAGGCCACGGGGCTAATGCGGGTCCTTTTGTCTCTTGCCTGCGCCGTCCTGGCGTTGAGCGTCGCTCTGCCGGCGCGAGCAGGAGATCCGTACCTGCGCTGGCGTACGATCGAGACACCGCACTTTCGCGTTCACTATCCGGCGGGCCTAGACGAAGTCGCTCAGCGCACCGCCAGCCTGGGCGAGTCGATCCACAGTCGCTTGAGTCCACAGCTCGGCTGGCAACCCACCGAGGTCACGCACATCGTGCTGACCGACGACACAGACGCGTCCAACGGCTCAGCGTCAGTGCGACCGTACAACACGATCCGCCTGTTCGTTTCCGCGCCAGACGACATGAGTGTGCTCGGCGAGTACGACGACTGGATGCTGATGCTGCTCACCCATGAGCACACCCACATCTTGCACATCGACAATCGCTCTGGCGTCCCAGAACTCCTGAACGGGATCTTCGGCAAGACATATACGCCGAACCAGGTCCAACCCCGTTGGATCCTAGAAGGCTTGGCAGTCGCACTCGAGAGCCAGCACACCGGCGGCGGAAGGCGGCGTTCGAGCCTCTTCGACATGATGCTGCGGGCCGATGTGCTCGAGGACAACTTCGCCCGGCTCGATCAAATCAGCAGCATCCCGAGGCGCTGGCCGGGCGGCAACCTCTGGTACCTGTACGGCGGCTACTTCATCGGCTGGATCCTCGACACCTACGGCACCGAGACTTACGCGACCGTCTCTGCGGACTACGGCGCCAATATCATTCCCTGGGGAATCAACCGTTCAATCAAGAAGGCGACTGGCAGGACATACATCGACCTCTACAAGGGCTGGCACAGCCACCTGGAGCAGGAGTATCGAGCGCTGGTCGCCGAGGTAGACCGCCGAGGCCGTCGCGAAGGCGTGCGGCTGACCCACCACGGCCGCACCGTGACCTACCCCCGCGAAGCCCCCAAATGTTTCCGCGAGGCACCCGGGACCAGAGGCACCGACCTGGTGTACTACGCCGACGACGGCGATCAACCCGGCGGCATCTACCGCCTGCGCCTCGACTCCAAGAACAAGCCTCTCGACAAGCCGCGGCTGATCGCGCGTTCCAGTTCCCCCAACGGCATCAGCTTCGACGGCGACTGCGCCATGGTCTTCGACGACGCCGCGCGATCACGCCGACACTACATCTACAACGACCTCTTCGCGCAACCGCTCGGCACGACGAGCCCACGCGGCCTCTCTCCGTCTCGTCAACGCTGGACAGTCGGTAGGCGCGCGCGTGGCGCCGACGTCAGCCCCGACGGCCGCCGCGTGGTGTACGTGACGAACCACAAAGGAACGACCACCCTGCGCATCGCCGATGTCAAGGCAGGTTTCCCTGAGGAATTAGATACAAAGCTCGAGAACGAGCGCGCGCTGGTGAAGAGCCGCAAGTACGAGCAGGCGTTCACGCCGCGCTTCTCTCCCGATGGCAAGCGCGTGGCCTACAGCGTCTGGACCAAGGGCGGCTATCGCGACATCGCCATCGTCGATCTCGAGACCCAGCACGTCACCCGCTTGATGCGCGACCGCGCTCAGGATCAACAGCCGGCGTGGTCCGCCGATGGCAAGCGCCTGTTCTTCGTCTCTGACCGCACGGGCGTTGCGAACGTCTATGCGTATGAGGTCGCCAGCAAGCGCATGCGCATGGTGACCAACGTGGTGATGGGCGCCTACATGCCTCAGCCCTCGGCCGACGGCAAGTCACTCTACTACGTCGGATACACACACGAAGGCTTCGACCTCTTCGTGATGCCCCTCAACGAAAAACGTTTCCTCGAGGCACCAAAGTACGTGAACGACAGGCCGGACCCACCGCCTGAGCCAGTGCGCAACCGCTACCCCGTTACCAAGTACGAGCCGCTCGACTCCATCGGTCCCCGTTCGTACCTCGCAACCTACGGTCCAGGCAGCTTCGGTCAGTCACTCACGGTGAGCACCGCGGGCAGCGACGCAGTGGGCCTTCACGCTTTCAACCTGTTCATCACGGTCGACACCGAACAGGGCGAGCCCTCTCTGTCTGCCAACTACGCTTACCGCGGGCTCGAGCCGACGCTCAGTCTCTCCGCGTTTCGGCGCGCCGTGCCTCGTGGAGGCTTTCGCTATGGCGGCGAAAACCTAACGGTGACAGAGCACATCTCAGGTGTTACCTCGGGGATCTCGTACTCACTGAGCGACGTGTACCAGGCAGAGAGCATCTCACTGAACTACACGGCTGCGAGCTTCGAGCAGGATCTGGTCGCTGACTTCGAGGGCGATCCGTTTGGCCCCGTCAACCGCAAGCCTTATAGCGGCTTCCTTGGCCTCGTACGCCTCGGCTTCTCCTACTCGAACGCGGACGGCACGGCGAACGGCATCAGCACGGAGCGCGGCTGGGGCCTCTCAGCGGCGCTCGACGTCGGATCGCCTGAGACGGGCAGCGAGAGCACGCTGACGTCCATCAGCTGGCGCGGGGTTGGCTACGTGCCCGTCCCGGTGCTGCCCCATCACGTGCTGGCTGTTTCTGCGAGCGGCGGCACGGCGGATGGAACGTACCCTCGGCGGGGCTTGTTCTCGACGGGTGGCTACACGGACACCGGGCCGCTCGACGCCTACACGTCTGGCATCTTGCAGTCGACCTTCTTGCTCCGCGGATACGAGCCGGGCGCGTTCAGAGGTCGTCAGTTTCACTTGCTCAAAGCCGAGTATCGCTTCCCAATCGCCTATCCGGAGTTCGGCATCAGCACGCTGCCAGGCTTCCTGCGGACGCTGAGCGGCGCGCTGTTCGCGGACTACGGCGGCGCATTCGATACCATCAACGTCGACGAGCCATTCGACGAGATGCACCTTGGTGTCGGTGGAGAGCTCTGGATTGATCTGGTGCTGGGCTACTACGTGCGAGCCAACCTCAAGCTTGGCTACGCCAACGGTCTCGACGACGAGAACAAGATCGAAGGCGGCCAGTTCTACTTCGTCGCCCAGAGCCCATTCTAGGTTTGTTCCTCACCCCCGCCATCCATGCCGTGGCGCTTCAAGAGGCGGTAGAGATGCACGCGGGTGATCCCCGCGGCTCGAGCAGCGGCGCTGAGCGTCGCGTAGCGCTTGAGCAATTCCTCGAGGTAACGATGCTCCCAGGCGTTGACGAGAGCTTGCTTCGCGTCTTTGAGCGGTGGCAGCGGCGAACCAGGAGTCGGCGGTGGCAGCTGGCTGGGCAACACCTGGGGCTCGCTCCCTTGGAGCTCCGACCAAATGAAAGCCAACACGGCTTCTGACGCGGGGCGAGGTTCGCCACGAAAGCGCTCGACCAGCCGCTCCAGCGTCTTCCGGAGCTCGCGCACGTTGCCCGGCCAAGCGTGGGCCGTCAACGCGTCAACGACCTGGGCGCTGAGCTCCAAATCCGCGGAGCCCAGTTCCGCAAGCAGATCGAACGCGACAACGGAGACGTCTTCGGGCCGGTCTCTCAGGGGGGGGAGAGTGATACGGGTGCCGGCAAGGTGATAAAACAAATCCTCGCGGAACTGTCCCGCGGCGACCAGCTCCGCCAGGTCAACGTGGCTCGCAGCGATCACCCGTAGCGCTCGAGGCAGTGGCAGTTCTCGGCGCTCGAACAGCGCCACGAGTGCAGCCTGAGCCTCGGCAGAAGCGCTCGCGAGCTGATCCAAGTAGAGCGTCCCAGGACGTGAAACTGCCTCGAGGTCCGCGCTTCCATCCCACCCAGCAAGATCCACGATCACGAACGGCAGATCACCCGACTCGGACGCGACTGCGCGCGCGGCCCGCTCTTTGCCCACGCCGCTCTCACCTTGAAGCAACAAGGGCGAGCGCACCTCTGCGCAGCGCCGGAGCGCAGCGATCGCAGACCGCATCGGCTCCGCCGCGCCGACCAGGCCTCCGAAGCGCTGGGGAGCGAGCACCACACCAGAGACCTGAGCGGGGAGTATCTGCAGTTCCGTCCTCCCCACCCTGACGATGGTCATCTGCGAGATCATCAACTCGCTGACGCGCAAGCCGCGGCAGTAGGTTCCATTCGTGGACCCCAAATCCCTGATGGCGATCCCAAACGGCGTCAACCGCAGCACGAGGTGCCGCCGGGAAACGCGACAGTCATCCAAGCGCAACCCGCAGTGCTCAGCACTGCCAACCACGAGCTCCCTCTGACTCAAGTCGAGCTTTGCGGCGCGACCTTGATCCGTGTTCGGCGCCGGACCGCGCAACACGCGAATACGCCACGCGGACGCGACGCGGGGCTCCAGGTTCTCGTTCTCGGTCACTGGATCGTCAGCCGTAGTCACACCATCAGTATAGACGCGGGAGCCGTCATTCATCGTCAGGATCGGCCACGAAACACAAACAGTCACGACCTCGATCGCGTCGAGTTAGGCGTCCTGTAACGTGACTCCCGGATCAAGTTTGCAGACGCTCGATGATTTCCGCGCGCGAATAGGCGAGAGGCGAAAGCGATACATCGATGTATCACCCGACTCGTGACAGCACGCTTGCGGGCGACGGCTTCTTAGCCAAGCGCTCGCAGGCGGGGCGCACGCCCTGCCACGCGAGAGTCTCGTATTGAGCCACGTTGCCAGCGATGATCGCAGTGCAGGGAGTCCATCAGATTCGCAAGCTCGAGTGCGCTGGGGCGCGCTGCGGGCGCCTCAGCCTGGCAGCGGCCGAGCATCAGCCTCATCTCACGCGAGACTCCGACAGCGCCGAGGGGGTTTCGCGTCACCAGGAACTCACGCGCAACCGCGGCTAGCGCGTAGACATCAGAAGCCGCCGTCGGTGCGTCGCCAAGCTCGACCTCCGGAGCGACGTATCCCTTTGTGCCAAAGCCAGCATGTGCCCCCCTGTGGGCACCTCGCCCAAGCGACGGGGCGATAGAGCGTTCGAAGTCCGCGAGCTTGGCCGTAGGGCGACGCGCGCCGGCGAACAACAACACGTTGCCAGGTGACACGTCGCCATGCACCCAGCCGCGCTGGTGCAACGCATGCAGCGCTCGAGCCACGTCGGCGAACACGAGGCATCCCCACGGCACCGTTGGCAGCGAGTCGCGGTGGTCCCAGAGACTGCCAAGGTCGGCGTACTCGAGGCCGAGAAAGACTTGACCGTCGCTCGGCATCGCGAAGTCGACGAGCTGAGCGACGTTGGGGTGATCAAGATCCAACAGGAGCTGCGCTTCCCGCGTGAGCCTCAGGATCGAATAAACATCGACCGCGTTCCGCACGGTCTTGAGCGCCACGAACGCACCGTCTTCGAGGCGCTCCGCGAGGTAGACCTGATTGGCTGCGCCGTGAGCCAGCTTCTGCACCAGTCGGTAGCGTCCATCGACCACCGCCCCAGGCACCCAGTTGGCGGAGTGGGCGCACGCGAGCAGCGCCTGCAGCGCGTCAGCCAGTTGCTCAGGCTGCAGTGAAGTGCGCGTGCGCACTCGCGGCATCGCCAGGTCAGCAGCAGCGTTCGCAGCCAGGGAATCCCTCGTGGCCCTCAAGCCCATGAATGACCCAATGCAGGCCGTTACGGCCAGTCCGAACGCTAGCGCATGCAGCGCTGAGCTCGCGCTTATCAAGCCAACACCGATCGAAGCACACGCCACCCCAAGCCCCGCACCGATCAACGCACGGCGCCCAAGTCGCAGGACGAACCGAGTGCTCATGCTCGTCCTACCTTGGCCGGAGTCAGGCTGACCTTTGGACGTGTCCCCGACCCGCCGCGGAGTCCACGCCGGGCGGCGGTCAGCGCCGCGACTGGAATCAGCCGTCGTGCGTGCCCATGCACCAGCTCACACAGCGCGGCACCGCTCGCGGCGCCTAGGTTGCTCGACAACTCGGTACGCAGCAGGCTGCCGGTGGGATCCGACTCGAGCCACAACGTGGACCTCAGGAAGTCAACGTGGGCGCTCTGCACGAAGCCACGCTCCTGGAACGCCACGCGGGCGACCCCAACCGCTACGAGCTGAAGATGCAGGGCGACTCCCCCTTCCGCATAGCTCACTGCGTCACTCGCAGGCTCCGCGAACAAACGGCGCAGCGCGGAACACAGCAGGGCAAGGTCGGTTTCGCAGTCTTCGGGCTTCATTCAAGCGAACTCCACCCCCCCAAAGAGCAACAGACGCGCCCCGAAGTCGCACACGGTTGACGAGCACTCGAGCTAGACGCAGGGCACAACGTGCTGTGCACGACGCGTGCCGCAGCGGCTGCCGACCGATCCGCAGGAAAATTGCCGCGTCGGCTCCTTCGCAGTGGTGGCGGCAGCCCTCAGCCGCTGGCGTGTTTCCCGCCGAAGCCGCGGAGCGTCTGGCCAACACTGAACGCGGCGCGACATGGGTCAGGCGTATCCGTACGGCGAAAATCGGGCACCCGATGCCGCAACTCGAGTTCGACGTGTAGCGTCCGCGCACACCGCGCCGCCGTTGGGTAAGAAAACGACCGAAGAAGCCGCAAGAATACGCCAACCTTCAGCCACCTACATTGCCGCACGGCAATCGATTGGCCACACCATTCAACCGACCGGTCGCACATCTTGGTTACATCGAGCTTGGGTGTGGGCGCGAGTCGTGAATTGGGGGGCCCGCCCCTCACGCCTCACCCAACCACGCGCCGGCGCAAGCCCGTGTTTCCACGACCCAGTAGCGAATTGAGACACCCAGGGCCATTGGTCCAGCCATGAATATCCTTGCGGATATTTTTCAGCTTGACTCGAGATCGCCCGGAGGCTTGGGAGGCACGTATGGCGGCTCGCCGCGCCTAGGCGTACGGGGGACGCACAGCTCGCCGAGTAGCCCCGCGCGCCGCACAGCGAGCGCGAGGAGACCCAGGCGTCGCGCCGACAGCCGCAGAATTCCGCGGTTTCGTTTAGGTCCCGCTGCGGACTAGCTGCGACGCACAGATCGAGATACTCCCTCGACTCGCATGCATTCGGTGGTGACCCACCGGAGCCCAGGAGGGAAAGATGACCGCAAAGTTCGTTTGGTACGATCTCAACACCAAAGATATCGAGAAGGCGAAGGAGTTCTACACCAAGCTGTTCGGCTGGAATGTTATCTCGTGGAAACCAGATGGCGCCCCCGCCGACATGCCGGAGTACCAGATGCTCTGCATCGGAGAGCAGGCCTTCGGAGGTATGAACGCGCTTCCGCCTGACGTGCCGGCACCTGCCCACTGGATGGGCCACGTCACCGTCGACGACGTCGACGCCGCGATGGAGCGCGCAAAGAAGCTCGGCGCGCAGTTCCCGATGGGCGCGATGGACATCCCGTCGGTGGGGCGCATGGCAGCGATGATGGA
>JBFXBK010000166.1:0-18085 GCA_050183255.1 Polyangiaceae bacterium | reverse complement strand
CGAAGACGACGATGGCTGTCCGGATCCGGACAACGACGGTGACAAGGTGCTGGACATCAAGGACCAGTGTCCGAACACCCCCGGCTCGGAGACTCAGGAGCCCTTGGGCTGCCCGACCAAGCCGGCGCTCGTCGTGGTCACCGACTGCGAAGTCAAGATCAAGCAGCAGATCCACTTCGAGTTCAACAAGTCCAAGATCCGCCCGGAAAGCTTCCCGGTACTCGACGCAGTCGTCGAGGTCATGGAGAAGAACCCGAAGATCAAGCTCGAGGTTCAGGGCCACACCGACAATAAGGGCAGCAAGGCCTACAACAAGAAGTTGAGCGGTGCGCGTGCTGAGTCCGTGATGAAGTACCTCGTCAGCCACGGCATCGATCCGGACCGACTGACGAGCAATGGCTACGGCTTCGATCGTCCGTTGGTGCCCAACACCTCAGAACGCAACCGAGCCCTCAACCGTCGCGTGCAGTTCGTCCGCACCGAAGGCTCAAAGGAAGGCTGCGACAAACCCTAGTGTTCGGGGCCGCGTGAAGTGGCCCCGTGCCGGTCTGCAGCACTCCCCTCACCCCAGCTCTGCCCCACGGAGTTGGTTTAGATCTCAAGCACCTCGCTGGTGCTTTCGCTAGAACCCACCCTTCCGAACTACCGCTCGCTCAGCGGAGGATGACCCGTGTACCGCCGTCTACTTTGGCTCTCTGCCCTCGCCGTCGCGCTCTTCGCAGCGACAGCTTTCGCCGCGCCTCGCGATAACGCCGCCAACAAGAAGATCGACGAGGCGATCAACCAGCACTACCTAGCGACGGAGTTCGACAAGGCCGAAGCCATCCTCACGGGCACGATCAAGGCCTGTGGTGATAAGTGCAGCGGCCCAGTCATCGCCAAGGCTTGGATGTACGTCGGCATCGTTCGCGGCAGCGGCAAGAACGACCTTGCCGGTGCCACCGAAGCGTTCCAGCAAGCGCTCAGCATCGACCCCAAGGTCGCGCTGGACAACGCCCTGGCCACCGACGAAACAAAGAAGGCCTTCGCCGACGCTGCTGCCGCGGTGGGTGCGAACCCCAGCACCGGTGGCAGTGGCGGCGGCGGCGGAACGGACACGCCTCCTCCGAAGCCGCCGAAGCCTGCGGCAGGCGCGATGGATTGTCAGCCCCGCATCACCGAGGTCGAGACGCGGCGTCCAATCCCGATCAGCTGCACCACCGAGGAAGACGCGACCGCAGCCGAGCTCAAGTACAAGGAGTTCGGCGGCGACAAGTGGGCGACGCTCAAGATGCAGAAGAAGGGCGATGCGTTCGTCGCTGAGATCCCCTGCACGGCGACCAAGCTGGTTGGCGCGCTGAAATTCTACGTGCGCGCGAAGGACGCCGCTGGCGACACCATCGACAACTACGGCACGAAGCGCGAGCCGGTCTCCATCAACGCCGTCAACGCGACGGACCAAGAACCGCCGTCGTTCCCCGATCAGGACCCGCCGAATCGCTGTGCCGAAGAGGTGGAGTGCCCTCCGGGCATGCCCGGATGCGGTGCTGGCAAGCGCGGCGACAAGGGCTGGGGCGCCACCTGCGAAGAGACCCGCGAGTGCCAGTCGGGCCTGGTCTGCGCCAACGGCACTTGTGAGACCGGCGGGCAGTGCTCGTCAGACTCCGACTGCAGCGACGGCGCTTCGTGCATCGACGGCGAGTGCGCCGGCGGCGGCGGTGGTGGCAGCGGCAAGAAGCACAAGCTCTGGGTTGGCGCTGAGGTTGGCTTCGACCTCGCCTTCTTGAGCGGCGACGACGTCTGCTCGCGAGACAGCCAGGCGAACGAAGGCTTCGCGTGCTTCGACCCCGGCACGGAGAACCAGTACTCCGAGAACCCGCAGCCCGGTCAGGGCAACAAGATCAGCGGTGGTTTCGCCCTCGGCACCATCCGCGTGATGATTCACCCCGAGTACTTCGTCACGCCGAACATCAGCCTCGGCGGGCGCTTGGGCTACGCGTTCAACGGCGGCCCGACCCCCGAAGGCGGCAATGCCTTCTTGCCGTTCCACGCGGAGGTACGCGGCTCTTACTGGCTCGGCGACTCGAGCGCCCTCGGCCTGCGCCCCTTCCTGCACCTGGGTGGTGGTATGGCGCAGGTAGACGCCAGCTTGAAGGTGACGATCTCCGATTGTGGCGATCTACAGGGCACCAGTGAGTATCAACCGTGCATCGATGGCCGAGGCGCAAACGCCCCCGCGAGGCAGCTCGATGCTTACAAGAAGCTCGGCCAAGGCTTCGGCGCCATCGGTGGTGGCGCGATGTACGCCATGACCGACAGCATGGGCCTGGTGCTCGACGTGAACATCATGTTCATGCTGCCGTCGTCGGGTCAGGTGCTCGAGCCGAGCCTCGGCGTGATGATGGGCTTCTAGGCCCCTTCAAGACAGCGACGAACGCGCCGCTTCCCTCCAGGAGCGGCGCGTTTTTGCATTTGCTATAAGACGACAATGAGCGAGCCCGAGGCCTCAGCAGCCAGCAACTACGAGCTGGATCCGAGCGCCGAGCTGCTCGAGCTCACACGCCTCTTGCGGGTTCACCTGGAGTGGCAAGTGGAGACGGGCGCGATGGGCCTCTCCATCGCAGACGCCGAGCTGCTCGCCGCGCGCCCGACTGCGCTCGGTGAGCCGCCAGCCGAAGAGCCACCGCGGGAGCGACCAGCAGAATTTTTCCGCGCGGCAGCTCCAGCGAGTGCACCGACGCACTCAGCACCCGAGCGCACGCCAGTCGCCCACGCGCCTTCACCGGAGCGCGTCCGCGCGCCGGAGCCCCCGCTGCCCGCGCCGCCCACGCACGGCAGCCCGCCGCCGCCGAGCGCCGCCTGGGAGCGGGATCGTGGAACGGCGCAGGCACCAGCGGCCACGCCAGCGTTGCCCCCCCGCGAGCTGCCGGATTTTGCATCACGGCAGTCAGCCCTGCAGGCTCTGGCTCAGCGCATCACGCCTTGCCAGCAGTGCCGGCTCTGCGAGCAGCGCACCCAGACGGTGTTTGCGCGCGGAAACGGACAGAGCGGCGTGTGTTTCGTGGGTGAGGGTCCGGGCTTCGACGAAGATCAGCAGGGGCAACCGTTCGTCGGTAAGGCCGGCCAGCTGCTGGACAAGATGATCGTCGCCATGGGCATCGACCGTGACGACGTCTACGTATGCAACATCGTCAAGTGCCGCCCGCCCAATAACCGCAAGCCGGCCCCGGACGAGATGCAGGCCTGCCGGGATTACCTCACGGAACAGCTCGAGCTGGTTTCGCCGCGCGTGATTGTCGCGCTGGGCGCCACCGCGGTCGAAGGTCTGCTGGGCAGCACTGGCGGCATCACTCGCATCCGTGGTCGCTGGCGGCTCTACAAAGGCCGCGTCCCGGTGATGCCTACCTTCCACCCCGCCTACTTGCTCAGGAACCCGCGCGCGAAGCGTGAGGTGTGGGAAGACCTGAAGGCAGTGATGGCGCACCTGAAGAATCCGCCAGGCAGCGCTCCCCAAGGTTGAAGCCGTGGCCGAGCCAGATCTCAGCGAGCCCACGCCGACCCTGCGCCGGCACAAGGCGCTCTACTGGAGTGTTCGCGTCGCCCTCGTGGTGATCGGCTTTGCGCCGGTCTGGGTGTGGGCGGTGAGCGACATCCCGGCGCTCAGCTGGCTCGCAACGCCGTTCGAGGCCTGGTTCAGCTACCAGTGCCATCGGGAGCCGGAGCGCTCCTTCGCGCTCCTGGGTCGTTTCCTCCCGGTTTGCAATCGCTGCCTCGGGATCTACCTAGGCCTGGGGTTAGGCGCGCTGTGCATGCGCCCCCGCCTCAGCGTGTGGCCACTCCGTCTATGGGTCGGCTTCGCGGCGGCCGCGATGATCCTCGACGTGTGGACGGAGGCCCTCGCGATGCGACCGCCCAGCAGCCCAGTGCGCCTGTTCACTGGCATCTTGCTCGCCTACCCGGTAGCCGTCGCTGTGGTGTGGACGGCGAAGGAAGCCGGCATGCGCGACGACCACGGCGAATAGCCTGGCGACCGCAGCGGGCGTGCCAGACCGTAGCATTGGCGCGCCGAAACTTTCCCCACGGAACCCGATAGCGCGGTCCCGCGGGGCAGAGTATCCGCCAGCTCAGTGGTCGTCTTGGGCGCTGAGCCAGCGCTCGGCGTCCAGGGCCGCCATGCAGCCGGTGCCGGCGGCGGTGACCGCCTGGCGGTACGTCCAGTCGGCGACGTCGCCGGCGGCGAAGACGCCTTCCATGCTGGTGCGCGTCGAGCCGGGTGTGACCTTGAGGTAGCCGTTGTCGTGGACGTCGAGCTTGCCCTTGAAAAGGTCAGTTAGCGGCGTGTGACCAATGGCGACGAACATCGCCTTGGCGGGGACATCGCTGAGGGCATCGGTCTTCAGGTTCTTCACCCGTACGCCGGTGACCGCATCCTCGGCGACGCCGAGCACCTCGGTGACCACGTGGCTGTAGAGGATCTTGATCTTCGGGTGATTCACCACGCGATCTTGCATGGTCTTAGAAGCGCGGAAGTCATCGCGACGGTGGATCAGCGTCACGCTCTTGCAGAGCCCTGCGAGGTAGTGGGCCTCCTCCATGGCAGTGTCTCCTCCGCCAACGACGATCACGTCCTGCTCACGGAAGAGCGCCCCGTCGCACACCGCGCAGGCGCTGACGCCTTTGTTCTTGAGCTTTTCCTCGCTCTCGAGCCCAAGGTAGTTCGCGCGCGCACCGGTGGAGATGATCAACGCCTTCGCGAGGTGGAGCTCACGCTCCTCACCGACGTAGACCTTGAATGGCCGTGCGGAAAGATCGACCTCGGTGACGTCGTTGGTGATGAACTCGGTGCCCTGGCGCTCCGCTTGCTCGCGGAAGTCCCCCATCATCTTCTGACCGCTGACTCCCTGGGGATACCCCGGGTAGTTCTCCACGTCGGTCGTGAACATCAGCTGACCGCCAGGCATCAAGCCGCCGGCGTTGAAGCCTTCCACGCAGAGCGGCTTGAGGTTCGCGCGCGCGGCATAAATGGCGGCGGTAAGGCCCGCCGGGCCCGAGCCGATGATGATCACGTTGTGAGTGGCTGCTTCGCTCATGGGGTCGTCCTGTGACTGCTTTCTGGTCGCGCGTCAGGCGCGAGTGGTTGGCTCTGGCGGTTGGAGCCAGCCCGAGCGAATACGATTCGCCGCAAATCCGCTGGGCGACCGCTGCTCGGCTGCTCTAGGGGATGGATGCTTAGTGCCAGCCGACGGATGACGCAATCCGCTCCGGGCCGCGGGCGAAACGGCGGGGCCAAGGGCGGCCACGGAGCGAAAACGCCGCGCCTCACCCCCGAGAATTGAGGCGCCTCTGGCCAGCAGTTCAGAACTTGGCGCTGACGTCCGCGGAGATGATGTGGGCGGTGCCGCTGATCTTGCCGCCGTTGACCGCGTAGGGGGAGCGACTGCCGAGCTGCTGGTTGCCGCTGATGGCCGTGATGGAGCCCTCACCCTTGTTGTCCATCTCCTGCAGGCTGACGAGCATGTAGCCGAGCTCGATGTCCACGGGCTTGAAGCGGATCTGACCACCACCAGAGAGACCAAAGCGAGCGCCACCGATCGGCGACGGGTGCAGGTATTCGGGATCCGCAGCCGCGGTCTGAAACCACATGCCAGCGCGCGCTGCAATGAAGTCAGGGACAATGACGAAGTCGCCGCCGAGACGCACCCCAAAGGTGTCTTTCATGTTCAGGGCGATGTCGGAGTTCTCTGGCACCGAACCGACCGCGGCGGTGCCGCTGTAGATCGAGACGGCGTCCTTCGGCACGCGCACCTTGATCGCGTCGAAGTCGCTGTTCTTCGTGTACTCGAGATCCAGCTCGATATCGAAGTCATCCTGACTGAGCGGATCCCGCTCCGCTGCTTCCGCGAGGTAACCCGGAGCACCGTCTCGGGGCTGACGAAAGGCGAGGCCAAGGCGAACTTGCAGCGGATTCGGTATCTCGACGGAGACCAGGTCGGCGCCGGTGTCCGTGCTCTTCGCGACCGTGCCACCGTCTGGCGAGAGCCGCCCGTTCGCTCCCCAGTACCCAGACGTCGCGGTGATGTCGCCCTTACCTTTGAATGCGTCCTGCCAGTGAACCGCGAGGCCGATGTCGATTTGGTCTGTGGCTGAATACAGCGCGCCAAACACGATGCCCGGGATGAACACGTCGGTGACGTCGACCTCTGCCTTCACGTCACCGGAGACGCTATCCCGCGTGTCGTTCGCACCCGGCTGGGCCATTGCTGCGTTCGCGAGCTTCAATCTACCGAAGCCGGCGACGAAGCCGAGGCCGAGACGGATCTGGTCGCTGAGGGCGTAGCCGACGCTCAGCGTCGGGTTCAGAAGCACGCCGTCAACCTCGAGGATCATGTAGCGCTGGGGCGAGGCGAACGGCACCGTCGCGCTGCCTGCCTTTGCATCAGACACCTCGGGGAAGGTGATCTTGCCAAGAGAAGACGGAGGCACGAACGCCAGCCCTATCCCCAGGGAATCGCTGAGTCGAAGGTTGCCCGCGAGGTGTGGGATGAAGTTTGGCGTGCCAGAGTTCTCGTTGCACACCTCTTGGTAACTCACGCCGGGGATGTTGGGCTGCGCAGGCTGACCATCTGTGCCGAGGCGCGTGAAGCACTCCTTGTTGAACACCAGGTTGGTGCCCAGGATGGCGCCGCTTTGCAGGCCGCTCAGCGCCGCGGGGTTGTAGTAGGTCGCGAGGGAGTTGCTCGCCCTCGCCACCCAGGCGCCACCGCGAGCCATCTGCTGGGTTCCGTTGTCCGGAACTTCGAGGGCGCTGGTGGCCATGGCTGAGCCTGTGGCGAGGCCGACGCCGAGGGCGACTCCGACCGCGGTGAGCTGACGTAGACCGGGACTCCGATATCCTCGGGGAAGCAGCTGTCCGGCTTCCGCAGAGCGACGACCGGACAGCCGGCTGGTGGCGCAAGTGGCGAGTGTCTCCTGTGGTCCCTGCATGTGTTCCCCTGCTTCGAAGGCGACGTCAGTCCTTGATTGGGCTGGCCTTGAGCGCTGCTTTGCCGTCCTTCACGTACACGCTGAACTTCACGCGACTGCACTGGTGGCGGCTCATCAGAGCCTCCCGAGTCTTCTTCAGCGTCTGCTCGAACTTCTCGTAGGTGAAGCCTTCCGTCTTTTCGCCGCATTGCTGCTTGGTGGCAACGAAGTCTTCATACACCTGACGCCATTCCTCGGCCTCCGAGGGCTCCCCGCCGGCCGCGGCTGGCGAGGGCTCCGGTGCTGGCGCCGCGTTGGGCGCTGATGCACCACCGGGTCGACCTGGAGGCTTGGGGAGGCGCTTCGGCGGAGTTGGCGCAGCGCCGGGGCCTGGTGCAGCGCCGGGGCCTGGAGATGGGGCGCCGGGAAGCGGTGCTGCCGCGGGTGAAGAGGCCGCAGGTGACGGCGCCGAGCCTTGGGTCTCCGCAAGCGGCGCCTTTGGCTTCGGCTTGGGGCGCGAAGGCTCTGGCGCTGCGCCGGGGCTCGATGGCTCTGGAGTCGCGCCGGAATCCCCAGGGAAACTGAATGCGCTCATCACCGGCTGATCGGGGATATCGCCGAGCACCCTTCCGAGGTCCGCAGCGCGTCTCGGAGAGCCTCCGCCCTTGGACACGACCTGGTCGATGCCGTCGTTCACGTCCGAGGCAATCTTGCGGAAGATCCCCCGGAACTTGGAAGGCGTGAGCTGGTCGATCTCGCCCTTCGCGAGCTTGATGCACTCGTTCTTGAAGGTGTTGATGGGCCGCGTGTGCTCGAGGAACGAAAATATCAGCCCCAGGAACGCCGCAACAGCGACTGCACCGGCCACCAGCCCAACGTTGGCCTGCGCCTTGTCCTTGTCGTCGGCCTGCTTGAAGAACGCCAGCGGCGAGTCGACCTGCGCGGGTAGGCGACCGACGACGTATCCAGCGCCGAGTTGACCTGCCTCACCAGGTAGCTGCGAGTACACGACGCGGACGTTTCCGCCCAAGGTTCGCGCCGGGCTTCGCCCCACGGAAATGTAGTTCTCATCGAGCAGCGCCTCGGTCAGATCGCTGTTGATCTGGTCAAGCTGGCTCTTGTCGAAGCCTTCGGGCGCCGCGGACACGGTGCTGGCCCCGTCCATGTAGAACGCAACGGCCGCGCCAGTGCGCTGAGACAACGTGCGCGCGAACTTCTGATCGATGACGCGGGCGCCGATCACCGCGCCTGCGGGCATCGAGCCGAGATCGTACTCCACGGGTCGCGCAACGACGCGGTAGAGCCGATCGAGCTGAAGGGTGTCGTCTCGAATGTAGCCGTGCAGCGCGTCGGCGACGACGGGGTAGCCGCCGAGCTCGAAGTCTTCCATGCCGCTCGCCTGCTCGTAGCCGAGGTGGGCGACGACGCGACCGTTTTGGTCCACCGCGAACACGGCGTCGAAGGCGTCTTCCTCGGGAATACGGGAGTTGACCTTCTTGAGAGCGTCCAGGAGCTTGTCCCTTACGTCGCTCGGGATCTTGCCTTCCGCAGCAGAAGCCTTGGAGAGCTGCTTGGCGATGTCCTGATTCAGGGCGAACTTGATGAGCTGCGCCGAGCGCTCGCGCGCGTCGTTCTTCAGGTACCAGCTGACGACCTGAGAGTCCGAGCTCAGGCCCTCGTCCATCGCGCGCAAGCCCGCGCGGTTGTACATGCTGGTCGCCAGCAGCAAGACGAAGATGCTCGCACCGAGCACCAACGCCAGCACCACGTACCAAAAGCGTGAGGCGAGCATCTACTTCTTTTCCTTGTCCTTTGCCTTCTCGTCTTCGTCGTCGTTCGCCTTCTCCTTCTTTGGATCTGGCGCGACCTTGATGTCGTCTTTGATCGTCAAGTCGCGGGGACCGACGCTGACGGGTGTCGCTGGGCCGACTTTCTTACCCGAGAAGAATGCTTGGATTTCGTAGTCCCCAGCCTCCTTGGCATCGAGCAGGAACTCGCCCTTGAGGTTGGGATAGGCGATCGCGGCGACGTTACTCTCGGCGACGATCCACATGCGTAGCGAGGGCGCGCGCTTGTCGCGGATCTCGTAGCTGCCCGCCTTCGGGACCGTCCAGTCGCGGGTGCCCCCGCGCACGGTGTTCGCGGGGTTGAAGGTTGGGATCCCGACCCCGTACAGCTGATGGACGAACGGGTCGGTGTTCTGGAACGTGAATTGAGTTCCCGGAGGAACCACGATCGAGACGGGCGTGGTGCGTCCGCCGCCGACTCGGATCAGGATAGGCTTCGGGGGCTTCTGTGCGCTCTTCGCGATCAACGCGACGCACAACTCCTTCGGGATGTGGGGGAAGAGCTTGCGAAACTTCGAGGGCACCGTCGGCACCGGCTCTCGGAAGGAATAGCCGCGATTCTTCGGCTCCTTTGCCTCCGCCCAAACTGGATTCTCGAGTTCCATGAAGTTGGCGACCTTGCCCTTCACCTTCGCGGCCTCGACCCCAGGAGCGAGAAACGCGAGACCCGCGAGAACCAGCGCTGGCAAGCCAAGTCGTCCGCCCAATCGCCTCCACCGGAGGCGGCCCGTGATCTCGTCAGTCCCCATATCGCGCTGACCGTAGCCGACCGGGCCGCGCGACGGAAGCCTCGGAAGATTCTCACGTTTCCGTACACGACTTGCCGCAAACGGGCTCCCCGCAGCGGCGTCACGCCGAGCTCGCTCCAGCTATCGGTCGAGGCTGCAACCTGTCGCTGAGAGTGGATCCGCGAGGTGTCACTGACCCTGCCTTCGAGGACCCCAGCGCGCTCGCTCGCGGATTGCTCCGCCCCAAAGGCGAACGGGCCGGCAAAGCCAGCCCGTTCAGGGAAGCCCGTACCGCAAAGTTCGCTGGTATTGCAGGACGAATGAACCCCTAGCTTAGCTAGGTGGGCGACTCCTCACATCGATCTGGCTTCCCAGTGAGTTGGTCTGGGCCTAGCGCTCCTGATGTGTTCGGTCTCCCGGGTTCAACGCATTGTAAGGGATTCAATTGTCTGCACCTGGCGAACCCCGCAGAGGGGCTATGGAGCAATGTATTTGTCCCAGACTCGCTACGTCAACGGGGTCTGATCGCCGCAGCGACGATCTCGCAAGTGCCTGGATTCAAGCGGCTTAGGAGAGTGCGTCGAATTCCCTTGCGCCCGCCCGCTCCGACTGGGTGGTCAGAAGCCCCGTCAGGACGAGTGATCGCCGGTTTTGCCTTGCCGAAAACTTTCCCCACGACGGCGCTCTCTGGCACTGGGGTTATGTATGTCGATGCATAGCGAGTGGGAACGTGGCGCTTCCTCGAGCCGCAACTTTGGCCGCGAAGGAGCACTCAGCTCCGCGAGTGATGCACCACGCGGTGAGTTTCAGGCCCTCGGCTTGCCAGCCCCGATGCCGTCGCTGGGGACTAGCGTAGTTTCCGCGTTGAGTTGGCCTGCCAGCTCGGAGGCGCGCCTGGTGACGCGCCGCGAGCGCCACGAGCTACGTGGCCGCGCGGAAAACGCCGGCTTGCTCTGGGTCAACGTGCCCGCTCCAAGCGCTCAGCAGCGCGGTCAGCTGGCCCTGGTCATCGACGCCGCGATCGAAGAGCAACTCGCAGATCGCGCGGCGGGCCCCGCCGGCTTCGGCGCCGCGACGAACCTCGAGGCGACGCTCAGCGACCAGCTGTATCGGGCTCGCAGCGTTGGGAGCAGCGGGCTGGTGTTGATGTTCGACACCCTCGCGCGGCTCACGAACCTGGCTGGCGCGCTCGACGCCGAGGACAGCGCTGTGCTTCGTTGGTGGCTACGAGCAGCCACGGAGAAGCGCGTGCGGCTCTTGTTCGATGTGCGCGATCGCTACCTCGGTATCTACACGCGCCCCGTGGCGCTCGAGACCCTGCTGGTGGCCAGCCCGCTCGGCATCCAACTCGAGGAGGAGCCCGAAGCGGAGACTGAAGAGCTCGCAGATTGGTTGCATGATGACGGACAGCTCTCACCAGCAGATCTGGCGAAGGCCCTGCACGACGCGAGTCCCCCTCCCCCGCCGAGCCGCCTGAGCGCTCCGCCTCCTCCGCCGCCGCGAGCCAGCGCCGCGGTGGCTGCGTTCGTCGCTGAGGAGGCGATGGAAGCAGAAGAGCCTTCTCCGCAGCTCGAGCTGCGCCTGACCGAGCTCGAGAGCCAGAGCCCAGCCCTGGCGGAAGCGGTCAGCGAAACCGTCGCGCTGGAGCTCCCGGAAGACGAAGTCGAAGCCACGGGCGCCACGGAGACCCAGAGTGCCCCACTGGATGTCGCTTCTGAGGGTTCCCCCGCGGAAACCGAGGGAGGCGCACGTCAGCTCGCCTTCCGCTCCGTGCTTGCGGCCCTGGAGGCCCTGGAGCACGAGGAACTCGACGAGTCTCCCCTGATGCCAGAGAGCGACTGGCAAGCCTCTTCTGACGAGGACGCGCTTTCAGCATCCGAAGCAGACGCCGAGTTTGGGGGGGAGAGCGAGGCGTGCGAGGCGCCAGAGCCCGTCGCAGTACCTGACCCCTCACCGGCCAGCGACGGCTTCACCGCCATGCTGACTCAAGAGGAGAGCCCGCTGCCGACGCGCGCGATCCACTACGACTCGAGCGCACCGAGCGCCGCTTTCGAGGCGAGCGAGTACCACCAGGACGCGATGGACCGCAGCTCTCGCGCGCCGGAGGTCGCCCCAATCGCCGACGAGCACGCCGCCGACGAGCACGCCGCCGACGAGCACGCCGCCGACGCAGCCGGAGCGCTTGCGGAGGCAAAGCCAAGCGACTTCGCTGCCGAAGCTTCGGGCGACGAAGATCCCCGTGACGAGGCCGAAGCGCAGCACACCGTGGTCGAAGCGCCCGTTGCAGCGGTGGACACGCTGGAAGCAGCTGTTGAAGGATCACCGCACCTCGCACTCGTCCCGAGTGACAGCGAGCCCGCCGCGGTTGCGAGCTTCGAGGTACTGGACGGCGAACCGTCTGCCTCGCTGCCGGAGGCTGACACGGCCGCGCTAGCAGCGGATCCTACCGGAAACGTCGAGAGCGACTTCGCTCCGGTGCCCGACGCGACCTGGCAGGGCTGGGTACGAGACCTGGAGGCAGCGCGAGGCCCGAAGCCACTCGCGGTGGTCGAGCGACTCTTCACCTCCGCATACATGCCCCTGGTGGAGACACGCCTCGGACAAGCGTTGAACGCCCAAGCGGACGCCGCCATCGAGAGCTGGGGCACTGCCTTCGCGAAGAGCTACGCCGAGGCGTTCGATGCCCTGCGCATCCGCGGCAAGCGCCCGACGATGGTGCTCGACGTGCCGGACATCGCCTTGCGCCACGGCCGCATGCACGGCGCGCGTCAGGCCCAGCTGCTGTTGGTCGATGGCCTGCGCTTTGACCTCGGTCAAATGGTCCACGAGCACCTCAAGGAGCTGGCCGGGCGGGATGCGGCGTGCGTCGAGCGTCTACTGCTGTGGTCAGCGCTGCCTGCAAACACGGCCACGCAGCTGGAACTGCTCGGTCGTGGTCCCCAGGGACTGCGCGAACCGGTGGCGAGTGAGCGAGATGCACCGGTTGCCCGCGGACGCGCAGCGTCGACTCTGCGCCGAGTCCGCGCTGGGCACCGCGACGTGATGAAGCTCGACCTGGTGGAGTCACGCATCGGTGAGCCGGGTGCGACCCGCCCCGCCGCGCTCTGGAGCCTTGCGGCCGAGGTCGCAGAAGTGCTCTGGGATCACATGGCAGGCTTGCCGCCGCGCACGCTGGTAATGGTCTTCGGCGACCACGGATTCCGCGTGGATCCAAAAACTGGCTACGTGAGCCATAGCGCTTCACAAGCTCTCGCGAGTCCCGAAGAGGTCATGGTACCGGCCTTCGCCTGGCTCACGGGCAGCGTTCACTAGTACTCGGGCTGACTCAGCTCCCGCGAGGGGTGCGGTGTTCCGCACCCCTCTTCGCATTTGGCGCACCGACACACGAGCAGGGCAACCGTGCTACTGACGCCGCGCGATGCTCTTCACGAGCAGCGCGCCGACGCGGTCCGCCCACGACAGCTGCCCCGGGCGCTGCTCGAGATCGCGCAGCAGCGTCTCCAGTACCGCGACCCAAGCTTCAATATCATTGCCGGGTTCTAGCTCCCCGCGGCGCGCGAGCGCAGACAGCCACTCCGCAACACCACGGCGAAACTCGCGCTCGGCATCATCCAGCAGCGTCTGAGCGGCCTCGGGCCCCGCGCGTCGCAACCAAGCGAGCGCCATCGTCGTAGGCGGTACCGCGCGGCAAAACTCGAGGCGCCGTCTCAGCAGCAGATCGACGCCCATGCGCAGTTCCTTCGCCGCGCCGGGGCCGCCCGTAGCGCCCTCTCCCCCCCACAAACCGGACGTGTCGTAGAGCCCGGTGAGGTACTCGGCGACGGCAACCAGCAGATCGCCCTTGTGGGGGAAATGCCAGCTGATGCTGCTCTTGGCCACCTCCGCCGCTGACGCTAGCTCGGCCACCGACGGCGCGCCTTCGTTGCTGCTTCCCCAGTGCGCGAGCGCGAGGTGGACCAAGCGTTCTCTCAGCGACTCCGGCGCGTGAGCGCTGCGCGTTTCCTCGAGGAGCCGCCTGAGGCTTTGCTTGTCGCCGAGATGACGCACCACGGTGGGGCGACTGACCCCAGCGCGCTCAGCAACGTCGAGGATCGCGATGCGATCGAGAGGGCGCTCCTCAGCGAGCTCGGCCAGCGCCGCGAGCAGGCGCTGCTTGGTCGTATTCACCGCTTGGCTCAGGGGTCGCGCTCGGCGCCGCCGCTCGCTCCGCTCGGGATCGGATTCTGCTCCTTCTCGAGGTAGCGGAAGATGGTGCGCGGATCGACGCCCAGATCTCGCGCCGTCTGAGTGCGGTTGCCGTTGTTTCGCTCAAGGACCTCGAGCACGTAGCGACGCTGGAAGTCTTCCTTGGCCTTCTCGAGGGGGACGATCGGCTCTTGCGCCTCGGGCCCGAGGTCCATGTCCTCCGGGGAGAGCAGGCTCTGGTCGCACAGCACGAGCGCCTTCTTGATGCGGTTTTCTAGCTGCCGGATGTTGCCGGGCCAGTTGTACTTCTTGATCGCCGCGAGCGCCTGAGGAGAGTAACCGCGCACGGTGCTCGCCATTTCGTCGGCGTACTTGCTGAGGAGCGCCTTGGCGATGATGAACACGTCGTCACCGCGGTCGCGCAGCGGCGGCAACCAGAGGTTCACGACGTTCAACCGGTAGTATAGATCCTCGCGGAACTCGCCGGTCTTGATCATCTCGTCCAAATTGCGATTCGTGGCAGCCACTATGCGGATGTCGCACTTCTCCGGCTTGCTGTCGCCGACGCGCATCACGACGCGCTCTTGGATCGCGCGCAAGAGCTTCACCTGGAGAGACAGCGGCAGCTCGCCGACCTCATCGAGGAACAACGTGCCCCCGTCGGCTTGCTGGAACTTGCCGGGGCGGCTCGCGATGGCGCCAGTGAACGCGCCCTTCACGTGCCCGAACATCTCGCTCTCGATCAGGTTCTCCGGGATGGCGCCGCAGTTGACGGTGATGAACGGCCCGCGCTCGCGGTTGCTGCGGCGGTGGATCTCTCGCGCGATCAGCTCCTTGCCGGTGCCGGTTTCCCCGGTGATCAAGACGCCGATGTCCGTCGCCGCGACCTTCTGCAGCTTGCGGAAGACTTCCATCATCGACGGGCACGCGCCGATGATCTGCCCAAAGCGTTTGTCGCTGAGCTCCGCCTCCAGCTTGCGCTTGTCGGCGCGCAGCGCGTTCAGCAGCATGGCGTTCTGCAGGATCAGCGACGCCTGACCCGCGAAGATGGTCAACACCTCGAGCTGATTGCGCTCGAATAGGTGCTTCACCTCGTCGTTCGCGACGTAGAGGGCGCCGATCACGTCGCCCTGGCTGAGCAGCGGCGCGCACATCACGCTGGAGAGTTGCAGCGCCATCACGCTCTCGCTCTGGCTGAACGTGGTGTCGCTGAGCGCGTCACTGACGATGACCGGACGCTTCGAGTCGATCACCCGGCGCACGATGCTGTCGCTGATCTGCCCCGAGGGATCTTCAATCGCTTCCCGGCGCACATGACGCGAAGCGCGCACCCGCGGCGTGCTCTGAGACTCTTCTGGATCGACGAGCAGCACCACGCCACGTTTGGCCCCGGTGAACTCCACCACTGCGTCGAGCAGCGTCTCGAGGAGCTCATCCACGGAGGCCGTGGTCATCAGTCGCTCGCTGAACGCGTGCAGCTTGCGTAGACCGCCGACCTCGCTGATCACGGGCGAGGCGCCGCCGTCCGCGGCGTGCTCCTCGCGGCTCGGCCGCGGCAGCTCACTGAACATGCTGAAGCCGAGGTTCGCCTCGCCCAGGGTCAGGCGATCGCCATCCACCAGCCGGGCGCGACGCTTCTTCTTGCCGTTGATCAGGATATCCGCCTGGCGATCCAACTCCTCGAGCTGGAAGTCTCGCCCGTTGAACACCACCTGCACGTGGTGGTCAGCGACGCTGCGATCGGGGACGTGAACGTCGTTGCCCAGGGCGCGGCCGATGGTGGTCACCGGTTTCGTGATGGGCACCAGGACCGGCTGACCCTGGGGAGCGAAGTAACGGATGATCGCCATGGAGAGGCAGGGACCTTAGCCCGGAATCCGAACCTCGGACAGGCTTGGTTTTTGCGCGAAATCCCGCAGCGCTGCGTTAGTCAGCGGAACTGCGTCAATCAGCGGATCTGCGTCAATCAGAAGATCTGCCCGCCGACCTGCATGCCGAACGCACCGGAATCCGCGAAGGGCGCGACGTAGTCGATGCTGACGCTTGGCGAGGCGCTCGCGTACTCCGTTGCGCGCTCCTCGTTCGCTCCGAAGTCCGAGGGGTCGGAAGAGAAGATCGCACCAGCGGCGAGACCCAGGGTGGTGGCGACGCCCGTGAAGATCAACCCGCGCTTCGCTGGCGGGCCACCATCCCCGGCGTAGAACAAAAACACCGGCAACGATGCGGCCGCGCCAATGCCCGCGCCAGCCCACATCCAGGACAAGCTCTCCCAACTCGGGATGTACACCGCCGAGAGCCCCGCGGTCGCAGCGAGGCCGAGGTTGAAACCGATCAAGCCGCCGAGCGCGGCCTTGTCATTGGCTTGTCCGTAGTCTTGGTCGGCGTTGCTCGCCCCGTAGCCGAACATCGCACCGATCGCCGTTCCCCAAACCGTGCCGCTCGAGACGAACATTGCGGTCTTTGGAGACGGCTCCTCGTAGTAGGCCAGAGCGTATCCGCCGACCGCACCCAGCGTGGCTCCCAGGGACACCGAGCGCGCGAGGCCTTTGAAGCCCCAGGCGTCTTGTTCATCGGCGGTAACGAACTGGTAGCCGGCTATGCCGATGCCCTCGCCGGCACCGATCACCATACCCGCCGCGATGGTGCTGGGCATGCCCCGCGGCATTTCCGGGTCGTCGAGAAAATAGACACCAACTGGCGCTGCAACGCCCAAGATCGCTGGCGGGATCAAGGCTAGACCGGGGTCGCTCAACCCAGCTTCAGCGTCGATCCACACGCCGAGCCCCACGCCGTAGGCGATGGACGTTCCATACAGCGTGCCGATCTCTAGATCGGTCGAGCGCGCCTTTCCTCGCGGAACCGTAGGCTGAGGATAGTAGCCCGGTTGACCGTAGGGTGCTGGCTGACCGTATGGCTGCTGCCCGGGATACGGCTGCTGCTGCGGAGGGTATTGCTGCGGAGGATACTGTTGCGGAGGGTATTGCTGCGGAGGATACTGCGCCGCGGCGTCATAGCTGAGGCTGAACATGCCCAGCGCGGCCAAGGCGCTCGCACACTGCATGGCGAGCCGCTTCGCGCTCGCGTTTCGTTTCGAAAGTCCGGCTCTCATGGGCTCCGGTTTGGACACGTACCGCGGTGGCGGGATTCAATCCAGTTCTAGTCGAGTTCACGCTTGAGAGGCCGGGTGAGGACGTCTTCTACCGCTCGATGCGGTGACTTCCCCTCGTAGAGAACCCGATAGACCTCGAAGCAGATTGGCAGCTCGACCCCCAAACGTTGGGCAAGGTCGTAGGTGCTCTGCGCTGTCTTGACGCCCTCAGCAACGTGACCGAGCCCCCCCACCACGTCGCTCAGCTCGCGGCCGCGTCCCAGTTCGAACCCCACGGTGCGATTGCGACTCAGCTCGCCCGTGCACGTGAGCACGAGATCGCCCATGCCCGCGAGACCGGCCAAGGTGAGCGGGTTACCCTGCTTGGCGACGGCGAGTCGACTGAGCTCAGCGAGTCCGCGAGTGATCAGCGCCGCCCGGGTGTTGTTGCCGAAGCCGAGCCCATCACAGGCTCCCGCGGCAATCGCGATCACATTCTTCAGTGCTCCGCCGACTTCGACGCCCACCGGGTCGTCGCTCGAGTAGACGCGGAAACGCGCCGTCGCGAAGTGCTGCCGCAGGCGGTCTGCGAGCTCCGGGTCGTGAGCTGCGATCACGATATTCGTCGGCACGCCCGACGCGACCTCTTTCGCAAAGCTCGGTCCGCTCAACACACCAACGCGCACGCTCGAGCCTTGCCCGAGGACGTCAACGATGACCTCGTTCATCAACATCAGGCTGCCTTGCTCGATGCCCTTGGTCGCCGTGACGAGGCTTGCTCCGGTGGGAATGTGCTCGCGCGCCCGCTCCAGCGTCTGCCGAAACACGTCGGAAGGCACCACGAGCAGTACGACCTCGGCATCCGCCAACGCCGAGCCCAGGTCGCTCGTGATCTGCATGCTTGGGGGGAGAGGAAAGCCTGGCAGAAACTCCTGGTTCTCCCGCTCGTGACGCATGCGAGCGGCGTGAGGCTCTTGCCAGGTCCAGAGTGAGACGGGCAGGCCCTTGCCAGCGAGCAAGAGCGCGAGCGCGGTGCCCCAGGCCCCCGCACCGATCACGGCCGTCTTGGCAGCGGGGCGGTCGACACCACTGGCTTCTGAGTGCTGCGTCATCGGCAGCGACTCTGAAACCAGCTTCCGCTGGCTGTCAACGGAAGGCCTAGACTCTGCCGACGCTTTGCTATGCTGCGCCGCGATGCGCCCGAAACGTTTTGCTTGGTTGTGTGCAGCGAGTCTGCTCGCCCCGGCACTGGTTGGCTGTCCGAACCAGGAGGCCCTCGGCTACGACGCCGTCAC
>JBFXBK010000165.1:0-18236 GCA_050183255.1 Polyangiaceae bacterium | reverse complement strand
GCGCCTGGTGCGGCGCAGCGAGACGTTCGGGGAGGAGGCGGTGCTTCCCGGTTCCGCGCGGAGAACAGAGGCGCGCGCGGTCTCTGACGTCCAGGTCGCCGAAGTGCCGGCGCGGGTCTTGACCCGGGCGGCGACTCGTGAGGGCGCCCAAGGCTACGGCCGTGAGGAGCGCGCGCTGCGCCGCCAAGCCACGCGGGACTTGCTCGGTACGCTGGCGTTCACGCGGGAGCTCGATCCCCACGACGTCGATCTGGTGCTCGACGCCGCGGAGTACAAGAGCGTGCGCCGCGGCGAGCGCCTGTACGTGACGGGTGATCCAGCGGACGACTTCTACCTGTTGGTGGACGGCCTCGTGCAGCTTCAGACGGAGACGGACACGGGGATCCGCGTCACCGGTTACTTGAGCCGTGGGGACTTCTTCGGTGATGAGGAGGTGCAGAGCGGGGAGCCCCGACGCTTGACCGCCGCTGCGCTGGGCGAGTGCGCCGTGCTCTGTTTGCCGATCGCCGTGCTGCGCACTCTCGCCGATCGTAACCCAGAGCTCTTGCCGAAGCTCCGCCGCATCAGCGGGGAGCGTCAGCGCTCTCAAGTGAAGCTGGTCGGTGATGCTGCCAAGCGCACGACCCAGCACGTCTTCAAAGATGTCTACCGCATGCAGATGGCGCGCGCGCTGCTCGCCATCGACCAAGACTCCTGTGTGCGCTGCGGACACTGCGCCTGGGCCTGTGAGAGCACCCATGGCGTCTCCCGCCTGGTGCGTCGAGGCGACAAGATCATCACGCCGCTCGTGAGCGACGACAGCGCGCCGAAGAGCCTCTTGCTCCCGAACTCGTGCCAGCACTGCAAGAACCCGGTGTGCATGATCGACTGCCCAACGGGTGCGATTGGGCGCGAGGCGGAGGGCGAAGTCTTTATCCGTGAGGATCTCTGTACGGGTTGCACCGCGTGCGCGAAGGCCTGCCCCTGGGACAACATTCGCATGGCGCCACGCGCTGCGGGTGGTGGCCTCGCAGCGCGCCTCAAGGCGGAGGCCGACTCTCCGCACAGCGGCAAGCGGCGCCTGGATCTGGTGCAGATCTACCCGGAAGTCGCGGTGAAGTGCGATCTGTGCCGGGGCTTCGCAGAGCCGGCGTGCGTCGTGGCGTGTCCAACGGAGAGCATCTTTCGCCTCGATCCGTCGGAGGAGATCCAGGAGGTGCGGGCGCTGTTCGGAGGTGGCCAGCAGAGCAGCCGCCGCCGCGCCCAGCGACCGTGGCAGCAGTACCTGTTTCCGGCGGGACTCGGTGCGAGCTTGGTGCTTGGCGCGGTCTTGCTGCGCATCCTCGGCGAGCCGAGCAGCAGTCGCGGGCTCGGCCTCGGCTTGGTCGTGGCGCTGCTCGCGGCGTCAGGCTGCTTTGGCTTGGCGGCCTACGTGATCCCGAAGCGGCGCCTCGCGCTGTGGATGAAGCCAGCCCAGAAGAGCACGCTCCGCCAAGACACGGCTCACGTGCATCGTGGCCGTTCGCGGGTGAAGCCCTTCTACCTCGCGCATGTGCTCGGTGGGCTCGGCGTGCTGGCGCTGGTGGCGGGGCACACTCGACTTGGATTGGGCCATGGCCTCACGGCGTGGCTGTCGTTGACCTTTTGGTCCGTGGCAATCTTGGGTGTGCTCGGCGCTTGGTTGCAGTTCTGGCTGCCTCGGCGCCTCGCGCGCATCGAACGCGCGGGGCTCCTGCCGGAGGATTTTCCTGCGGAAAAGCGCAAGCTCAACGATCGCCTGTATCGCGAGATCTCCGGGCGCAGCGACTTGGTGAAGAAGGTCGCTGAGCGCGTGCTCCTGCCTTATGCCAAGAGCCCGTTCGGTCCGCTCTGGCTGATGCTCGGGGGACGCAGCGCCGGTGAGGAGCAGGCCCGACTGGAGGCGCGCATCGACGAGATATTGCAGGGGCGCGGCGGCGACCGGCGCCTCGGGCTCGACCAGTTGACGAAGATCGCCGTTGAGCTGCGGGCGTTGCCGTTACGTCGCGTGCTCACCTTCCTGCTGCGCGCTTGGCACGCGCCTCACGCGATGTTGACAGTCTTGCTCTTGATCTTCCTGCTGCTCCACGTGGTGAGCGTCTTGGGGGCGTCATGAGCGGGGGCAGCAGCGAAGGCATCGACATCGCGCGGGGCAAATCCGCCGGTCGCAGCCGCGTCGCGCGCAAGGCGGAGCGCACCAGCGACGTGCTTCGATTCCGTGGGGTACTGGCGGGCGCGTTGGTGTGCGCCGTGGTCGCGCTGGGCGCGTACTTTGTCGGCGGTGGGGGGGTGATCAGCGCGCCGGGGCCGCTCTCCGATTCCCACGTCAAGGCGGGCGTCGCCTGCGAGACGTGCCACACCGGAGAGGACGGTAAGGCAGCCGTGAGCGCCTGCGTGGGTTGCCACGGGCCACATCCATCCACTCGTCCGGGGCACCTGCGCCTGAGCCAGGCCGGGCGCATGAGCTGCTCCACCTGTCACCGCGCCCATGGGGGCGGTGAGGTGGTGGAGCTCGCGCCCGATGGTGTCGCGTGGGTGCGGCGGGCGGGCGCCGAGGCAGTGAAACTTCAGGTCGCGCCGATCGGCGGTAGCAAGCGCTTGAAGGTGCCGACGCCCCCTCTGGCGCGCTGCGCTGGTTGTCACCGCACGGAAGCAAAAGACGACCCCATCGCACGCTGCAAGGCTTGGGCTGGCGGAAAGGGCGGGGAGCTTGTGAACGTGTGCTTTGACGAGCATCGCGTGGCCGCTGCAGCAGGGCAGAGCGGCGGAGCCGAACGCGACGCAGCCTACGAACAAGCGCGCGTAGCCGTTGCGAGCGTGGCGCCAGGGTCGCGACGGTCCCTCGACTTGACCTGGCTCGGTGTCTCGCTGGCAGTGGCGCTCGGACTCATCACGAGCGCCGCGTGGCGGCGTCGGGCGCGGGGCGGCAAGGCAGCGCCCCAGGCGGCGACCGGGCCAGCACTGGCGCCCGCGATGGTGCGGCGCCTGCCGACCATCGACGAGAGCACGTGCATCGGCTGCAACGCCTGTGTCGATGCGTGTCCGTACGACGTGCTCCAGCTCGAGCGCTACGTCGCAAAGGTGGTGCGGCCGGACGACTGCTGCGGCCTCACGCTGTGCGAACAGCGTTGCCCGAATGGCTCGCTGGTGGTGCGTGAAGGCGAGCCGATCTTCGATCACCCACTGGTGAGCGAGAACCTGGAGGCAGCGGAGAGCGCCGGCGTGTTCCTGGCAGGTGACGTCACGGGGCTGCCGCTGATCCGCAACGCGATCAATCAGGGGGCGCAGGCGATGGACTCGATCGCGCAGAGCCTGCAGGCTGCTCAGGGCCTGCAAGGCCCCGCTCTGGAAGCCCACGGCGTCGCGGCGCGAGACGTGCTCGACGTGCTGATCGTCGGCGCCGGTCCCGCGGGGCTCAGCGCCGGACTCGCCGCGGACGAACAGCGGCTCGACTACCTGGTCGTCGATCAAGGCTCCGTCGCGGAGAGCATTCGGAGTTTTCCTCGTGGCAAATTAGTCTTCGACCAGCCGCTTGGCGTGCCCAAGGTCGGTGACCTGTGGCTGGAGGAGAGCACCAAGGAGGAGCTCTTGGCGAAGTGGCGTCGCATCGTCCGCGAGCAGCGCCTGCGTATCGACGAAGGCTGGCGCGTGGTGCGCTGTGAACGCATTGCTGGTGGGCCGCCACTTGGCCTGTTGAAGGTCACGCTGCAGAACCAGGACCAGGAGCAGCGGGCGCTCTTCGCGCGGCGCGTGCTACTGGCGGTGGGGCGTCGCGGGACGCCGCGCAAGCTCGCCCTGGACCTGCCAGATGCGACCTTGGACGCGGTGTTTTATCACCTGGCCGACGCGCGCACCTTCGCGAACAAACGCGTCGTGCTGGTCGGCTTGGGTGACGTCGCGATGGAGACGGCAATCGCCATCGGGCGCCAGCCCGGTACCCAGGTCACCGTTGTTTACCGCGGGGAAACATTCAAGCGCGGCAAGCGGCGCAACATTCAGGAGCTGGAACGCCTCGTGCGGGGTGGGCGGGTGGAGCTCTTGTGGAACAGCGACGTGAGCAGCGTGGCAAGCAGCGGGAGCCGCGGCGAGTTCGGGGAAGGGCTCAAAGTCTGGCTGACCTCGGGCGGCGTGGAGCGCGCGGTCGACGCCGATGCGCTGTTCGTCATGATCGGCAGCGTCGCGCCCTGGCAGCTGCTGGAGAGCTTCGGAGTGCGCCACGGCGCGCCCCTCCCCCCCGAAGAAGCCGGAAAATCCGCAGGGGGTGAGTCCCCGGTCAGCACGGAGCGCAGCACCTGAAGGACCCTAAGCGTTTGAAATGGTTCGTGAATTCTTTCTTGATTCGCGAGAGATCGAATTCCGACCTTTTTCGTACAAGGTGAAAGTTGAGGCGATCGGGTGCGTTGGGCACTCAATCAGCGGGGCTCGGTAGTCCGGGCGCCCACGAGAGGGAGTAACTCAGATGAAGGTTGGAACCGTCGGCTTGCTCGCGGCGCTGGGGATGACGTTGACCTCGGTGTCGGTCTGGTCTCTGACCCCTGAAGCTTCACAAGATCCTCAGGGACCCGTGGTCGGGAGCGACCTGGTGGTCGCCGATCCCGGACCCGCTCAGCCGGTCATCCGCGCGGATTTTACCGCAGGCAGCACGGTGATGGTGGAAGGGCGCCTCGGCAATGGTGTGATGCAGGCCGGGCGCGACAACGAGACCTACCTGATGGCCCGGGTGTTTGCTGACGGAAGCGCCCGCGCGAGCGAAGCCGCGCCCGTCAACCTGGCGATCGTGATCGATCGCTCAGGTTCGATGAAGGGCAAGCGCATGGAGAACGCGATCAACGCCGCCAAGGGCACGATTGCCGCCCTGAACCGCGGTGACGTGGTCAGCGTGATTGCGTACGACGCCGAGGCCGAGACCTTGGTGCAGGCGACCACCATCGATGAGATCTCCCGCCAGCGCGTGACGGAGGCGCTGTCCAACATCCGCGCCATCGGCGACACGTGCATCTCGTGCGCGATGGACGCGGCTGAGCGCGCGTTGGCGAATCGCGACGGCATGGTGAACCGCGTGATGTTGCTCACCGATGGCGAACCGACCCGCGGCATGAAGGACGTTTCTGGCTTCGAGCGCATGAGCTCGCGCCTGCGGGACAAGGGGATCTCCGTCAGCACCATTGGTGTCGATGTCGACTACAACGAGCGCATCCTGTCCGCGATTGCTCGGGAGTCCAATGGTCGCCACTACTTCGTGGAGAACGCGGATTCGCTGACCAAGATCTTCGAAGAGGAGCGCAACGCCCTCAAGCAGACCGTCGCGAAGGACACCGAGCTGGTGGTCGATCTCGCTCCGGGTATCCGTGTGGAAAAAGTCTTCGACCGCGCCTTCCGCCAAGAGGGCAACAAGCTGATCGTGCCCATGGGCACGGTTTCTGGGGGGGAGGAGAAGACCCTGCTCGTCCGCCTGAGCGTTCCGCGAGGAGCTGAAGGGGAGCGCGCCGTGGCAAAGATCGACCTCGCCTATCAGGACCTGGTCGAGCGCCGCCGCGGCTCCTGCAACGGTGAGCTGGCAGCCCTGATCAGCTCCGATCCGGCCAAGCTCACACCCATGGATCCGTTCGTCGCTGCCCGCGTCGGCCGCAGCGAGACAGCGCAGTCGCTGCTCGACGCCAACGCGCTGTTCGCCCAGGGCCGCGTGGAAGAAGCTCAGAAGCGCCTGACCGCGCAGCTGGAGGAGCTGAACAGGCGCCGCGCCGAGGCGCAGAAGACACCGAACTTCGAGCCCAAGGCAGACAAGGACTTCGACAAGCAAGAAGCCGCCCTGGGCGCCGCCAACAGCGGCTTCGCCCAGCCCCCACCCCCTCCTGGTGCGGCGCCGGCGAAGCCCGCGCCTGAAACGCGCAAGGGCAAGGCGCAGACGCGCTCCAATGCGGAGGCAGCAGCGGATCTTGCGTTCTAAGGCTGGGCGCCTTGAGGGCCGTGTGTTGGCTGAGCCAATGCACGGCCCATCCCATTTGATGACTTGGCTTCAAACGCGCGAGCCGGCGCGTTAGTGTTGACTGGCTTGGCGACGGCCGAGCTGGGGGAACGATGCTGAGCGCATCTCAGATAGTGTTGTTCGTTCGTGCCTGCATGACGCGAGTTGCTACGTGGAAACAGCTGGGGCGGTCCCGAACGGGAGCGCCCAGACGTGTTTTGTCTGTCGGCATTGGGAACTTTTCCCACGCTCCGCACTCTGTAGGCGTCGCCCAAAGCCTGAAGTGAGTCAAGTGTCCGATGGCGTATCCGTAAGGATGCGAAGGCGGAACCGAGGAAAAACATGAATAACAAGCGCGGAATACTGCGAGTCCTACTCATCACGCTCTCGGTGTGCCTGGTCGGCGCCGTCGTGGTCTACGTACTGAAGCGGGAGCCGCCGCCCACCGCCGCGGCACCGATTCAGGCGCGGCTCGAGCTCGCGACAGGGGACGTAAAGATCGAGCAGGGCGGCGCCCAAGAGCGTGGCTCGAGCGGCATGGCGCTGCTCCGCCAGGCCAAGGTCGTCACCGGCAAGGGCGCTCGCGCGCTGGTTCGCCTGCCTGACGGCTCCAGCATGTTTCTGCGGGGAGACAGCGACGTGACGCTGAACGACGGCCAGATCACCCTCGGCAAGGGCGAATACTGGCTCAACGCGCCACCCACGGATCGCACCGCGCTGGTCCACCAGGTGGGGGACGTCAGCGTCTCCGCCGTGGACTCGGGCTTGAGCGTGAAGCTGCAGGACTCCGCCGCGGTGGTCTACGTCGCGCGGGGCATGGCGATCGTCACCGGCAAGGGGGGCCGCGTCGAAGTCAACGCTGGTGAACAAGCGACGATCAAGGGCGCGGACGCTCCGCGCGTCGCGCCCCTCGCGTTCTGGGACGACTGGACCGGCGGCATGGCGGATTTCGCGGCGGGCAGCATCCCCGGTGCGGGCACTGGCACCATCTACGGCGTCGACGACGGCGCGGCGCCGGGTAGTACCACGCGGAAACTCGAGATCGCCAAGCAGGCGGTGCGCGCGGTGGTGCGCAACGGGCTCTCGGAGACCGAGGTCGACCAGACGTTCTTCAACCCGGGTTCACGCGACGTGGAGGGGTGGTACTGGTTCACGCTGCCGAGCGGCGCGAGCGTCACGGGTTTTGCAGTCGAAACCGACGGTGTTCTGGTCGAAGGGGAGTTCCAGGAAAAGAAGGAAGCCGCGCAGAACTACGGTACGGCGAAGGCCACGGGGCACTCACCGGCGATCCTCGAGTGGGTCGATCAGAGCACGTACCGCGCGCGCATCTACCCGGTGCTCTCGGGCAAGACGCGGCGAGTGGTGCTGCGCTATATCGAGCTCAAGCCGGTCGTCGACAACGTGATCGAGTACGTCTACCCGATGGGACGCGGTGAGCCCGTGCGCATCGGTGAGTTCTCTCTGGCGGTGGATCTGGGGAAAGCCGGCGAGAACATGAAGATCGCGACGCTGGCAGACGCCCGCGTGGAGCAGAGTGGCCGCCGCATCACCATGCGTCGCTCAGGCTTCACGCCGCGCGCGGATTTCCAGCTGGAAGCGACGGACACTCAGGAGCGCGCGCCGCTCCGCGTGTCGCGCTTCAAGGCGGGAGGCGAGACCGCTGACTACCTCATGGCGCGCTACACACCGGACATCGACTGGAGCGCGGCGGAGCAGCCGCCCGCGGACGTCGTGGTGGTGGTCGATACTTCGGCGGCAGGCGACGAAGCCAGTCGTCAGCTCAAGGCGCAGACCGCAGAAGCCATCCTGCGCGCGATGAGCGACACCGATCACTTCGCCCTGGTCAGCGTCGATGTGCGGCCGACGGTGCTGCACCCGAAGGATGGCCTGGCCGCCGCGAACGACAAGGAGATCGCCAAGGCGCTGGAGGCGCTGGCCGAGCACTCGAGTGGTGGCGCGACGGATCTCGCGTCGTCCTTCGATGTCTCCCTGAAGCGCCTGCATGGCACGGCGCAGCCCGCGGTGGTCTACGTGGGTGATGGCATCGCCACCAGCGGTGAGATGACGGGCGAGCAGCTGATCGAGCGCTTGCGTCGCGCGCTCACCACGAGCCGCTCGCGGTTGTTCACCGTCGCCGTCGGCGCCGAGTCGGACCGCGCATTGCTCGGTGAGCTGGCGCGTGCAGGCGGTGGTTCTGCTTTCCGTGTGGAAGAGAGCGATCAGACGACGGCTCAGGCGCTCGAGCTCCTGGCGAGCATCAAGCTGCCGACCCTCACCGACTTCGAGATCGATCTCGGCGCGGGTCTCGACGAGCCATTCGTCAGCAACAGCGGCAAGGTCAGCAAGGGCCAGGAAGTCGTCGTGCTCGCTCGCACGCACCACGAGATCCCATCGGAGATCAAGGTGAAGGGGCAGTTCGCCGGGAAACCGTTCGAGAAGTCGTATCCCGTGAAGCAAGACGACAGCGTGATTCAGGCCTTCGTGCCCCGCTTGTGGGCCGCCGAGTACGTGCGGCGCTTGCTCGGCTCTGCTCAAGGCGCGGACACCGAGCAAGGCCGCATCGCCGCCCTGGGTCTCGAGTACGGCTTGATGACACCCTATAGCAGCATCCTGGCGCTCGAGAGCGAGTCGGCATATTCCCGTATGGGAATCGAGCGCAAGAAGCGGCCGCTACGCGGCGTGCGCCTCGGCATGCTCTCCCCGGATCAGGAGTGGCGCCTGTCGCAGACGCTGGCGGCTCCTGCGGTGCCCCAGGTGGCGATGGGCTGCAGCAAGCTGGAGCGTACTCTCGGGGGCGACTCGGAGCAGAGTTCACCTGCGAGCGCGCCCCCAATGGACGAAGAGGATCGTCAGGGCGGCACCGGCACGCGGGCCAAGGGTGACGAGGGCTCGATGGGGAAGCCCAGCGGAAATACCGGCCAGCGCTACGCCGTGCGCGGCCCGAGCGACAACGCGGAACCCGAGGCAGCCGCTCAGGCAGTCCCACTGTCTGGGCAGGCCGAGGCCAAGGAGGAGGCCGAAAAGAAGCCGAATGACGGTGAACTAGAGGCTGAAGACGCACCTCGCATGGCCGCAAAGCCCATGGCTGGACAAGGCTTCGCAGGCGGAGGGAAGCCGTCTCCGGCTTCCAGCGCCGCCTCACCGTTCGGTGCGCTGGGCCACACCGCCAAGGACGGCAAGCAGAAGCTCCGCGATCAGCCGGAGCGTACCCGCGCGGAAATGGATAAGCTCCAAGAGGCGAGCGAGTTCGGCTTGATCGGTCTGTTGAATACGGGTGCTTCGGGAGGCGAGGGGCGCAAAGACGGCTGGGGCGGCAGCATCGTCGCGAGCACCTGCAGCGACAGCTCGGAGCGCCCACTCGCCCAGCGCGTGTTGTTGTGGAAGAAGCGCATCTCCACTGCGCGAAGCTCGAGTGACTTGATCAGCCGCTATCGCAGCGCGTTCCAGGCTTGCGAGCTCAAGGACTGGCGCAGCGAGCGGGCGTTCCTCGAACTCCTGCAGGCCAAGGTCGACACGCCTGAAGCGGCGACCACCGTGCTCGGCTTCTTCCGTCCGCGGCCCGAGGTGCAGAAGTTCGTCGCCAAGCTGATCTTGCGCCGCAGCGTGAATCCCGCGCTCACCACCGCCGTGGAGCAGCAGCTGTTCGGCAACCGCGTGTCGTGGCTCGACGTCGATCGCCAGCTGAGCGAGATCACGGACGTCGAGAAGCGCATCGCCAAGCTGAAGGAGTTCATGGCGCGGGAGCCGGAAGATCCCAACGGTGACATCCGCTTGGTCAAGCTCTTGAGCCTGGCGGGGCACAAGGACGAGGCGCTGGCCCATGGTCGCCGGCTGCGAGATCGCGGCTTCATCACGCCGCAAATCGCGCGCAAGTTGGGCGACGTGTTGGCGCGGGCGAAGCTCGATGCCGAGGCAGTGCGCACCTACTCCGAGATCGTCGAGTTCGATCCTGAGAGCGCTCCTTCACGCCTGTTGCTCGGCGATATCTACTTGAGCCATGGCTGGTACGCGCCCGCGTACCGTCAGTACAAGACTCTCAGTGAGCTGCAGCCGAACTCGCCACTCAGCGAGCTCCGCTTGGCTGCGGCGGCGGCAGGTGCCGGGCGCATCGATGAATCCCTGCGGATCCAGCGCCAGGTGGCTTCTGCAGAAGGTACGCCGGGCCCCAACGACCCGCGGCTCTGGGCGCGCTTGTGGAGCGCCGCGCGGCTCGCGCGCTTGATGGTGGATCCGCCGCCGCCCACTCCGGGTCAGCCCGAGGTGGATCCCGCGCGTCGCAAGGCCAACATCGAACGCAAGCTGAAGGAGCTCCAGCTCTTTAGCGGTGAGGGAACGCTGGTGATCCTGACCTGGGAAGATCTCACGGCGAACCTCCAGCTGATGACCCTGGATGGGAAAGCGGCCATCGCGACTGGCGACGTCACCCGTGCGGCGCCTGTCGGCCTGAGCTCCGCGCTGATCCCCAACAGCGACTACACGCGACTGACCTACGAAGCCCAGTTGATGAGCGAACTCTCGGATGATCCGATCCCGCTGGTGCGCCAAGACATCACCTGGGACGGCAAGAGCTTCAGCGTCAAAGTGACCAAGCAGACCTTGGGAGCGCGAGAGCAAAAGGTCACGCTGTGAGCCCCGCCGCCTGAGCGTCCCTCCCACTGGCTCTGAGTGCACCCTCACCCCCAAACCCGCCTGGGAGGACTGCGAAGTCGTAGCAGCAGATTTTGGGGGAGAGGTACGCTGGAAACCGACTCTCACCCACATTCGCACACCGTCCGATACCCACCTCGGTCAAGCGGTCGCTTTGCGAGTATGCTGAGCCATGGCTTTGCGTTCCGTTGCCCGTCTAGGCGCGTTTCTTAGTGTTTCCTGTGTTGGGCTGTTGCTCGTCGTGTCCGGCTGTGGGTCGGACGACAGCGGCAGCGGCGGGAATGGGGGTTCAGGCGGCAGCGCAGCGAGCGGCGGAAGCGCCGGCAGCGGAGGCAGCGGAGGCACAGCCGGAGGCGCCGGAGGCAGCGCAGGGACCGCTGGTGCCCCACCGTCATGTGACGTCTACGCGACGAGCGCGCCGCCGAGCTTCGTGCGCAACACGGCGGCGTGGGGGTTGGAGGGCGTTGAAGGTAATAGAATTTCCGCAGTGGATTTGGATGGCGACGACTACCCCGATCTGATCGTACACGGCCTCTCGAACAATACTCGGGCGCCCAACACCGCGCCGACGTCGCTGATCCTCATGAACCGCCCGAAGGCAGGTGGTGGGCGCGAGTTCGTCGATGAGACGCTGGCGAGTGGCTACGGAGTGCCGCGAGATGCGGACAGTGAGAACCAGCGCTCCACGCAGCTGGCCGTGGCGGCGGACGTCGACAACGACGGTGACCTGGATTTGTTCAGCGGCACCTACACCGACAAGACCAAGCTCGATAATCCTCAGACCCCTGGTCAGCTCGATCGCAGCGAAATCCTGCTCAACGACGGCACGGGGCATTTCACGCTCGGCCCGCAATTGGTACCTCACGGAACCGACCCGTACTCCACGTCGGGCGCGACCTTCGCTGACGTCGACCTGGACGGTAACGTCGATCTCTTCCTCGTCGGCTGGTACGACCGCTACGGGCTGACCAACACCGGTACCCAAGCGCGGCTCTACATGGGGGTAGGTGACGGCTCATTCAGCGAGATTTCGGGCGCCGTCGGCCTGCGAACCACCGACTCTGGTTACGTCGCCGGCACGAACTCACGCCCGGCGTACGGCACCACGAGCTGTGACGTCGATGGCGATGGCGACATGGATCTGCTGATCAGCGCCTACGGTCGGCAGTGGAACCAGCTCTACTTGAACGATGGCAAGGGGAGCTTCACGGACGTCGGGCGTGACACGTTGTTCGCCGGCGACGAGAACCAGAGCTACGCGGACAACCAGTTCTTCCTGTGCTGGTGCACCGTACACGACGACCCGGCGTGCCCCGGCACGAGCCCGGCGGTGCAATGCCCCGATCCCGCCGACGGCTACTGGTCGAGCACCACGGATCCCCAGCCGTGGCGCGCCAACGGCAACACCTTCAGCACTGCCTGCGGCGACGTAAACAACGACGGCCTAGCAGATCTATACAACGCTGAGATCCATCACTGGTGGGCGGGAGAGGGGAGCGACTCGTCCCGGCTTCTCCTCGCGGATACAAGGGGCGGCAGCCTGAAGTACACGCGCCCCGATCTGATGGAGTCCGGACTCGGCCTGCCGCATCCGAGCGTCGACTGGAACGAAGGTGGTATCAACGCGGCGATCGCGGACCTGGACCTCGACGGGCGCCCCGACATCGTGCTCACGACCAGCGACTACCCCGATCAAGCCCTGCGGGTCTTCCACCAGAAACCTGATGGCACCTTCGAGGCGGTGGAGAGCGCTTGGGGCCTGAATCACGACTGCCCGGTGGGCCTTGCGATCGCCGACTTCGATCGCGATGGAGACTTGGACGTGGTGGTCGGTAGCAGCCGCGCCCGCGACTGCGCGCAGATCTGGGATACGCGGGCCGTGCATTTCTATGAGAGCGACGCTGCGAACCACGCGAACTGGCTCAGCGTGAAGCTGACGGGCGCTCCTGGGGCCAACCTCGCCGCCATCGGCGCCGAGGTGCGCGTGACCGCGGGCGGACTCACCCAGGACAAGAGCGTATCTGGTGGCTATGGGCACTTCGGGATGCAGCAAGATCTGGTGCAGTCGTTCGGACTCGGCGGCTGCCCCGATGCCGATGTCGAGGTGGTGTGGCCCGATGCGGGGCACACCACCACGCAGAGCAGCGCGGTCGGGGCTGGACAGCTGGTGAGCATCAGCCAAAGTGATGGCTGATGAAGCCTGGCGACCATCCTGAGTTCTTTCGTTTTCCTCCGCCGCCTGGTCGCTCGCGTGAGAGCACGATCCGCTTGGACAAAGACGGTCGCTTTTGGCACGACGATGCGTTGGTCGAGCACCCGCAAATGGCCAAGGCATTTGCCGCGTGGATTTCAAAGCACCCCGATGATGGTCGCTTCATTCTGACCAACGGTTACGACTGGACCTACTTCCGCGTGGAGGACACACCCTACTTCGTGACCGGGTTGCGGCTCCTGGATGGGAAGCCAGAGCTTTCCCTGTTCGACGGCAGTCAGGAACCAATGGACCCAGGCACGCTGCGGGAGGGGCCAGACGGAGCGCTCTATCTCCGGGTGAAACAAGGGGAGTTCGAGGCGCGGTTTCAGCCCTCTGCCCAGCTCGAGCTGGCGCCGCTGTTGGTCGAAGCAGACGGTGGCGTTGGTTTGGAGATCGCCGGGCAGCGCTTTTCAGTTCCTCAGCGAGAGGCTCCGGGCAAGCAATGATTGCCAGACAGCAGGGAGCACTGTAGATCGCGCCGGATGCGCGTTCTAGTCGCCGATCGCCTGCCTGAAACGAGTTTGCTCGAAATCCGCGCGTTGGGGGTCGACGTCGACTACCAACCCGACCTCACGCCAGAGCAGCTGGTGGAGTCGCTGCCGGGCCACGGTGTGCTCATCGTGCGCGGCACTCGCGTCAGCGCCGAGGCGATTGAAGCCGCGCCTACGCTGAACTTGATCGTGCGCGCCGGGGCGGGAACGGGGAACATCGACGTGGCTGCTGCGAGCGCGCGCGGCGTGTACGTCGCGAACACGCCCGGCAAGAACGCCAGCGCCGTCGCTGAGCTTGCGTTCACGTTGATGGGCGCGCTCGACCGGCGGGTGGTCGACGCGACCATCAGCCTGCGCGACGGCAAGTGGGAGAAAGAGGAGTACGCGCAAGCCGTCGGACTCCGCGGCAAGCGCCTCGGCATCGTAGGCTTCGGTCACGTGGGGCGCCGGGTAGCCGAGTTGGGCCGCGCCTACGGCATGCGGGTGCGCGTTTGGAGCCGCTCACTCACGCGCGCCAAGGCCCAAGCGCTCGAGATCGAGTACGCCCAGAGTCCTGAAGAGCTCGCCAAGCAGAGCGATATCTTCAGCATCCACCTCGAGCTGAATGAGCGCACCCGCGGCCTGATCGGCCGCAGCGTGCTCGAAGCATTGCCGCGCGGATCGATGCTCATCAACACCGCCCAAGATGGGCTGATTGACAGCGAGTCGCTGCTCGAGATCGCGCCGAAGAAGGGGCTGCGCCTCGGGCTTGACGTGCTTCCCGATGAACCCGGTGTTCGCACCGCCAGCTACGATCACCCCGTGTTGCGCTCGAGCCTGTGTTACGCCACGCCTCACATCGGCGCTTCGACGGACGAGGCTCAGACCGCCATCGCCGATGAGTGTGTGCGCGTGCTGCGTGCCTTCTTGATCGAGGGCCGCGTGCCCAACGTGATCAACGTGTGCGCCAGCTCGCCGGCTCGCTATCAGTTGATCATCCGTCACCTGGACAAGGTCGGCGTGCTCGCCAACACGCTCAGTGTGCTGAAGCGCCATGGGCTCAACGTGGAGGAGCTCGACAACACCGTCTTCGACGGCGCGCGCGCCGGCTGTGCGCGCATCCGCGTCGACTCCCGTCCCAGCGACGCATGCCTCGCGGAGATCACAGCCTTCACCGGCGACGTGCTCCACGTGGACGTCGTCACCCTGCCAAACCTCGCCTGAGGGGAAAACAAGCGGGCCCGCCCGGGTTTTGGGGGTGAGGCGCTCTGGTTTCCGTTTCGGCCCGCCGTCCGGTGGAGCCGTGCAAGGGGCGCAACTTCACGGAACCTTGGGCGGAATTCGTGAGCTCCGGTGACCCATCGGTAGCTACCGATCCGACCTCGGCTTGCGCGGTGGCCTTCGGTTCAGTACATTGCGCGCCCGGTGGATCCCTGCGGGCCCCTTCGGGTCCGTTTTTTTTTGGCGCTCCCCCCACACCAAGCACCTGTTTCGGCCATTCCGGCAGAGCAGGCCCAGCGGCTCTCAGCGTCGCGCTGGTGTGAGGTGGTTCTCCGAGAGGCTGACCTCTCGGGCCGCACCCTCGGGGCGGCGCGCCGCGGGCAGGATCTGACGAATGGATCCACCTGCTGAAACACTCGATGCATATCGCTCACGAAAAACTCCTAGGCCTCGATCGCGAGGCGCTGATCGCTCTGGTAGAGCCGATCTTGGTCGCGCACGGCGTGACGCCGGTGGAGTTCGTCTGGGCTGGTCGCGGGGGCGACTCAGTGCTCTCGCTGACCGTCGAGCGTCCAGACGCAAAGATCGCCGGGGAAGGGATCACCCTGGATCTGTGCAGCGAAATCTCGCGGGATATCTCGTCGGCGCTCGACGTGACCGACCTGATCCCGGGCCGCTTCCGCTTGGAAGTCGGGTCGCCGGGAATCGAACGCAAACTATACGAAGCGGCAGACTACGACCGCTTCGCGGGGCAGCCAGCCAAGCTAAAGCTGAAGGTTCCAGTGGAGGGGCAGTACACCTTCCGTGGGCAGCTAGCGGGCTTGGATGAGGCTGGCCACGTGTTGATCCACACCGACGCTGGAGAACTCCACATCGAGTTCGCCAATATCCAGTTAGGGCACTTGGTGTTCGACTGGAAAGTATCGAAGCCGGGTCGCTCAGCCAAAGAGGGCAAGAGCGGCGCCGGGACGAACGGGCGCAAAGCGCGCCAACGGAGCCGATGACGCATGGCACAAGCAACGTCTACTGTCGAAGACCTAGGTCTGATCGTCGAGCAAGTCGCCCAAGAGAAGGGGATCGACAAGCAGATCCTAATAGACACGATGGAAGCCGCGATCCTCAAAGCAGCCCAGGCTGCGTTTGGTCAGTCGCGCGAGCTGGAAGCTCGTTTCAACGATGAAACGGGCCAGATCGATCTCTTCCAATACATGACTGTGGTCGAAGAGGTAGACGAGCCCGAGCGTGAGATCGCGATCGAAGACGCGAAGAAGCACGGCTTGGACGCCGAAGAGGGTGAAGAACTCGGGTTTCAGGTGTTCTGGCACCCGAAGGATGCGGACCGCGCGCGCCAGCAGGACAAAGAGTTCGGCGACCTCCTGAAGATCAAGCAGGCGCGCAGCCAGTTCGGCCGCATCGCTGCCCAGACCGCGAAGCAGGTGCTCTTGCAGCGTGTTCGGGATGCCGAGCGCGACCTCATCTACAACGAATACAAGGACCGCAAGGGTCAGCTGATCCGCGGCATCATTCGGCGCTTCGAAAAGGGCCACAACGTGATCGTCGACCTCGGGCGCACCGAGGGTGTGCTGCCCTACCGTGAGCAGACGCCTCGGGAGACGTACCGCCCCGGTGATCGCGTGGTCGCTTACGTCAAGGACATCGACCGCGAGGCTCGTGGGCCGATCGTGATCTTGAGCCGCAGCGCTCCTAGCCTGGTTGAGAAGCTCTTCGAGGCCGAGGTGCCAGAGATCTACGAAGGCATCGTGAAGATCGTCGCCGTGGCGCGCGAGGCTGGCTCACGCAGCAAGATCGCGGTCACGACTCGTGACTCCGACGTCGATCCCGTTGGCGCGTGCGTCGGTATCAAGGGTTCCCGCGTGCAGGCGGTGGTTCAAGAGCTGCGTGGCGAGAAGATCGATATCGTGCCCTACGATCGCGATCCGGCGCGCTACGTGATCGCCGCCATTCAGCCCGCAGAGGTGAACAAGGTCATCGTCGATGAGCCGGACCACCGCATGGAGTTGGTCGTCCCCGACGAGAAGCTTTCGCTCGCCATCGGTCGCAAGGGACAGAACGTGCGTTTGGCCTCCCAGCTTACCGCGTGGAAACTCGACATCATCTCTGAGTCGAAGTTCAAGCAGATGGAGGAGGAGGCGCTCGCGGCGCTGCGTGAGATTGACGGCATCGACGACGAGCTCGCGAAGCAGATGTACCGCCTGGGCTTCCGCGCCCTGGAAGAGATCGCCGAAGCGGCGGTCGAGGAATTGGTCACGATCCCCGGCGTCGAAGACATCGCAGCCGCAGAGGATCTGAAGGCGCGCGCCGAAGGCACCATGGAGCGCCTCCGCCAGGAGCGCCTCGCAGAGGCAACCAGCCGCGCGGAGTCCTTGTCCGACCGCGACATGCTGCGCTTCGTGCGGGGTGTCGGCCTGCGCACGCTGCACTTGCTCGAGGAGTCGGGGTACCGCACCGTTCAGGATTTGGCTCGCGAAGATCCCGATCGGCTCGCCATCAAGAGTGGCCTCGGCATCAAGAAGGCCCGGCTGGTGCAGCTCGGTGCGGTGCAGTTCTTGGAGAACGATTTGCTGGAGATCGAAGCCGCGCGTCGCGCGGCGCGCGCCAGCGCCGAACAAGGTACCGCGGACTGATCCGTCCGAAGCAACTGGAGCCTAGAAAACCGTTGATGATGTCCTCCCCCCGCAGCCATGACTCCTCGAAGCAGCGCGCTCGCGTGCCGCAACGAGCGATCGATCGCACTCGGCGCCCTCCGCGCCCGGTGCGGACCTGCGTGGGGTGCGGGGAGCGAGACCATTCGGGTGAGCTCGTCAGCATCGTCCTGGACGACGAGGGACATCCAGTGGTGGACCTCGCTGGTAGGCCCTCGGCCTTCGGTGGCCGCGGCGCCTCGGTGCATCCGCGTCGCCAGTGCCTCGAGCGGGCCGCGCGCAACGGATTGTCCAAGGGCTTCCGGGCGTCGGTGCGCCCCACCTCGGAGGCGTTGCTGGGGGCGGTCGCAGACGCGGCGAATCGTCGCGTCGCGGGGCTGCTTGGGGCTGCGCAACGGGGGCGTCATTTGGCGGTCGGCGCGGACTCCGTAGCCGAGGCCTGGGGCCTTGGGTCAGTCGAATTGATGCTGCTTACACGGGACGCTGCAGCCGCCCGTAAGTTGAGCTGCGTGGCGGCTGCCGAGGCTTCGGGCCGCCTGGCCGAGTGGGGGGACAAGTCGGCTATGGGGACGGTGTTGCACCGACCCGACACCGCGATCATCGCGGTGCTTGATACCGGACTAGCTTCGGCGGTAAGGACCGCCCTGGCTGCTGCCGGACTAGTGTCCCCCGCATTCGCGGGAGAGCAGGCGAAGCGTGCCTCGTCGGTGATGAACGAGACCGATGAGGCCGCGCAAGTCGTGGATGAATCCACGGAGGATCGATGAGCAAGGTGCGTGTGTACGAGGTCGCCCGAGATTTGGGCATGGACAACAAGGCGCTCCTCGGCTTGTTGAAGGACCTCGGTGTCTCTGACGTGCGAAACCACATGAGCGCAATCGCTCCAGAGGCGGTCGAGCGGGTGAAGCGCCACCTCGACAAGCAAAACGGTGAGAAGATGGTTGAGGAGCGTATCCACGCGGCTGTCGTGAAGCGCCGCCCCAAGCGCTCTTCCGCCAAAGCTGAAGTCTCTTCCCCGC
>JBFXBK010000164.1:0-18449 GCA_050183255.1 Polyangiaceae bacterium | reverse complement strand
CCCCATGAGAACTCGGGGCTCTGGCCACCACTCACCACGCATCGAAAACCCCAAGCGACTGATCGAAATCGCACACTCTAGAGACCGGATGCGAGAAACGAATGCAAGCAACGCAGCATCATTGCCGAGTCCAGCGTAGAATGCGCGCCATGCGAACTGGATCAACTTGCTTGTTGCTCGCGCTTTTCCTGGTGGCGTGTGGCAGTGATGGCGGTTCGGGAGGCCAGGGCGGTTCCGCGGGGTCTGCCGGGACTGGCGGCAGCGCGGGCATGGGCGGTAGCGCTGCCAGCGGTGGGTTCGGCAACGCGGGCAGTGGCGGATCGGCGGGGCGCGGCGGTAGCGCAGGTGTCGGCGGCTCGTGCGCTGGCGGGTGCGCGGGCACCGGCGCTGCGGGCACCGCCGGCTCTGCAGGAACCGCCGGCACTGCAGGAACCAGCGGCGCGGCGGGAACCAGCGGCGCGGCGGGAACCAGCGGCGCGGCGGGAACCGGCGGCGCTGCAGGAACCGGCGGCGCTGCGGGAACCAGCGGCACGGCGGGCACCGGCGCGGCGGGAACCAGCGGCACGGCGGGCACCGGTGGCACGGCGGGCACCGGTGGCACGGCAGGCACCGGCGGCGCGGCGGGCACCGGCGGCACGGCAGGCACTGGCGGCGCTGCGGGCACCGGCGGCGCTGCGGGCACCGCGGGTGGACCCGCGTCGAATCTGCCTGCTTTGACGGGCGTTGGTGCAGAGACCCTCGCGGGTGACGACGTCCCAGGGACGCAAGACGGAACTCGCGACTTCGCCCACTTCAACAACCCCGTAAACGTCCTGCTGGGAGCTGGAGATCGCGTCTACGTCGCAGACTTCGACAATGGATTGATCCGCAAGGTAACGACCAGCGGCGACGTGACGACCTTCGTCCAGGCGAATGGCTTCGCGCGCCCCTTCGGGCTGACGTTTCTGAGCGGTGGCGATCTCCTCGTACAGACCGACTACAACTCCACGCTCGGCAGCGGCGGCGCCTTGTGGCGCGTCGACATCAATGGCAACGCGACGCTGCAGTTGGACGACGCCGGCCGCGCTCGCGGCCTCGCTACGTTGAGCGACGGACGGGTGGTGCTGTCTTTCTTCTTGGAACACCGGGTGGCGATCTTCGACCCGACGACGAAGGGCGTGACGCCCCTCGCGGGTTCGGACTCCGCGCAGAGCGGATTCGTCAATGACACAGGTACTGCCGCCCGCTTCAGCACCCCCTACGGGGTGGCAGTGCTGAGCGGCGACCAGATCTTGGTCGCGGATCGAGACAACAACGTGATCCGCAAGGTAACGCTCGCGGGCGTCGTCACGACCTATGCGGGTGATGGCAGCGCCGCAACCACGGACGGCGCGCAAGCGAGCGCTGCTTTCAACGCTCCTCAAGGTCTGACGGTGGACGCCGCTGGCAACGTGTACGTGAGCGAGACCGGCGGCAACGTGATCCGCAAGATCTCCGGTGGTCAGGTCACCACCGTCGCGGGCGACGGGAGCCAAGGCTGGATCGATGCCACGACGCCGCTCAGCGCGGAGTTCTACGGCATGGAAGGCATCAGCGTCAGCGCCGACGGCACGACGCTCTACGTCGCGGACGGCAATCGCGGTGATGACAGTGGCAACCACCGCGTACGGGTCGTCCACTTACCGTAGCAGTTTCGATAGCCAAGCGTCCGAGTGGGACTACCATCTGCGCATGCTGAAGCAGGACTTCGTCATGCGCATCATCGAGAAGGCGATGCAGGCAATCGCTCGCGCACTTGGCCATCAGGCCAAGGGGGAGGACACTCGCGCGCTGGAAGCTCTGTCGGAAGCCTACTTGGACTTGCTTCGGGTCGATCGCCAGACGTTCGAGTCCCTGGACACCAAGACCTTGGTCACGCTCCTCGGGCCACCCGAGGTGGTGCGCACGCTGGCGCGCGTGATGACCATCGAAGCGCGCAGCCTGGAGGGCATGGACCGTCCCTACCTCGCGAAGCAGCGGCGGACTCGCGCCACGGAGCTGTACCTCGCCGTCGGGGTCGGAGATGACGCCGAGGACCTCGCGGCGCTGCGCGAACTTCACGCTTGGCTGAAGCAGCAACGCGACTGAAGCGACGACCGAACACTATTGACAGCAAGCGCGCGGCGAAGGAAGCCGTGAACTCGAGGAACCGAAGACCTTGAGCGACTACTTCAAACTCTGCAGCAGCTGCAAGAAGCCGATCGGCTTCGAACAGAACTACTTCGTGTGCAGCGTCTCGACCTGCAACCGCAAGCGCCTGGGGCTGTTCTTCTGCTCGCTGCCGTGCTGGGAGGCTCACGTGCCGATGATGCGGCATCGCGACGCGTGGGCGGAACAGACGAAATCGCCGACCAAGGCGCAGTTCGAGCGCGAGCAGGCAGAGGAAGAGGCAGCCCAAGAGCGCGCGGCGGCGCGCGCCACCCCTGCAGCCCAAGAAGTTGCCGCACGGAATGAGGAGGCGCGTCAGCAAGCCGTGCAACGCGCGCTGGACGGCGATGACTCGGACCCAGCCCAACGCGCGGCCAAGCTGGGTATCGTAAAACGACAAGACGGTGTCGTGAAGCGAGGTACTGAGATGAGCGGACTACCCGAGATCGATGACAAGGACCTGCCCCAAGAAATCTTGATCGTCGCTTCCAAGCTGAAGAAGTACATCCGCGCGCGCTCGGAGTTCAACACGTCGGACGGCGTGATGAGCCTGCTGAGCGACCACTTGCGCCGGCTCAGTGTGGAGGCCATCAAGACCGCCGCTCGCGATGGCCGGAAGACCGTGCTGGACCGCGACGTGCAGAGCGTGCTGAACAACATCTCCTATCGCTCCTAGAATTCGCGACTTTGAGAGCACCGGTGGGCGAGCTACACTGAGAGATCGTGGTGTGGTTCACCAGACCAGGTTCGCGCGTCGTTCGAGGGGGCTCTTCGGCCTGGCGGGAGATCAAGCGAGCGCGCCGCTTACTAGCCATGGCCCTGGTTGGCCTTGCCTGTAGCGAAGCGAACCCGGAGCTGACGCCGGCCCGTGGCGATCAAGGCCTGGAGCGGTGCGACCTCAAGGGCACGCTCGCGCTGTGCGGACAAGCAGCGGTGTGGGAGAACCGAGAGCTGGAGAGTGGGCGGCGTATCCAGTTGCACTATGCGGTGCTGCGCGCGTACTCCGCGTCGCCTGCGAGAGATGCCGTATTCTTCCTCGCCGGCGGTCCCGGACAGTCCGCCATGACGCTTGCTCACGACATGGCGCCGCTGCTCGAGGGCGTGCGCCGAGAGCGAGACATCGTGTTCCTCGACCAGCGCGGCACAGGACAGTCGAACGCGCTGAACTGTGAGCTCGCTGACCCAAACGACCCCAGAGAGCAGTTCCGCACGGATTTTGACCAGAGCAAGCTCAAGCAGTGCGTCGCGGCGCTCGACGCAGACACCACTCAATACACCACCGAAGCCGCCGTCGCCGACCTGGAGGACGTACGCAAAGCTCTGGGCTACGAGCGCGTCAACTTGATCGGGGCATCCTATGGGACGCGGCTAGCGCTCGCGTATGCCCGAGCCCATTCGAGCGCCCTGCGTAGCATGGTGCTCGATGGCGTCGCACCACCGCAGCTCCGCTTGTTCTTGGACTTCTTGCCTGACGGGCAGCGCGCACTGGATCAAGCCTTCGACTATTGCGAGCGCAACGCGGACTGCAGCCAGAGCTATCCTTCCCTGCGGCAAGACTTTGCGGCGCTGATGTCGCGACTCGAACGCCACCCGCTGGTCGCCAAGGTACGTCACCCAGAGACTGGAGAAGAGCTCGAACTGACGCTAACCGCCGATGCCTTCGCCTCCGCCGTGCGCGGCATGCTGTACTCCGCAGAAGTAAGCCAGCTCTTGCCGGTCGTCATCGAACAAGTCGCCAACGGCAAGCTCGAAGCGCTCCTCACCCAGGCCATGCTCGTCTCCCACAGCGTAGGCGAGACCATGAGCCTTGGGCTGTTGCTGTCGATAGCCTGCGCCGAAGATCTCCCTCGCGTCAGCGACGCGGAGTTGAGCGAGTACGCAAACCAGAGCTTCCTGCCGGCATCGAGCGTCGGTGAGATGCGCAAGGCGTGCGACGTGTGGCCTCACGCTGTGGCAAGTCCCAAGTCGGCTGAGCCGGTGATCAGCGACGTGCCTACGCTGCTCTTGTCGGGTGAACTGGATCCAGCGACACCGCCGCGCTGGGCAGATCTGGCGTTGCAAGGCCTACACCAAGGGCTGCACGTCATTGTACCGGGGCAAGGGCACGGCACGTTGAGCGTCGGCTGCGTTCCCAAGTTGGTCAGTCGCTTCGTCCGCGACGGCAGCACCCGCGGGCTGGACACGAGCTGCGTGGACGGACTCAGGCGCCCCCACTTCTTCCTGGATCTTCTGGGTCCTCGTCCTTGACGCCAGCAGGGGCCCGCACCCAACTGACGCGCGACGCGACGCCATGATTCAGGTCAGCCAGCTCGACAAGCGCTTCGGCGCGATCCACGCGGTTGCCGGCGTCAGCTTCCAGGCGGCTGACGGGGAGATCACCGGCTTGCTCGGGCCAAACGGCGCAGGCAAGACGACTACGCTACGCATGCTGTATGGCCTCACTCAGGCGGACTCGGGGTCGGCGACCATCGATGGCGTCGACATCTCCCGCGCGCCGCGCGAGGCTCAACAACGCCTCGGCGTCGTGCCGGATCAGCGCGGGCTATATCCCAGGCTTACCGCACGGGAACACATCCACTACTTCGGTTCGCTGCAAGGGCTCGCTGGCGAGTCCCTCGACACACGCATCGAGGCGCTGCTCGACGAGCTCGACATGCGTTCCCTCGCGGATCGGCGCGTTCAAGGCTTCTCTCAGGGTGAACGCGCAAAGGTCGCGATCGCGCGGGCGCTGATCCACGCTCCCCAAAACCTCATCCTCGACGAGCCAACCAACGGCCTCGACGTAATGGCGACGCGCAGCATGCGCAGCGTGATCCGCGACCTCAAGCGCCAGGGCCGCTGTGTGGTGTTCTCCAGTCACATCATGCAGGAGGTCGCTGAGCTGTGCGATCGCGTGGTGGTGATCGCCCGAGGCAGAGTCGTCGCTACGGGTACGCCCACGGCGCTCCTGGAGCATGCCGGCACGAGCAACCTCGAAGACGCGTTCGTGGCAGCCATCGGCAGCGCAGAGGGCCTTGGGTGAGCGAGTCAGCGAACAAGTCAAGGGCCGAGCCTCACACGGGTTTGGGGGGGAGGGCACCAGGTCCCTTCAAGGTGTTGCTCGTTGTATTCCGTAAGGAATTGATCGACGCCTTGCGGGACCGCCGGTCGCTGTTCTCGGCATTGCTCTTCCCGTTGCTCATGCCGTTGCTCTTCTCGGTCATGTTCCAGACGTTGATCGAGCGGGAGGCACCGACTGCACGCACGAAACTGCCCGTGATTGGTCTGGACAACGCGCCCGGCTTGATCGAGCACCTGGGGACTCAAGGGGTGGACGCCGAGGTAGCTGCGGCTGACCTCACCCCCGATCCTAGAGCGGCGATCGAAACGGGCAAGGCTGAAGCCATTCTGGTCATCCCCGAGGACTACCGTAGACAGTACGCAGCCGGGCGCCCGAGCTCGCTCCAGCTCTACTTCGACGACAGCCGCTCGGAGTCGCGGCGCACCGCACGCACCGCCCAGCGCGCGATCCTCGGCTACTCTCAGCGCGTGGGTGCGCTGCGCCTGGTCGCGAGAGGCGTTAGCCCTGATCTCTTGCTGCCAATCCGCGTGGAAGAACACGACACCAGCACGCCCAGCAAGCTGACGGCGCGCTTGCTCAGCCTGATCCCCATGCTCGCGCTGATGGCGTGCTTCATTGGCAGCATGCAGGTAGCCATCGACACCACAGCAGGGGAACGCGAACGTGGTTCTCTGGAGCCGCTCTTGATCAACCCGGCTTCGCGCTTTGGTTTATCCGGAGGGAAATGGCTAACCGCGTCGCTATTCGGCTTGGTGAGCTGCAGTCTGACGCTGGTAACCAGCCTGGCGGCGATGAGTCGAGTCGACCTGCCGAAGTTGGGGCTCCACTTCTCAATCGGGTGGGAGCAGGGGCTCCAGATGTGGCTCGTCCTGGTTCCGCTGTGTGCGCTCGCCAGCGCGCTCCAGATGCTGATCGCCACCTTCGCGCGTTCGTACAAAGAGGCTCAAACGTATCTGTCCTTGGTGCTGTTCTTGCCGATGCTCCCTGGGCTGCTCCTGAGTCTGTCGCCGGTCGACACCCAGCCGTGGATGTGGGCAGTGCCGGTCCTCGCTCAGACGCAGTTCCTCACGGATGTGATGGCGGGCAGTCCACCCAGCGCGCTCGGGCTGGGTACTGCGACCTTGGCAACGCTCGGGCTGTCCCTGGTGTGCCTCGCGCTAGGGGCACGGCTCTTGAACAGCGAACGCATCGTGTTCGGTCGCTGAAGCTCAGCGCTTGAGCTGCAGCGGGTAGATGGCGTGCGCCCGGGCAAAGCCGCTTGGCAGGTCGAGCGCCCAGCCTGAAGCGGTCAGGCACTGACGCGCGACGGAGGCCTGAGCGCCCTTCACCGGGACCACCGTGAGCGCGTCCATGTCGACAACCTCGTCGCGCGTCGTCTCGAGGCGCACGCTCGCGCGTTGAATGTGGCAGCGCCTGAGCGCCTTGTCGAACGCGCTCTTCAGCCACGCTTGCTCGTCGAAGCCACCCAGTGTGCCCACCCTACCGAGCCCAATGCCCATGCCGCTGCCCCCGCCGCCAGAGCCAAAGCCCATCATGCCTCGCTCGATGCCTTCGGTGGATGGGCGCACCCCGGGTTCGATCGCGAGGTAGCTGGTGACCGGGCTGACGGCGCCACCATATGTAGCAAGCGTCATCATCTCCGGCTCGCTCAGGTCGCTGTACAGATCTTGGCCGAAAACCAGCGCCGCCCAGCGCTTGCTCTGCGCAGCATCCGGAGAAAGTGTCCGCTGCACGGTTTTTTGCCACAGCTTGCCTCGCAGCCGAACGAATCCTCCCGGAACCGACACGAGCTCCGTCAGGCCAACGGCGTCACCCTCCCAGAGCTCCTCGGGTGAGGGCAAGACATCGCTCGGCACACCGGGCGCGGTCAGTTTGGGCGAGTGCAGGCGCAGTGGTCGCACGAGCTCTTCAGCGCGTACTCGCGACTCCGCGCTGTCGTCGAACGCACCGCGCCAGAAGACTCCGCCCGTAGTTGCAGCCACCGGAGCGAGCGCATCGGCGTCATCGCGCTCGAGCGCAGTGCCTCCCGACCTGATGTCCACGATGTGCATCAGCGCCTTGCTGCTTGCCAGGCGGCCCTTGAGCATCCCGGGAGTCAGCGCCCGCCGAGTCAAGGTGTCCGTGAAGAGCACGACCCGGTTCGGACCCTTGCGATCCGCGAGGAGACGCTCGGCAACATCCAGAGCGTCGCCGACTTCAGAACCATTTCCGGGTTTCGGTGAGTACACACTCAAGTCAGCGCGCGCGCGCTCAGCGCTAACCCAGGATTTGAAGCGCTCCTCTGGCTTGCGATTGAAATACACCAGCTGCACCTGCGCGTCGGGGAGGTGGCTCAGGTAGGCGCGCGCGGCGTCCGCGGCAGCGCCCGCACGCGCGCCCATGGACTTCGAGGCGTCGACCAAGAGCACCACGCTGGCCGCGCTGGGCGCCTTCGACAGCTTGGGCGCCAGACGAAACTCGAAGTGCGTCAGCACGCGCTGCTTCGCGAACACGTACTGAGCAAACTCCCCGCTGATGCGCGCCGGTTTCGCCGGCACCAGCTCGAGCGTCGTCATGGCATCGCGCGGCAGTTGATACCGCCTGCCAGCTTGCCACGGCTTTCCATTCAGGCGGATCTGATCGCCACGCTGCGCCGCCTGGATCTCGACGCGCGCTGGCAGCTCCTCAGTGCCCATGCTCGGCAGCTCCACGACGTAGCGACCCTCGGCATACACGAGAGGCATTTGCAGGGTGTACTCGACTTGCTTCACCTGGCCCGGCGCACAGGGGAAGACCTGTAGCGCGAGGAAGTCTTGACTGCGCCAGGAGAGCAATGCTGGATCCTTGGGGTAATAACCGCCGACGCCAGTGAGCTCGCGATACTTGGCCGCGGCAGCCTCAGCCTCCATCAGATCACCAGAGAACCAATGGGGCTTTCCGTTCAGCGATCCGAGGGTTCGGAGCCCCGTCGCCACCGACGTGTGTGGCAGGTTGATCCAGAAGGTCGCTTCGTCATGGCGTTCGCCGCCATTGAAGACGCTACGCTGGACGACCAGCTTCGCGAAGCCGCGATCGAGCGTCACGGAAACGCTGTTGTCGCGCTCGACGAGCGCTTCGGAGCGCAACCCCTGCATCTCGTCGGCCGCCACCGACGGCGCCGCCAAGGAGACAGCAGCGCACCCCAACCCCCAAACCCACCAACTTCGAAACGTACGCAGCATCGTGGGGGCCTTCGACACGAGACACCCTCACAGGTTCCCGAGTGAATGCCCCTCGCAATCAAACAACGCCGCGACGCAGGAAAGTTGCGACTTCGGAGGAATCGGTTGCGTGCTTCCGACGGCTGAGGATGGTAGCTTGAGGTCATGCGGTGGCTTGTTTTGCTTACGGTTTCGAGCCTGGCTCTCGTCGCTTGCGGCGGCAGTGAGTTCACGTCGTCGGGCGCAGAGGGCGGAACGTCAGGCGTGGGCGCATCGGGTGGTAGGGCAGGCTCGGGTGGTTCGGGCGGCAACGTGGACGGTGGCACCGGCGGCGTCGCTGGGAGTGAAGTGGGAGGCGGTGGCAGCGGTGGAACCTCGACAGCTGGAAGCGGCGGCATGACCGTCGTCGACTGCCCGTTTCCGGCCGGATTGCGCATCCCCGATGAGCCTCGCTATCACTCGACCCTCGACACCCTCGACGACGTGTTGAACCCAGCCATCGGCGTCGGAAAGTCGAGCAACGTCAGCACAGATCCAACCAACGACTTCTATCAGAGCGAGTGCGACTTCGGGATCCGCGTCAATGGCACTGGGGAGTACTTCACGGTGCCCGAAGGCGGCGACGGCATGATCAACATCGACTACCGCCAGGGCACGTTGATGTTCTACTTCACGCCCTACTTCGACAGCAGCGACAACACCGCGCACATGTTGTTCGAGACAGACAACCAGGAGTCGGGAGGCTTCACCCTGGAGAAGACCTCATCCAACGCGCTGCGCTTCATAGCCAAGGCCAGCGGCGCCGCGGGCGTGCCGTTTCAAGGCATCGTCCAGCCTCAGGACTACAGCCTGGTGCACAACCAGCGCGTGCACATCGCCCTGAGTTGGAGCCTGATGGTGAACGCAGGCAGCCTGAGCAGCGTGCAGCTGTTCCTGAACGGCAACGCACTGAAGCTACAAGGCGCGTTGAGCGGCTTGAACATGCGTGACGGCAACGAAGACCGCAGCTTGCGCTTTGGTAACATCGCAGACGGCAGCGCGTTCGCCAACGGCGTCTACGACGACCTGTGGATCTTCACCAAACCGATGCCGGATCCGTAGCGTGGCGACAGACAGCCGCTGGACCGAGACTGACCGCTACCTGGAGCGGTGCTTGATCCCTGAGGATCCAGCATTGTCCTCAACCTTGGCCAGAAACCAAGCCGCTGGTCTCCCCGCCCACGACGTATCACCACTCCAGGGGAGCTTTCTCGAGTTACTCGCCCGGGCGATGGGTGCCCGCAGGATTCTGGAGATAGGCACGCTCGGTGGGTACTCAACGATCCACTTCGCCCGCGCCGTCGGTGACGGAGGCAAGGTAGTCACCCTCGAGGCGGATGGGCACCACGCGGAAACGGCGCGGCTCAATCTGGAGTCGGTGGGCGTCGCAGAACGAGTTGATTTGCTCGTCGGCGCAGCCACCTCGAGTCTTCGTGCGCTACGCGAGGCCAACGTACCCGCCTTTGACCTCGTCTTCATCGACGCGGACAAGCCGAACAACCCGCGTTACCTCGCTGAGTCTCTCGAGTTGATTCGGAGCGGGGGCGTTATCATCGCGGACAACGTGATCCGCGACGGGGAAGTGACTGACGAGCACAGCAGCGACCCGCGCGTTCAGGGGGTGCGAGCCTTCATGGACGCTGTTCGCGCTCATCCTCGCCTGCGCGCAACGGCGCTCCAGACGGTAGGGTCCAAGGGCTGGGACGGCTTCGCGATGCTGCTCGTGGAATGAGCAACGCGCTGCCATATACTTCCGCGCGGCAAAGCCCGGATCTCCGAGGACGCCGGGTGCAAGGCATCAGTCGAATACGACGGTCTTGTTGTTGTACACCAGCACCCGGTCTTCCAGGTGCCAGCGCACGGCCTGGGAGAGCACCAGCTTCTCCAGATCACGGCCCTTGCGTACCAGCTCTTCGACGGAGTCACGATGACTCACCCGCTGCACGCCTTGCTCGATGATTGGCCCCTGATCCAGATCGCTCGTCACGTAGTGAGCCGTCGCCCCGATCAGCTTGACGCCGCGCTGGTGCGCCTGGTGATAGGGCTTGCTACCAACGAATGCCGGCAGGAACGAGTGATGGATGTTGATCACGCGGCCGTGCAGACGTTCGCAGAAGCCGGGCGACAGGATCTGCATGTAGCGCGCCAGCACCACCAGATCGATGCCACGATGCTCGAGCAACTCGAGTTCCTTCGCCTCCTGCTCGGCCTTGTTGACTTTATCCACCGGGAAAATATGGAACGGGACACCGAAGTCTTCGGCCACACGTCCCAGATCCGGATGATTGCTGACAATCAGCGGGATGCTGCACGGGAGCTCACCAGCGCGATGACGCAGCAGTAGATCGTACAGACAGTGGTCGTACTTGGAGACGAAGATCGCGACGCGCTTGACGTCCTGGGCGTAGGCGATGCGCCACTGCATTTCGAAGCGTTCAGCGACCTCCCTCACCCCCTGCTCGAGCGCGGTGCGGTCCGTCATCAGCTCGCTCATGTCGAAGCGAATGCGCTGAAAAAACATGCCCTCTGCGGGATCTGAGTGCTGGTCAGAGTCGAGAATGTTCGCGCCATGCCCGTACAGCAGCTGCGCTAGTCCCGCTACCAGTCCGCGGCGATCGGGACAGGACACCAACAGGGTCGCGAGGTGCTTCGCTTCGTTCGTCACCCGGCGCAGGATAGTCGCGGATAGCGACTGAGCCAGGCCCGCATTATCAGCGTCAGCCGCCGGGACGGAAGAAGACGACGTAGGCCGCCACGGCACCGACGATCAGCAGCAAGAAGAGCAAACCGACGATCAAGAGCCAGCCAAGCACCCGATTGCCTTGGCTCGGCTTGGGCGGCGCAATGGAACCACCACTCGGCGGCTCCATCTCGATCTGCACGGTGAACCCTTGCTGCCCGAGGAACATGCGCGCGTTGTCGAAGAACTGCTGATAGCTCTGGGGATCGACATCGAGCGGCCGACCGCGCTGCTTGTACAGCTTGTTGAGGCAATTGAAGGTGCGCAGCTGTCCGGTCTTTGCAGCGACGTTCACAGAACCAACGGTCACCGGCGCGTAGCCAGGTACATCCGGCTTGAGGGAGATGTGCTGAAGCGCTTGCTTGCCGCCACCCGTGCTGTCCACCTCAGGCGCCAGCAACTCCACGCTGCGAATGCAGCTGCCCGCCACCTTCAAGCGATGGAACTGCAGCGTGAAAAGCCCCGCAAAGTCGAAGCCTTGCTGGGCAATCATTGTGCGCTTCACCGACGCCATCGCTTGATCCTCGAACCTGAGCCGTTTTCCAGAGTGGGCCCACGAAGTGCCGCAAAACCGCGGCGGACGAAAGATTGCCGAAGGAAGCGACGAAAGGACAACTGCTTCGCAGGGCACGAATTGCGCGGCGCACCCTGGCACAAACGCATAAGTTCAGGATATTGCTCATTAATTTGCCAGGCTCCCGTGGCACACCTCGTGCTCATTCCGGGGCATGCGATTCATCGGATGCTTGATCTTGGGTTTGGCGCTCGGCGCCGGAGCGTGTGGCGGTCAGAGCGCGGGCGACTTCGGTAACCGCGGCGACGGCGCTGGGCGAGGCACCAACACCGGTGGCCAACCCGGCTCCAATGGTGTCGGTGGAAGCGCGGGGCAGGACGACGACTGGAGCCCCGCCGACCTCTTGGCCACCTACACCGTGAACGACGGCGCAGTGACCATCGAGTGGGGCAACGCCGACCGCACGTGCGACCTCCCCGCGAACCTGGCCTGCGGCTTCGGCAACGCAAGCGTCACGCTCGATGCGAGCCAGGTGGTGGCAGGCGCGGAGATCGATCTGAGCACCACCACGGGCTACATGAGCGTGAGCGGCGTGAATGAAGGGGGCAGCGGCCCTGACGACTGCTGGGGCGGCGGAGGCTCATTGTTCGGACAGTTGTCGATCTACAACGCAGACTTCGCAGCCGGAACCATCGGCTTCTCTACAAGCGGCGTGTACTCCGATCCCAATCTGGACGGCGAGTACATCGCCTATGCGTGCGACGCTGCCGAGCCAAAACCCGAGCAACCGGGCCCGGCGGCTGTGTTCACCTGGGGCGAGGACACCGCGCGCTTGAGCTGGGGCAACGTCGCCCGCACCTGCCACGACTCGTCCACCGTGGAGTGCGGCGAGGCCAAGGGTGACGTGACACTGACCAAGAGCGCCCTGGTGGTGGGCAAGGTGATTCAGCTCGAATCGACCGACGCGCTGCAAACCTCGAGCGGGGTCAACACGGGAGGCAGCGGTCCCGACGACTGCTGGTGGGGCGGCGGCACCAGCCTGGGCGAGCTCGAGATCCTCGCGGTATCGCAGGAGCAGATCCAGTTCCGTGTCAGCGGCACCGACTTCGAAGACCCGAACATCGACGGCGTCTTCACCGCCACGAGCTGCAACTGAGGTCGACATGCGCAAAGTCATCACACACTTCATATTTGCACTGCTTGCGACGGGCATGCTTGCAGGCTGCGTGGGCAGCGACCCCGACGATTCGGGTGCCGAGGGCGCCGGCCAAGGCACGTGGGAACCAGGAGATGATTGGTATCCAGCAACCGGGCGCTTCAGCGTTGGTCCCGGTACCCCGGGGAATCGCGAGGTGACTTTCACCTGGGGTGGCTCCGCCGCCTACTGCGGCGGCAAGCCTGAGACCGTGGGCTGCGGTTACCCGAAAGCCTCGGTCACCCTCAACGAAGCAGAGCTTGTGGATGGGACCACGATTCAGCTCGCTGGACACCCAGGTTACGTGTCGAAGAACGACGCCTACGACGGGACGGACTTCCCACGGTCATGTACCGAGGAGGCCAACCCCGTCGTGGGTCAAATGCTGGTGCATTTCGCAGATCTCGGTCGCGGCTCGCTGAGCGTCGAGATCTCGAACGCCGAGGACGAAACGTTCAATGGAGTCTACGAGGGCTTCTCTTGCGAGGAACCCGAGCCGAGCGTCGGCGCAGTCTTCGAGGTGGTCGATGGGAGTGTGCGCCTCAAGTGGGGAAACGTCCAGCGGACCTGCGATGACTCCACCGCCGAGGTGAGCTGTGAGGAAGCCAAGGGCGAAGCCACGATCCCCGCGGATCAGGTGGCCCCGGGCCGCCTAATCTATTTCCGCAACATTGACACGCTCGGCGCCGAGAGCAGCGCCGACTCCTGCGCGGCGGATCCATTCTCGCCACGGGATGGTGAACTGGAGCTCTTCATGGTCACGCGAGACGAGATCCGCTTCACGGTCAGCGGTCGCGGAAAGAACTTCCTCAAGACTGACGGCTACTACAGCGCAACCCGCTGCAAGTGAGCTTCACTCCGCCGCCGCTGCGTGAGACTGCCCTTCACGCAGCGTCGCCAGGATGGCGTCCACGTTCTTCTTGGCGTCGCCAAACAGCATCCGTGAATTTTCCTTGTAGAAAAGCGGATTGTCGACGCCCGAGTAGCCGGTCGCCATGGAGCGCTTCATGACCACCGTGGTCTCGGCCTTCCACACCTCGAGCACCGGCATGCCGTAAATTGGGCTCGAGGCATCGTCGAGGGCGCCAGGGTTCACGATGTCGTTCGCGCCGATCACGAGCACCACATCGGTCTCCGGGAAGTCGTCGTTGATCTCCTCCATCTCGAGCACGATGTCGTACGGCACCTTGGCTTCGGCCAGGAGCACGTTCATGTGACCCGGTAGGCGCCCGGCAACGGGGTGAATCGCGAAGCGCACCTGAGTGCCCTTCGCGCGGAGGATCTTCGCGACCTCGAACAGCGGATGCTGCGCCTGTGCGACTGCCATGCCGTAACCCGGCACGATCACCACGCTCTTCGCCTCCGCCATCAGCGCGGCGACTTCTGCCGCCTCGACTGGCGTCGGCTCGCCTTCGGGCGCAGAGCCGCCGGCAGGCGCAGCCCCTTCCGTCGCGCCAAAACCTCCGAAGATGACGTTGGCGATCGAGCGGTTCATGGCCCGGCACATGATGTAGCTCAGGATCGCGCCGCTCGAGCCGACCAAGGCGCCGGTGATGATCAAGAGGTCATTGGAGAGCATAAAGCCCGCCGCCGCGGCCGCCCACCCGGAGTAGCTGTTCAGCATCGACACGACGACGGGCATATCCGCGCCGCCGATCGCCATCACCAGGTGGATGCCCAGCACGCACGCGATGCCCGTCATGATTCCGAGCGGAATCAATCCGGCGTGTCCCTCTGCCGCCATGAAGCGCGTCATCAAGAAGACGCTGCCTCCGACCATCGCCAAGTTGATCAGGTGGCGACCAGGCAGCATCAGTGGCTTGCTGCCGATGCTGCCGCGCAGCTTCCCGAACGCGATCACGGAGCCAGTGAACGTCACCGCACCCACGAACACGCCGAGGAAGATCTCGACGTCGTGGATCTTGGCTTCGACGCCTGAGAAGTGCTGGTTCGGATCCAGATAGGTCGCGTAGCCAACCAGCACCGCGGCGGCGCCGACGAAGCTGTGCAAGATGGCGACCAGCTCCGGCATGCTGGTCATCGCGACGCGCGCCGCGAGCAGCGCGCCAATCAGCGCGCCCACGATCACGACGCCACCCAGCACCGGGTACCCGCCGGTCATGCGGGCCGCGGTAGCCGCGATGGCCAGCAGCATCCCGATAATTCCGTACAGATTTCCCCGACGCGCGGTTTCTTGCGTCGAGAGTCCGCCGAGGCTCAGGATGAAGAGCACTCCGGCGCCGATATAGGCAACAGTGGTCAGGCTATCGAGCATCGGAGTGCCTCACTTCTGAAACATCTTGAGCATGCGCTGAGTGACCAAGAAGCCGCCAGCGATGTTGATGGTGGCCAGCAGGATCGCTGCCGCGCCGAGGATGGTGACGGCGCTGGTCAGCGGACCCGAGAGCTGCAACATGCCGCCCACGATGATGATGCCGCTGATCGCGTTGGTCACGCTCATCAGCGGCGTGTGCAGCGACGGCGACACGTTCCACACCACCTGCCAGCCGACGAAGCACGCGAGCACGAACACCGTGAAGTGGCTCAAGAACTCCTTGGGGGCCACGGCGCCCAGGCCCGCCAGCACCAGCCCACCGACGAGCATCGTGAGCGCGGTCGTCTGCGCCTTTTTCCGTGCGACAATAGCCGGATCGGGCTTATTGGGGACCGGCGCGGGCGCGGGCGCCTTCTTCGGCGGCTCGGGTACCACCTTCGGCTTGGGCGGTGGCCACATCATCTCGCCGTCGTGGAGCACCAGAGCGCCGCGCACGACGTCGTCTTCGAGATCGATGTGCCAGCTCTTGGCGCCGCCCATGTCCGCCAAGAGGTGCGTCAGGTTGGTCCCGTACAGTTGGCTGGCGGTGGGCGCCAATCGGCTCGGTAAGTCGACGTAGCCGATGATGGTCACTCCGTTGTGCTCTGTGACCTGCTCTGGCTGGGTCACTTCGCAGTTTCCACCAGCTTCCGCGGCTAGGTCGACGACGACGCCGCCGGGCCGCATGAGCTCCACACACTTCTTGGTGATCAGCACTGGAGCAGGGCGCCCCGGGATGAGCGCAGTGGTGATGATGATGTCCACCTCGCGCGCCTGCTGCTCGAAGAGCTTCATCTCGGCGTCGATGAACTCCTTGCTCATCACCTTCGCGTAGCCACCCTCACCGGTACCGTCTTCCTCGAACTTCAGCTCGAGAAACTCGGCGCCCATGCTCTCGACCTGCTCCTTCACCGCCGGGCGCGTGTCGAACGCGCGCACGATGGCACCCAGCCCGCGCGCCGCGCCGATCGCAGCCAAGCCCGCCACACCGGCTCCAATCACCATCACCTTCGCGGGCGGCACCTTGCCCGCCGCGGTGATCTGTCCGGTAAAAAACCGCCCAAAGAAGGACGCCGCCTCGATTACCGCACGGTAACCAGCGATGTTCGCCATCGAGCTCAAGGCGTCCATCTTCTGCGCACGGCTGATGCGCGGGATTTGGTCCATCGCGAGCAGCGTGACCTTGCGCTTGGCCAAGCGTTCCAGCAGGGCCTCGTTCTTGGCTGGCCACACGAAGCTGATCAGCGTGGTGCCTTCACGCAGTAGATCCGCCTCGTGGTGGCCACGCTGAGCGTCGAGCTCCGGTGGCCGCACCTTGAGTACGATGTCGGAGCTCTGCCAGAGCTCCTTCGGATCCTTGACGATGCGCGCTCCAACACCTTCGTAGTCCGAGTCGAGGAACGACGCGCCTTCGCCCGCGCCCGCCTCCACCAACGCCTCGAAGCCAAGCTTCGTCAGGCGCTTGATCGTTTCCGGTGTCGCAGCGACCCGGCGTTCTCCGGGCCCGAGTTCACGGGGGATCCCAACCAACATGTGTGTCTCCTGGCGCGAGCCGTGCGTATCGCAGGCGCTGCGGGCCGATGAACTCGTGGTCGTTCGCGCCGCGACGACGCGAAGACGGATGGCGTCGTTGCCCCGCGCAAGCACAGGGGAACGGCAGACCGCGGAGCCGAGGGGCACGCAGCTGCGGCCCCTTGATAGCGCAAAACGTTGCAGATTGGGGTACTCCGTCGCCTTCTGCGTTGCGTCATCAGCAGGGGGTGAGGGCGCGCTGTTCAGACCGCTGCATTGCACCTGAACTGGCGCGTCGTGGCGACGACTGGAGCCACCAGGTGCGCGCTGGTAGGTTGCACTGAAGTGCAGAATCGCTGCGCGCGCGGCACTTGCTGCTGACTGCGGCGAAGACCAGCGCACCTCTCCCCCAACCAAGCAAACACGTGCGGAGACCGCTACGGCCGTTGATAGGACTATCCTGACCGGCGATGGGGGAACTCGGATGGCTCGTGCGTCGATGGGGAGCGTGGCTCTGCTTGCTCGCTGTGATGGGCTGCGGCAACGAAGACGCCAGCCCAGATGAGGGCCCGATTCAACCAGGCGTCGACGTCGAAGTCTCGAGCGGTCCGATTCATGGCGAAGACGCCGGCGAGCTGCGCGTCTTTCGGGGCATCCCTTACGCAGCGCCGCCGCTAGCTGATCTGCGTTTCCGCGCGCCAACACCCCACGCGAATTGGAGTCAGCGCCTCGACGCCACCCAGTTCGCACCCGGATGTCCTCAGAGTGGTGGCAGCGTCCTGAATCCGGTGGACGAAACCGCCGAAGACTGCCTGACGCTCAACATCTGGGCGCATCAGAACGCAACCGGCGACGAGCTGCGTCCGGTGATGGTGTACCTCCACGGCGGAGGCTTCGTCTCCGGTGCTGGCAGCTCGCCGCTCTATGAGTCGTCGCGGCTGGCGACACAGGGTGATGTAGTCGTTGTCACTCTCAACTACCGCCTCGGGGCGCTGGGCTTCCTCGCGACCCCAGCACTCGTGGCAGAGAGCGGAGCAGATTCCACATGGAATAATGGGCTGCTCGACCAGCGAGCCGCGCTGCGTTGGCTGCAAGCCAATATCGGAGTCTTCGGCGGTGATCCCCAAAATGTCACGTTGTTCGGGCAGTCCGCCGGTGGCGTCTCCGTGTGCGCGCACCTGGCGATGGCAGAGAGCCGGGCGCTGTTCAGCAAGGGCATCATACAAAGTGGAGGCGGGTGCGAGGACATCCGCCGGCTCGAGAACGATCCGTTGCCTCCAGGCGGAACGCTCGCGCTGGGAGAGGCCTTCCTCGCCGCGACCAGCTGCGCCGCGGATCCCAACCCCATCGAGTGCCTGCGCGGCGTACCCGTGGACGAATTGCTCGCAGCTCAGGAGCAAGTGCCAGCGAACGTATGGGGTAATCGTGCGCTGGGGCCAAGCGTGGGTGGCGACGAACTGCAGGCAGAGCCCTTGCAACAACTGCAGGGCGAACCGGATGTCGCACTACCGCTGCTTACCGGGAGCATGTCAGCCGAGATGGCGCTGTTCGTCTTCGGCAACGTGGTTCAAGCGGAGACAGAAGCCGACTACCACCAAGTCGCGCAAGGCCTGGCCGGCGACGGTCAGAGAGCCGAAAAGCTCGAATCGGTATATCCCCTGGCTCAATTCGCTTCCGTACGGGAAGCAGTCGTGATGATGGGCACTGAGTTTGCCTACGCCTGCCCAGC
>JBFXBK010000163.1:0-18460 GCA_050183255.1 Polyangiaceae bacterium | reverse complement strand
CGAGGCGCAGGGCGAAGAAGGGCAGCCTCAGCAGCGACCGAGGAGCCGCAAGTAGGCTGCACACTGTGCCCGCCCCCTGGTTAGGGGGCGGGCTCCAACTACGCGTTGTCGGTAACGCGGGAGCGTCGCTCAATGCGCCCCTGGTCTCCGCGACCATTATCAGGTGAGGGCTTATGGCACACAGGGTAGAGCTGCCGTCCGCAGCGTTGACGGTTCAATCCGGTACTTTTTCCCCGGTCAGCATCGGGACACACAAACGCGTCCCATCACGCAGACTCAACGTGCGTGAGTGGTCGCGTCCTCGTCGCACGGGATGAGGCTGACCGCCGCGCGACGCCGCGCCACATCGGCTCTGCGAGCCTCGCTCAGGTCCAGCTCAGCTGAAACAGCGTGCGCCGGTCGCCTTCCCAGCGACGCTCGGTGAATTCTGCCTTCACGTCCTTGCCGCCGGCGCGCTTCACCAGCTCTTCGAAGGCGCCCAGGGTCTGCATGCAGGCAGCCAGCTCGCCGAGATCGCTGAACCCGTAGTTGAGCTCGAAGTTCGCGTGGTCGTCGAGCACCTCTCGCGCGTTGAGCACGTCGAAGTCGAAGTAACCCTTGCGATGCACGACCACGCGGTGCAGCGACTCGTACGCGTCGCCAGCCGCGAGCACTTCCGGGTGGATACGCAGCATGGCGTCGACCTGCAGGTGTCCCCAGACGCGCACCATGGAGATCGAGCCCTGCGCGACGGTGTTCAAGATCGCGACGCCTAGCCGCTCGAAGGTCGCCAGCGGGTACCACGCTTGGTCATCGATGCTGCCCTTGAGGTAGCCCTGATCTTCCGGCTCCAGGTAGCGGTTCCAGTCGATGTCTTTGCGCGAACGGATCAAGCGTACGTAGTCGACAAACAGGGAACCGCGAACGTGCTTCAAAGCCAGGTACTCCTCGAGGGCCAGCCCCATCGGCGGCCGAACCGAGGCAGCATAGCCCTCTCGTGGCACTCGAAGCAGCGGAAGTGACTGCGGTGCGCTGCCCACATCCTGCGCGGGTCCGTAGCTAGCTGCAGCCTATCACCGACTCCCTTCAAGGTTTCGCGGGTTTGGGGGTGAGGAGCGCCGAGTTATCACTGAATACGCCGCGGCTCTTCGTCAGGGGGACGCACCATCCAGAGTGCGTTTCCGTGGATGAAGGCTGAGCAACGACTGATTGCTGGACATCAGCCTCCACGCTCAGACGCCTCACAAGTTAATCAACATCGGCTCCTCGACGACGACACCCTCACCCAGCACGCCCGGCCCAGTTCCCCAGCAGAAGAGCCCAGCGTCAGTACGCGCACACTGGTGCCTCCCACCGACCGCGATCTCGGAGAAGCCGCCTGGAACGGCGTATGAGTGTTTGCCGTCGGGAAACCGCATACCCCAGCACTCGAGGGAACCGTCGACCAGCAGAGCGCACGCGACGTCGCGGCTGTACTCGTCATGCGAGCTCGCAACTGCGCTTACCCCTTGTAGCCCCTCGAAGCATGATGAAGTCGTCCCGTCAGCCCAAAGGAGGCACATCGAACCGAACTCCACCTTTGCCAATCCAACGGGGCTGATCTTGGTAGCTACTGGAGTCGGGTCCAGAACGTCGTTGAACCCGCCCCAGGAGTACACCGCACCCGATTCCAGGAGCGCGTACGTCTCGTGGTGGCCGGCACGCACCTGTGCGACGCGAGCGGGAAGCCCCTGAACGGGAACGGGCACCTTGCTGCTCTCGAGCTGACCATTCCCCAGCTCACCATGGTTACCTGACCCCCAGCACTCCAGAGAGCCGTCGCGGATCACCGCGCAAGCGTGCAAGTTCCCCACGGAAATTGCGTCAACTCTGCCGTGTAGCCCGCGAACCTCTCCTGGCTTCTCACCAAGGAACCAGCACCAGACGCTGCCATGGGTCGTCAGTGCGCAAACCTGATACGCGCTGCCATCGATGGCGTGCCACTCACGCCCCACCAACTCGGGAACCGCGCTGGGCCCCGCTACTGGGTCCGGGGCAAAGGAGCCCCAGCAGCGAACCACGCCATCGCTGGCCAACACGCACGTACCGCCATCCCCAGCTGCCAACGAACCGCGCACTCCCGTCGGTTCGGGCCCGTCGTCGATCAACTCATCGGACGTCTCGCCACAGCCCGTGACCAGCAAGCACGCCAACGCTCCGATACGACTTTTTCCCAGCATCTCGACCCACCGCAAACGCGTCACAAGTCCATCAGCGTCGGCTCTTCGACGACGATGTCCTCGCCGAACACTCCCGGTCCTTCGCCCCAGCAATACACACCGTCTTCGCTCCGCGCACACTGGTGCGCATTGCCCAGCTTCACCTCAGTGAATCCGCGAGGATGCGTGTAGAGGTGATCCCCTTGAGGGAAGCGAACGCCGCGACAGGAAACACTACCGCCGTCGAGCAGCGCGCAGGCGTTGTGTTTCCCTTCGCCGTCCTTTTGGGCGAGGCTGGCCGCGACGACGCCGCTAACCCCGAGGAGTGTCTTGCACAGCGCCGTCGCGTCGGTCAGGACCAAACACGGAACACTTGCCTCGGACTTTCCCAATCGAAGGATCGGATCGAAAAACGTGTCCTCGACCGCTTGGTTTTCGCTTCTCCACGTGAAGAGCGTGCCAGCATCCGTCAGCGCCCAGCTACTCGAACCTGTGGGGCCCCCACCACCTGCGCTGATCTCCCTCACCACGCCTTCGATGCCCGTCACCGAACTCGGAGCGCCGCGCGACTTCCAGCACTCCACGGAGCCATCTCGGATCAGGCCGCACGCGTGAAGCCTGCCCACAGCGATTTGGTTCACCCTGCCGTGGAGTTCGCGCAGCTCCTCTGGTCGCGAGCCATACTGCCAACACCAGACGCTGCCGTGACTGCTCAACGCGCAAGCGTAGAACTCACCACCGTCAAGGGAATACCAACCACTTTGCGCAAGCCCTTTGAACCGCGTCGGGACCTTGGGAGCTCCGTCGTTGCCAGAGAGTACCTGCCCCCAACACTCGACTCCACCGTCCGGATTGAGCGCGCACGTGTGGTTGAAGCCCAGCGCCAACGTACTGCGCACTCCCGTCGGCTCGGGACCGTCGTCGACTAGCTCATCGGACGTCTCCCCACAGCCCGTGACGAGGCCCAGCACCAGCAAACCCTTGGCCAGGTCGCGCACCACGTGGGGAGGATATACGTGAACCAGGGAAGGTTTCCACAGAGAAAGCATAGGCCGAAGAACTGACTATGCGCTTCGCGGAACGGTGAACTCCCAACCCTTTCGCAAACTTAGCTTTGGGGGCTATGCCGCGGAGGCGTTACGCCCCAGCGCGACGGGGGAAACCCAGAAGTCCTAGAACAGGCTTGCAGCGATTTTGGATCCCGCCGGAACCGCGCGCGATCTAGGCTCCGCCCATGGCTCCGTCACGTGCCCTATCCGTCGTCGTGCTCCATTTCACGTCGCTGCTAGCGCTCGCAAGCTGCGGTGGCTCCGTCACTTCGGAAAGCTCTGCGGGGGAGTTTTGGGAACGGACGATGCAGATCAGTTCTTCAGGGACGTGCCCCGCAGCCAGTCCGTCTTCTCGAAGTTGACGTGGCAACCGGAGCAAAACTCCTTGAAGCCAGCGTCGGTCGCGCTGCTGCTGACGAGGGAGTAGTCGCTGGGATCGTGCTGCTCGAACACCCAGTCGCGGGTGCTTGGATCGCTTCCCCTCGCCCCCTTCACCATCACCATCACTTGATCGACGGTGCCGTCCTCGTCGCGATCCTGCTTCTTGATCGCGACGCTACCTTCGGGCAGCTCATCGAAGGAACTCTTGCTGATGATGGGCTCGATGTTCTTTGAATAGTAGATCTGCACGATGCGGTGCGGGCTACTCGCCGGCGGATTGGGAAAGCCCTCCATCGGACTCGTCATGCGGGTGAAGAACTGATCCGAGGTCTCGAAGTCGGCGCTGAACCCGGGGCCGGGCTCCAGCACCACAGGCTCTCCACTCTCTGAGTCAGACTCTGAGCTGCAAGCGACGCCGAGCGCACCTGACACCGTCAGGAGCAGCGCCGCGCCAAAGAATGACGCACGAGATGAAGCCGAACGGCGTGGGTCGCGTAAGCTCGATGTGATGGGTGCCACGAAGCAGGCATATGGCCGCCGCGTGCCTTGGTTACACCCGCTCGTGCTGAGCGGTCTGTGCGTCGCGCTCTACTTCAAGTTTCGGCCGAGCACCCACGTTCCAGTTGCCGAACCGGCTGCCGCCACCAACCACGCAAGCAGCGCCAACGCGAGCCCCATCGAGCAGTTCCGCGTTGATTCAGCGAGCAGCTACTTCCCAGACAACGGCTACATCGAGCTCGTGCCGCCGCTGCGTCTGCCGCGCCGTAACCCCCGCAACCGAGTCGAAGTCTGGCTGCAGCTGCCCGAAGGATCCCAGCTAAAAACAAGGCGTTCTGACGCTGGAGTGCAGCTCGAGCTGCCGCACGGAGCACGCGCTGCGCGAGTCGAACGCAGTGACGCTTCGCCCGAGGCGACACCGATCTACGACGTGCGCGGCACACGCTTCGAGGCCGATGGAGAGCATTTCTTCGTGATGCGGCCGACGGGCGAAGCAAACACGCTGACCGCCTGGTTGTGGCGTCGCGACTCACCTGAGGAGCAAACCGCCGCAACGGATCGGATCGCCGCTTACGTCGCCGATCGGTCGCCGACTGCCAATCGCGAGGCCCAGCGGCGCGCCATGGTCGCGAACAACGCCTGCGCGAGCTGCCACGTCTATGGCCGCAGCGCGAACGAGCGCCCGGGAGAGTTCGGCAAGGTGAACCGCGGAACCGACGCCAGCGGCTGTTTCCAGGTGCAAAACATCCTCGTCAGTCGCTTGCCCGTGGAGACCTACTTTCCTCTGGAACAGAACACCCAGGACCCGTTCATCCGCTTCGATTGCGACGGGCGCGCCCCAGGGCCGAGCGCTGGACCCGCTGAAATCAAAGGGGATCAAGTGGCGTGCGCCAACGGTTCGGTACCGTACGGCAAGCTCGATGTGCGAGCAGCGCTCGCGGCCGGGGATGCGCGAGTGCGACGGGTGTGCGCTGGCCGGCGTTACCTGTATCAGCACCTCGATGCCGCGGGGCGTAGCGCATTTCAGTCAGGTTTCGCGGAGTGCGGCATCACTGAGTAGTTTCTATGCGGTATTGAACGGTCCCTCAGCCGGAAAAAAAATCGTCCGTCGGTTGTAACCGCTCGGGGCTCGCCACCGCATGCGCCGTGTTGGTGCGCGGCCCGATTGCGCGCTGCGATCGAGACACGCGCCGCCTTAATAATAGGAGGGCTGCGCTATGCGCAAAGACCTGGAAGGAGTGCTCGAGCTACTGGTCGTAGCCTCGGCGCTCACGTTGACGGTTCCTGCCTGTTCGAGTGACTCGGACGATGGTGGTGGCAAGGGAGGTTCTGGAGGTACTGCTGGAACGGGTGGCTCAGCGAACGGAGGCATGGGCGGCACCGCGGGCTGCCCCGCAGCGGGCACGGGTGGCACCGCAGGCTGTCCAGCAGCAGGCGCCGGCGGAACGGCGGGCTGTCCAGCAGCGGGCGCCGGCGGAACGGCAGGCTGTCCCGCAGCGGGCGCGGGTGGCACCGCAGGCTGTCCAGCGGCAGGCGCCGGTGGTGCGGCGGGCTGTCCGGCGGCAGGCGCTGGTGGTGCCGCGGGTTGCCCTGCGGCCGGCGCTGGTGGTGCGGCGGGTTGCCCCGCGGCTGGTTCCTCGGGGAACTAGTCAACGATGAGCTGGAGCGGGCCGAAGCGAGTGTCCGGCGTAGGCATTGGTCTACGCCGGGAGCTTTGGCCTGCCCTCAGTTCCATCGAAGCCAGCTTCGCTCACAGCCCCGACTGGCTCGAGTTCATCACGGAGAACCACGTGGAGAACCGGGGCTGGCGCCAGCGCATGCTGGACGGCGCTCGCGAGCGCTGGCCGCTCGTGCCTCACGGGGTGAGCGTCTCCGTGGGCGGGCCGGATCCACTGGACCTCGAGTACCTCAAGGCGCTGAAGCGGCTCTTGGACAGCGTTGGCGCGGAGTACTACAGCGACCACCTGTGCTGGACCGGCGGTCACGGTTTTCAGTTTCATGATTTGATCCCGTTGCCCTTCTCTGCCGCCGCCGTGGAGTGGACTGTGCCTCGGGTGAGGTTGCTCAGCGAAGTCCTCGAGCGGCCCATCGTGCTCGAGAACATCACCTACTACGCCGAGATGCCTGGCAGCCGCCTGAGCGAAGCGGCGTTCATCCGGCAGATCCTCGAGGAAAGCGGCGCCTACCTGCTGCTCGACGTGAACAACGCCTACCAGAACGCGATGAACCACGGGGGTGATCCCGTCGCCTTGCTCGAGGCGCTGCCGCTGGAGCGCACTCGGCAGATCCACCTGGCGGGCTTCGAACAGGATCCCGAAGGCGTGCTCCTCGACAATCATGGATCTGCGGTCGACGACGCCGTGTGGCAACTCTACGAACACGCGCTTCAATGCGTGGGCGACGTGCCCACGCTGATCGAGTGGGACAACAACATCCCGGCCCTCGACGTCGTGCTGGAGCAAGCCGGTCGCGCAAAGACCATTCGTGAGCGCTCCCTGGGTCGCGCAGCGGAGTCACCGAAGCGGGGCGCTTCTCATGCCTGAACCGAAGCCCGAGCTGCAGCAGTTCTTCGCTGGCATGAGCGACCTGTTGCTGTTTCGTCAGAGTGTCACGGACCTGGAGGCTCAAGTCGGGCTCAGCGCCTCGGGCACTCAGCGCCTCGACTTCTACCGGATCCTCGCGGAACGGAGCCGGCTGCTCCTGTTACGCCAGTTGTTCCCCGTGCTGCGCCACGCGACACAGCAGCTGGCCGAGCAGAGCCAAGCAGTGGGAGAGCGAACCATCACCTGGCGGGAGCTCATGCTGGGCTACGTCGCTACTCACCCCCCAACCCACTACGACCCCAATCGACTGGGCGAGGGACTCGCCGACTACTTGCACGGCCTGGAAGGCGCGCATCCGTTCCTCGAGGAGCTTGCCGACTTCGAGTACTGCCTGTGGGCGGTGGGCGTCTCCCCCCACGAGCCGACGGCTCAGGATCCCGGGCTCGACCGCACGCTGTTCGTGCGCCTGTACGATCACGACCTCGCGAACTACGTCGCTCGCGTGCGCGAAGGCACCCCAGCGCAGATCAGCCACCAGCAGACTCATGTGCTGATCCACAGGGATCTACACACTGGCCACCCGAGTCACTTCTTACCAACACCCCTCGGCCTGGCCGCGCTGGCCCAACGCCTGGGCGCGCAGCAGCGCTTGATCGACGACAACGCAGCGCTGCTGGACGCGGAGCGGCAGCTGGAGACTCACGGCGTGCTGCTGGCGCGAGCTGGAAGATGATCCACCGGAATCGCTACAGCTCGAGCGCTTGAGGCTGCCACTCGAACTTCGAACCTAGCTTGCCCAGCTGCGCAAACTCGTTGGCCCCCCAGCAATAGGCACCCTCGGCGTTCTCCACGCACACGTGGGCCCCGCCGACGCTGATTTGTTTCACGCCGTCGATCTGCGGGAAATGAAACTCTTCAGAGAACTCCGTATCCGGAAGCGCTGCACCGAGCTGCCCATAATCCGCTCGCCCAAAACACGCGACCTTGCCCGCACCGTTCACGAAGCAGGCAAAGTCGTAGCCGGCTCCGCCATCCACGATGTCCGTCGCGCCGGGGATCTCCACGACCTGACTCGGCACGACTTCGAACAAGAACTTGATGCCGCTGCAGCGCACCGTGTGGTCTTGCATCAACGCACACATCAGGCGATCGCGCATCGGGAGGATCCGCTCGACGCCTGATTCGAGCGAGGGCAGCTGCACGATCTCGAAGGGGTGAGGATCGTCGTACGAGTAGTCTTCCAGCGCCTCGTTGCCCCAGCACTTCACCGCGTGGCTCTCGGTGAGTGCGCACGCACGGCGATAGCCCACGTCGATCTGGATCACGCGCTCGCCGAAGCCGGGGATCAGCTCCGGCTCGCCGAATGCAACGTGGTCACCGCCCGGCCGCAAGCCGTGGCCGGCAAAGCCCCAGCAGTACACTTCACCGTCGAGGGTCAGCGCGCACGAGTTGAACTCGCCCGCATCCACCGCGGCGACCCGACCATCCAGGCTCTTCATGCGGGACGGCTGCTCGAAATCGGAGAAACCGCCGTCCACCTGCCCTTGATTGTTCATGCCCCAGCACCACACGGAATGGTCTGCCGTCTGCGCGCACCAGTGATAACCCCCGGCGTGCACCGCAGTCACTTCCCCGGGGATCTCAAGCTCGCGCGGCGTCGCCTGCACGGGTGCGTCGAAGTTCTCGAGCGAGTAGTCGAGGTGCCCCCAGCACTCGACCTCGCCAGCTTTCACTGCGCACGTGCTCGCCAAACCCGCCGCGAGAGCTAGCTCTGCCCCCTGCGCGTGTGTCGGCTCGTCGCTCGACTCGCTCGTCAGCCCACCACACGACACGCACACCAGCGCCAGTGCTCCCCATCCCTTGGTCATGGCGACATCCTAAACTATTCGCGGCCCCCGCTCCCGGTTGGGCCCTCTCGTCACTACAAATGCGAGCAAACCATGGAACAGCTCAATTCGACTTCTTTGCTGCCTCGGCGGGCCCTGATGAAGGTGCCTCGCCAGCAGCGCTCGATCGAGATGGTGCACGCCATCCTCGATGCATCGCGACAGATCTTGCAACGCGATGGACTCGCTGCGTTCACAACCAACCACGTGGCGGATGCCGCAGGGGTGAGCGTCGGCTCGTTGTATCAGTACTTCCGCAACAAGGACGCCCTCTTGCTCGGGTTGGTGGAGCGCGGCCTGTTCGAAGCGCAAGACGCCGCGTGGAAATCCGAAGCGGTGCAGTCCGCCCAGAGCTTCGAGGAGGCGCTCACCGTGCAGCTCCGGACGCTGATCGCACATTTGCGGCCACGCCGCGCGTCGCTGCGTGAGCTGCTGGGCGGCACCCCGTTGCTCTCGGAGACTGGTTTCATGGCCGCCGTCGAGGGCATGGTGATCGAGTGCCTGGGACGCCTCGAGTCGGCTCATGGTCGTTTGCCAGCGCCACCCGCCGCACGTTTCGTCACGGTAAATGCGATGGCGTTCACCTTCTTGCGTTGGGTGACCGAGTCGCCAGCACACATTCGTGAAGAGGAGTTCGTCGACTCCGTGGTGCAGCTCGTGGTCAGCTTGCAGAAGGCGACGCTCGCTCGTGCGAGTTGAATGCGAGTAACAATCGTCTTCTATTGAAGGGCGAGGGAGGCGCATCACGGGCCTCCGGAAAGGCTGTCCATGACTCGCCCTGCACTCGCCATTGCGTCGATTTTTGCCCTGTTTGTAACCGGCTGCGGTGCTGACGACGGCACCACGGCCGAGACGCCCGACCCCAAGCACACGTCGGTTCAAGTCGCCTGCGAGACGTCGCTGCCCTCGGCCGACGAACTGACCGGTCCGCTGGTGCTCGGCTTCATGCACCCGAACCCGAGTGAGCTCATCGTAATGGACGCCCAGGTCAACATCGCGGAGGACTCGAGCGAGCTCAGCATCACCATCGACGGGCCCGAGCGCTGCGGCCCCGCGCAGCACTTCGAGCCGCTGCCCCTGAACGCCGACGGCACCTTCTCGGCGAGAGACATCACGCTGAAGTTTCCCCGCGGCATCAATGACGACCGTGAAGAAGAGGCGCTCGTCGACCTGAGCGGCGGCTTCTGCTCCAGCGTGGGGTCGCTCCAGGGCAGCTACACGGGCACCGCCCTCACCCCCGAGGAAACGCCGATTGAAGGCCAGTGGTTCATCACGCGCGTCACCGACGCCGCGAGCATCAAGCACACGTGTGCTGCAGTGGGTGAGTGAGCGCCGTCAGGGCGTCGCGTGTCCCGCACGGCAACGCGCTCGGTTCCCCCGAAGATTCATGCAGTTTTGGGGGTGCGCTGAACGCATGGCCATGAATCGCCAATAGTCGCTGTCCCACCGGCTCGAATGACGATACGGTACGTTCGGGGCCAGAGGTCTCGACATCGGACTTTTGCCGGGGGGATATTGATGATTCAACGTCAGACTTGCTCGTCAGCCTGGTTGCTGACGTTCTGCAGCATGATCGTGGGTGGAGTCGTGCTTGGCGGCTGCTCCAGCGAGGACAGCAGCGCCGATAACGGATCGAATGGCGGTTCAGCGGGGGCTGGTGCTTCCGGTGGCTCGGGCGGTGCGAGCGGCTCGGGTGCTGTCGGCGGTACCGGTGGTTCGAGCGGCTCGGGTGGTTCGAGTGGCGCGGGCGGTTCGGGTGTGACCCCCGAGTGCCTCGACGCCGTGACACCGAACCTCGACCACACGTTTCAGGGCAAGGACTCGGTGGACAGTCCCTCCCTGGTCTTTGATGGCAAGACGATTTGGTACGCCTATGGCGACGACGGCCCTAGCAGCGTCTTCGTTCGCCGCTTCGCCTGCGACGGCACGGAGCTCATGAGTGACGTGCCCATCGGCGGCACGAATCAGGCAAGGTTGCCGCGTGCCGCGCTATCTGAGGGTCAGATCCTCATCACTCACTCGGTGGAGTCAGGACCGAGTGACATGGCGTATCAGCGCATCTCCTTGGACGAACAGCTCCTCGACTCGAGCAGTGTCGCACTGGCGGCCAGAAACGTCTTGGCGACCGCTGCCTATCCGGGTGGGGGCTGGCGCCTGGTCTGGATCGCCAACGGCGACTCAGCGCTCGTCGACTTGTCGCTGAGCGGTGAGCTTGGCACCCCACAGGTGGTGACCCCGCAGAGCTTCATCCCGGCGTTGGCCATCGACGCACAAGGGACCTCCTGGTGGGCGTTGCGAACTGCCAACGATCAACAGCTCGCGTTCAAGTCACAGCCACTCGGTGGCAGCGTCCAGGACGGGCCGACGATGGAAGTCTCCAGCGACCGCGCCGGGGTTGCAGCGACGGGAAGCGGTGTGTGGGGCGTGGTCGGGTTGCCAGATGACACCGGCAGCCTGATGCGTATCGACGTTCCGGGCGAGAAGGTGAGCTTGCCCTTTTCAGCGTCTTCGGGGGAGATTGTTGGCGGAGAGAACTACGTCGGTGTGCTCTACGGCGTCGGGGCCGGTGCAGAGGCGGACCTCTACTTCGTTCGCATCAACGTAGGCACTGGAGTGCCCACGATCGACGAGGAGACCATCTCCCTGGGCGCCTATCAGCGTCTGTCTGACAGCGCCGTAGCGCGGATCAATGACGACACCTACGTCGTGACCTACAGCGACGGCTCGTCTCAAGAGCACCTGCGGTTCATCACCTACTGAACTACCAGGAGAGGATATCACCAAGCGCGCTCAGCCGCCGGATTTGGGGGTGAGGCGCGCTGAAGTGCGCCCGAGCTACTCCTAAAACACCTGAATCGGCTCGCCCAGGTTGATGAAACTGCCGCACTCTCCGTACTGCGTGGAGCCCCAGCACCACAGCTCGTCGGTGGTGCGTGCACACACGTGTTGAAGCCCCGCGGAAACTTCACGCGCCTCGCTCAGCTCCGGCGGGTTGGCATAAGGATCGAGCGCGCCCGACGCCCAGCACTCGAGCTCTCCGGTGCTGGTCAGGGCGCATGACGCCAGTTCGCCCAGGCTGACTTCGATGAGAGGCTGCTCCACCTCACGCTGCACGGGCAGGTCGATCCGCTCGGCGGGGCTGCTGCCCCAGCACATGAGTCGTCCGTCAACCAGGAGCGCGCAGGCCTGGTCGGCGGACGCGCTGGCGAGGCTTGTCACGGCAGCTGGAAAGTCGATGGGCGTCGGCGTATCGACGCTGTGGGGCACTACATCACCCAGCACGCCGGTGCTGGCGGAGCCCCAGCAGTAGACTTCGCCGTCGACTGTCAACGCGCAGCTGTACGCGCGCGCCGCGATCACTTGCTGCGCCTTGGGGAGCCCCTTCACTTGCAGGGGCACTGAGCTGTCTTCAAAGCCGTGCCCCAGCTGACCTCTCCCCCCAAATCCCCAGCACTCGACGCTGCCATCGCGGATCAGCGCACAGCTGTGGCCGCCACCGACGCTGAGCTGATTCACTCGCTGATGCAGCTCAGTCACTTCCGCAGGGTACTGAATGTCCTCGTAGCTGCCTGCTTGCCCGGAGTCCGAGCGCCCCCAGCACCACACGCTGCCATCCAGCGTGAGCGCGCAGCTGTGCTCCCCCCCAGCCAGCACGCTGTGTACGGCGACATCCAGGCGACCCACGTCACGTGGCTCCGCCGTGTTCGACTCCTTCCAGCTGCCCAGCTGACCGTGATCGCCGCGGCCCCAGCACGCCACCTTGCCGTTGCTGCGCAGCGCACAGGTGTGGTCCTGACCCGCAGACAACGTGACCGGCGCACTGGTCGGCAACAGCTCCTCCGCGCTCGGGGGAGGCTCGGTCGCTTGCCCGCCACAGGCAACGCAGAGCCAAGCAAGCGCGATCAGCGGCTGGCTGCGCAGGCCTTTCATCACAGCTCGATCCGCGTCGCCGGGGACTCCTGAATCAAGTTCTGTTCGTCCACCACCAGGCTCCAGCACCACACGCCGCCCGGGTTGCGGGCGCAAGAGAACGCGCCGCCCGCGGAAACATCCGTCGCGTCTTCCGGTGCGGGGCGCCAGCGCGGGCCGTCGTCCCGCGTCCAGCAGGTGACGTGCCCCGAGGTGAGGAGCCCACAAGCTTGCACCCCACCGGTAGCGATCCACGCCACCCGATCCGGCTCCTTGAAGCCCACGATTGGCCCCACGTCGCCGTACACCACTGGCATGGCGGCGTTCGAGTAGCGGCCCCAGCAGCGCACCCGCGAATCCGCGAGGATCACACACGCCAGGTCACCGCTGGCCTCGGAGAGGCTCGTCACCTCATCCTCGATGCGGATCATCACGGGCTTCGCCGAGTCGCCCTTCACGCTCTGCCCGAGGTTGCCGTAGGCCGCCGAACCCCAGCACTCCACCACTCCGGTCTCGAGCAAGGCGCAGCTCCAGTCAGCGCCCGCCACCACCTGCTGCGCCGCGCCGCTCAAGCCCTGCACGCGCACCGGCGCGGCGCTGTCCTTGAACGCGCCGTTGCCGAGCTGCCCGTGTCCACCCGCGCCCCAGCACCAGACGGCGCCTTCGCGGTCGAGCGCGCAGTTGTGCTCGGCCCCAGCGCTGAGCTGGTTCACCTGACCGTGGAGGCTCTCTAGCTCCCTGCCCTTCGCGCTCGAGTGGCTCGCGCCGTTCTGCCCATGGCTCGCCGAGCCCCAGCAAAACACGCTGCCATGCCCGGTGAGCGCGCAGCCGTGGGCGTCACCAACCGCCACGGAGTGGAGCCCGCTCGGCAGGCCCGGTACGTCCTCCGCCGCGGTGTACTCGCTGCCTTCGAGCGTCCAGCACGCCGCGCGCCCGTCAGCTCGCAGCGCGCAACCCTTGTCTTGCCCTACGGTAACGGTCAGCGGCGTGCCTGTGGGTGCAGGCCCCGTATCGGTCCAGCCCTCACCCCCAACGCCCGTGCCTCCAAAGCCGCCGCCAGCGGCGCCCCCGTTGCCCCCGGCGCCCCAGCTATCCGTGTCTTCTGACACGCGCCCGAAGCAACCCGGCACCAGCAAGACCAAACAAGCAAGACCCGCAACGCGACCCTTCATCTACGGGAATCTACCACGCCTGCGCGTCCCTGCGGAACTCCTGCCAGCGCTCGCATCGGCCTGCCAACTCGACTGTCAGCGCCGCCGACTGCAGCCGGTCCACGCATCGCAGCTTCACCCTTGGGGGTGAGGAGCACTCAGTCGGGCACGCAAACCATCGCGCCAAGTCCGCCGGTGAGCCCCTCGCACTGACAGACCTGCTCCGAGTCGACGTAACAACTGCGCGAGTCAATGGTGTCCACGGCTTCGCAATGCTCCCCGGCGCTGCAGTCCTCGTTGGCTGCGCAAGGCGCGCGCAGGCAGCAGTTCTCGTCGAGATCTCCACTGCCGCAGGCCCAACCAAGTTGGGTGTCAGCGAACGAGCACCGCGAGTGGTAGCTCCGCTTCACCTCAGCACACGCAGCCAACTCGCACCGCGGAGGGGCAGGCAGGTAACATCGCTCAAACCCCGGGAGCATGTCAGCCTGACCGCGATTGTGGCCCCAGTACTTGATGCCGTCCCTCTCAGCACAGATGTTGACGCCGAAGCCTTCCGGGACGGTGCCACAGGCTACCAATACGAGAGTGTTCGACTCCAGGCAGTCGCCCGACGGCGTGCCAGCGTAGGCGTAGATCTTCGGCGCGCCGGCGCAAACGTCTGCAGCCTCATCATTCGGATCCGAGCTGCAGGCGCCGGTCGTCAATAGCGCCACAACCAAGAGCCGAAGGTTCCTCACCCGCTGAGGATCTCTCGCGCCGAGTGAGCCGTCAATCCAAGTCGGAAAAGCGAGCGTTTCCTTCGACGTCCGCGCGGAATCCGACTCCGAAAAGGGGCAGTTCCGTGAGGCAATACACTAAGGAACTAGCCTGGCTGGATCGGCTCCCGCAGACAACTAGTCAACGGGCTACTACTGAGGGACGCGGCCTTCAAAAAAGAGACGTGTCAGTCAGATATTTCGATTCGGCACGGGAGAACCCGCGCTCGATGGCGTATGAGGGGCATGTCATTTTCATCGAAGGGGTGTGCCCTGCTAGCTGTCTTCGCGCTGTTCAGCGCCGCCTGCGTGGCTGCGCCCCAAGAGCCCGCTACGCCTGAGGCGCCTCCGCCCGCGGTCGCCACTGAACCGAGCCAGCCTGAGCAGCCAGCAGAGCCCCTGGCAGAGTCCACGGAGCCCGCAGCTCCCGCCGCTGCGAACTCCGACGATTCAAGCGCCGGCTATCAGTACGAGGGCAAGGTCTGGAAGACCGTCCCCCTCGAGCAGTGCCTGCCTGCCTACCGCAAGTGCGTCGAGAGCATCCCCCCCGACGCCCGCGGCAACCTCGGCCTCAGCTACGAGCACCACCTCGCCGGCATCAAGCTGATGGAAGAGGGCAAGCTCGACGCAACCGCAGCCCACAAACAGTGCAACGGCATGATGTTCATGCTGCAGCAAGGCGGTAAGTGCTGAGTGAGTTCCGGGATTTGGGGGTGAGGAACGCTGAAGTGCAACCGAGCTACTCCTGCTCGTCAGCGGTCAAGCCCAATAGCTCCGTGAGTCCGGTCTTGCACTTCACAACGTAGTCGAGCTGCTCGAACAGATACTCGTCGTCGGGATCGTCCAGGCACTCCGCCTCGAGGCCTTGCTCTTCACGCTTGAGCTCACCCAGCATCCACCAGAGTGCTTGTTGCTGATCGTGATTGAGGTCCAGCGCGCCCCGCTGGATGCCGATCTCCGACAGCGTCTGGCGCGCCCAGTATCCCACGCCTGCGCAAGCCCGTTCAGCCTCACCGCTTGGTTCCGTGGTGCGCAGTCCAAGCAGCGCGCGCTCGCACAGATACGCCAGCGGCAGCGTCTTGGCGTCATCGATCAACTCGAAGAGCACCAAGTCGATCATGCCGAGTTCGAGCGCTGCGGCTCCCGCGAGCTCTGCCCAGCGCAGCTTGCGTTTCGCCCCGTGCCAGACGTGCATCGCAGCGAGCAGCGTCGAAGGCGCCTTGGCGAGGCGATCGATCACCTGAGGCGCCCGGCCCATGTCGCACAGGCGAAGCCAGATCTCGCGTTGCAGGTGCGCAGCCGGTTCACGGGCAGAGTGAGCGATCAGGCTCAGGGTCGCCTCCTCGGACCGCATCAAGAACAGCACATCGAGACTCGCCCGGCGGACCGCTTCAACTGGATCCGCGAGGCAAGGCTCCAGGCTCTTGGCGCTGAGCTCCCGCGGGATGGTGGAGAGGATCCTGAGCACCTCGCAACGCAGCGACTCGCTTCGTCCCGACGTCGCCACCGAGATCAGCCCTTCGATCACGCGGGCTCGCTCCGCTCCGGTGCTCATCTGAAGACGCAGCCGCAGCGCCGAGGTGCGCACCACCTCCGCTGGATCGTGCTCCGCCAGCGCCTGCACCGCGTCCCGATCGCCAGCGCCAGCGAGGATCACCGCGAGGTGACGCCGCACGCCTGGATCAGGCTCTGCGGCGAGCTGCGCACCGGCCTCTGGTGCGAACTGCGCTCCCTGCCGCAGCCCCAGCGCCCAGGCCGCCCACACGCGCTGAATGCTCGATCCAGCCGAAAGCAGCTGTCGAAGCTCTTCCTCTGGCAGCTGCCGCACCTCTTCGAAGCTGTCCCGCCCCACCGCGCTCATGTAGCACCAGCCTTGACTCGGAGCGCGCCGTGCCTAACCTTCCCGGACCTGCCGAAAGACAGCTTCGCCATGGGGGCGATCGGTTTCGACGTGGGGACTGAAGGACAATTTGCGTGTAATGGCGCCCGATCCATTTCTAAGCGGGCCGTTACTAATTGCGAACGACAACGCGATCGCCATGGCTGCCTGAAAAACAGCCTAGCCGTCCAAGGGTGAGATTGTCTTGGTAACCTAAGGGCGTCACTACAAAGACTGGGTCACGCGAGAGAGCTCTCGATAGCGCGACTGAGATCAGTGAGAGCTAGGTCCTAGCCGAATCTAGGAACCGTGTCTCAGAGGTACTGAGGCTACGCACGTGAACGAAGGTTGTTTGGATGCCTTGCGGACCGGGGTTCGCTTCCCCGCGCCTCCACCACTTAGCCCCAGGGAAACCTGGGGTTTCGTGTTTTGTGGGAGGGAGGTCCCTGACGGTTGTCCCTGAGTGCAGCTAGCCTCTTGGCCATGTCTCGTATCCCACTCCAGTACCCAGAGATCGACGAAGACCTGGCGACCTCCTTCTTTCACGAAGAAGACGGAGTGGTTCGGTTCACCTGGCCCGAGGCTGGCGTGGTGCTTAGCCACCCACTCTCGAAAGGTCGAAAGGCAGACGCCAAGACGTCCTGGTACGTCGACCCGCACGACATCAAGGCAGAGTCCGGCGATATTCGGATCTTTGAGGACTACGGTGTAGCGGCGGGAAACTTCGCCGAGTTCGCAGTGTTCGAGCCTTGGGTCGGGAACCCAGTAGATAGGCGCGCGTGGACCCGCCTCGGACCGGTGGAAGCCTCCCTGGGTGACCCCTCCCCACTCATGCAGTACGTCTTCGCCTCGACGCTCTACAGCAACGACCTCGCCGATGGGTGGTACGGAATTCACACGATTCGGTTGTTCGGAGTGTGGACACCCGACATCGAACGCCGCCTACTCCAGGCGCTCCTCACCTTCCGAACTCGTCTCCAAGCAGAGCTGAGGATCTGCCACTTGAGTGAACCGGACATCTACAGCGATCCGGAACCAGTCGCAGGCAGCCACGAGCTATTCGCACCCGAGTTTTGCGTGGCTGACACTGAGGTGCTGCACCTCTTCTACGCCGCCGAACTCGCCGACGATGTCGAGTTCGCCTTTCTGCAGTTCTATAGAGTTCTCGAGTTCTACTCAGCGCTCTCGGCGATCGACCGCCTCGCCTCGGTGCGGTGGGATAGATCGCTGTCGTCCGCCGAATTCCTCAGACAGGCTACCTCAGCCGTGAATCGGGATGAGCGGTCGGCGCTCTCCGAACTGATAGCTAAGACCACCTCTCCCGCGTCACTTCAGAAGGCGCAGGCGCTCGGGCTGGTGAAAGCGACGTCCGCTGAAGCCTTCGCTAACGCGCTCTATGACTTCAGAAACTCCGTCGTTCACGCCAAGTACGACATGCGAGCGAAAATGCACGTTGCCCGAGTTCTGCAGGGCAACCCCGCCGTTCAAGGTTGGAAGGAGCTTGCGCGAGCTGCAGCGTCAGACGCTATGCGTACCCTCGGGGAAAGAGACCAGTAGCGCCCCTTTACAGCCCAACAACTCGATTCCAATCGGAAACATACATCTCAATACGTTCAAACTCGGACCGGGAAAGGAATCGATTGTGCGCGATGAAGTGCCGTGCCTTCTCGAGTTCCTCGAGACGCTGCTTGAGCCAGTGCTGAGAGGGAATCAAGTCCTCAAAGTCTGACCAGTTGTTCGCGATCACATCGCCAAGGTGGCCGAACTCCAAGAAGCCCATGACATTAGCTTTCTGCCCTTCCAGCCAAGAGTCCTTGTGAGCTGTCGCCTGGCGGGCCTTCGCGAAATCTCGCACTTTTTGGGTTACCTTTTTCTCCCACCAGTCTGCCCCGTGACGTTCGGTCATACGGTCCACGATCAGCTGCCGGACCGAGTTCTCGAAGCAGTAGAGCAGCGCATATATCCTCATCATCTGCATCGCCTCGTTCCGAAGATCGAGAGCGAATGGAGCGAGCGTCTCTTCCAACAAGCTTCGCTCGGCATGCCGAAGATCGGCGCCCACGCGAAGTCCGGCCGCGCGGAATGCTTCGGATTCAGCCTCGAACATCAAGCCACGGAACAAGTAGCTGCGGAGATCCTTCAGAGCGTCAGGCAAAGAGATGCTCCTTCAGCGACTTGAAAATGGCGTTGAACACCTCCATGTCTTTGGTCGCGGGGAGGTGGATCTGAATG
>JBFXBK010000162.1:0-18557 GCA_050183255.1 Polyangiaceae bacterium | reverse complement strand
GCCCTGGACCTTCCGATCGGCGCCACGAAGACTGAGCCCCACGTGACCCTTACGGCAACGCCCAACCCGCGCCGTTGGGGAGGAGACTCTGTTTCCGCGCGTAAGCGCGAGAAACAGAGGAGGGGGCTTCGGCAAGCCCCCTCAGAAAATAGACAAGCTGCGAAAAACAGCGGTGCACAATGCGACGCGACGAGCGCCCCTCACCCGAGTGGGGGCGCGCGTCGCGTCGGCATCGATCAAATTTTTCGCAGCTTCCAGCGGCCGGAGCGGAAGCGCAGGGCCATGATGATGGTGAGCATCAACACGTAGACGACGGCGGCCGACCAGATGCCCACGAGGCCGAAGCCCAACGTGATGCCGAGGATCCACGCGAGGGGCACGAGGCAGAAGAAGTGGAGGACCAGCTCCACGATCATCACGAACACCGACTCGCCGGCGCCGAACAGCGCTTGAGTCAGGATCATGCCGCAGGCGATCAGCGGGGTGATGATGCCCATCATGCGCATCGGGAGGAGCGCCGCGCTCATCACTTCCGGGCTGTCGTTGAAGAACGCGATGGCTTGATGGGGAAACACCACGCCTTCGAGGAAACCTACGACGCCGAACACCATCAGGCCGAGGCGCACGGACACCCAGCCGTAGCGCTCCGCTTGATCCGGCTTCTTCTCGCCCATGGACTGGCTGACCAAGGTAGCGGTTGCGGTGCCAAAGGCCAGACAGGCGGTGAAGGTCAGCTTGAGGATGGAGACGATGACTGACGTGGCGGCCAGGTTGTGGTTCGCGCTCCCCCCCTGAGCTGCACTCGCCGCATCCAAGCGACCTACGATCACGCTGAAGAGGCCGAAGCCGAGCATCACCGCGATGGTGGCAATTCCGCTTGGAATACTCAGTTTGAGAATGTCCCAGGTCAGCGACTTGCTGCGACCACTCATGGAGAACGGCTTGAAAGGCACGCGATACTTCGCCTTCAGCGTCCAGCCGATCATGATCGCCAAACCGACCCACGTGCACAGAGCATCCGCGAGCCCGGCGCCTTCAATGCCCAGATGAGGCACGCCCAGCTTGCCGAAGATAAATACCCAACAGAGAAAGATGTTGAGCGCGTTCATCACGAGCGCGCTCACCATGTGCACGTGGGTCTTCCCGAGACCGTCGAAGAAGGCCTTGAAGCTGAAGGTCACCACCATCGACGCAATGCCGAGGAGGCGCCAGTTCAGGAAGCTCTGGGCAGCTGCGCGGACTTCCGTCGATGGGAGCGCGAACTTGAGGATGCTCGGAGTGAGAGCGTACGCGATCGCCGTGGTGACCACGCTGGCCACCAACGAGAACATCCAGCTGTTGACGAGCACTTCGCCCGACTTGCGGTAGCGCCCTTCAGCAAAGCGCCGCGCCGCGATGGCTTGGGTGCCAACGGAGATCGCGCTCAGCGATCCACCGAACATCCAGAGCAACACCAGCGACGGGAACAACGCGGCTTGTGCGTTGGAGCGCTCGGGCTCAGGCAGGTAGCCAAAGAAGAAGTTGTCGATCTCGTTGACCATGCTCTGACTGAGCATCGCCAAGACCGTCGGCAGCGCGATGCGCAGCACCAGCGCGTACGGATTCTTGCTGGTATCGATCTTCAGCTCGGACGCGACCTGCGCGCTGGGCGGCGGAATGGAAACCGACTCGCCCTCTCCCGCGTGAGACGTCTCGACGCTGGGGAGTTCGGATCCCACATCAACCGCGTCTTCATCGCGCGCATCTGTCGGGATGCGTCCAGAATCGAGGGGCGCCGATGAGCGCTCAACGGGCGTGCTGGAAGACATGAGGGGTTGGGGCTGACGCTCGCTGCGAAACGCGCAACGCACACGCGCAAGAGTCCGTGTCGCAGGAGCTTTAGAGCGGACACTGCCTAGGCGGCAAGTCTGACGCGAAAAAAGCGGCCTCCCAGACTTGGAAGGCCGCTCGTTGTGGTGTGTTTTCAGCCACTTCCGCAGAAGGTCGCGGAAACTTGACGGATGCTCCAGGGGCTAGAGCGACTGCTTCAGCGCAGGGCGATCGCTTGCTTACCGCCGTACATCTGGAGCAGCTGCTTCGCCTCGGTGGAATCGGGCTTGTCCTTGAGCAGATCCGCAAGGGTCTTGATCGCGAGATCTCGCTTGCCCACTGCGCGTTGCATGCGTGCCAGGTGGATACGGGCTTCGGCGCTGTCGTCGACCTCGGCCCACTGACGAGCCACGCGGTGCGCTTCACCCCACGCCTTCATGTTCGCGGCCGCTTCACTCCAAGCCTTGAGCACGTCGGTGTTCTTGCGATTGTTCTTGCCGAGCTTGCGCAGCATGTTGAAGCCCTTGATGCGCTGCCCAGCGTTCATCATCGCCTGAGCCTGGGAGATCTGCTCGTTGACCGCTGCGTCCTTGGAGAGGTCGCTAGCCTTCATCGCGCCGGGCGCCGCTGCTACGGCGGCGGGCGCCGCGACGGGATCCGCGTCAGCCTTGAGCTGAGCCGTGGCATCAGCCGACTTTTCCGCAGGGGAATCCTCTTCAGCGCCTTCCTCGTCGGCCTTGGCGACTTCCTCGCCCGCTTGCTCGTCCTTCGCGTCCTTGGTGTCAGCTTCCTCGTCGGCCTTGCTGTCCGCAGAGGCGGTCTCGGTGTCCGCGCTGTCGTCTGCCGTGGGGTCACCGTCTTCCTGGTCACCCATCTCGCTGCCTTCCTCATCGGCGGCAGCGACTTCCTCACCCTGGTCGTCCGCGGGTGCTGCCTCGGCTACAACCGGCGCTTCCTCGAGGGTCGCCGTGGGGGTCTCTTCCGCTGGCGCCTGCTTGCCGATCATGGCCATGGCGCGAGCGCGCATCTCCGGGTTCTGAGCGCCCGCGATGGCTCCGCCGGCGAGCGCGATTCCAAGCGCGGCCAAGATCCCCGTGGCAATGGTGCGGCGACGACGCTGACGCTTGACCGGCTCCTGCAGCGCGTCTTCCAGCGCTTCGCGGAGCTGATCGGCGGACTGGTAGCGTTGCTCTGGTTCGGTTGCGAGTGACTTCTGAACGGTCTTGTCGAACATGGCGGGAAAACCTCGGGTTGGAGCTCGTCGACGCAGGCTCTCCGGTTGTCCCCGGAGCTTCTTGTCGAGCAAAGCGACAGTGGTTGAAGCGACGTGCGGCAGGCGACCGCTCGCGAGTTGATACATCACGGCCCCGAGCGCGTAGACGTCGCTGCGTTCATCGACGTCACCGCGCACCTGCTCTGGTGCCATGTATTCAGGAGTTCCGACCAGGTGCAGCGCACCGCCGTCGGCGACCAGCTCGGCGCCCAGCTTCGCGACACCAAAGTCGAGCAGCTTGAGCGTGCCGTCACGCAGCAGGAAGAGATTGCCCGGCTTGATGTCCCGGTGAATCACCCCGGCGGAATGCGCACACGACAGTGCGTTGCAAGCTTGAATCCCGATGCGCACAGCCTGGCGCCAGCCGATGGCTCCCTCGCGCTCGATCAGCTGGCTCAGGTTTTCACCGTCCAGCAGCTCCATCGCGTAGAAGGGACGTCCGTCGGTCGTGATGCCGTAGTCGTAGAGCGTGACCAGGTTCTCGTGGCGCAGGTTTGCGACGCTGCGTGCTTCCACGGAGAAACGCTTGAGCTGCGCCTCTGAGCCCTTGGAGGCGGGCAGCACCTTGAGCGCCACGCTTCGCTTCAGGTCGATGTGCTCCGCCTCGAACACCTCGCCCATCTCACTCTGGGCCATGCGACGCACCAGCCGGTAGCGCGTGCCTGGCAGGAGCGAGGTGTCTTCAGACACTGGCGCTGGCGCGGACTCGGGCGCCGCGGTTTCGGCTGCAGCGGTGACGACTTGGGGCGCGATGTCCTGCGCCGGTTCAGGGGCAGCAACGGGTTTGTTCTGGGGCTTCGGCGGGGGAGCCGCCTGAGCGGTCTTTTTCGGGGGAGAGGCGCTCTCGGGGGCGCTCTTCGGCGCCTGCTCGGCGCTGGCCAGTGCGGGAGTCGGTGACGCAGGCAGCGCGCGGGGCAGGCTTTGTGCCTTGCGCATCACTGCCACCAGGCGAGCGAACTCCGCACGAGTCTTCGCTGGTTCCGCGGGGTACAAGCGACCCATCAGGTGCGCGATGCGAGCGCGCACGCTGGTCTCGCCGTTCGCCATGCTTGGCGCCTTCTTCAGCAGGCGCACCAAGTCGGTCACGGCGTCCTTCGCCGACGCATAGCGATGCCCCAGGTCGGGAGCCGTCATGCGCGCGATGATTCCATCCAGCTCCGCCGGTGCCCCGAACTCGGCGGCCAGGGGCGGCGGATTGCGCTTGCCCTGAGCAACCTGAGCCAGGTGCTCACTTGCGTCGCCTTGAAGGAAGCGCCGCCCAGCGACGAGCTCCCAGAGGATCACGCCCACAGCGTAGATATCCGCGGGGATCCCACCCGGGGTCTCGTTCGCGACCTCGGGGGCGACGTAGCCAGGCTTCGCGAACACGATGCCTGCGACCGTCTGGCAGCGGCGGTTCTCACCGCGAGCCGTACCGAAGTCGATCAGCTTGACGTCACCGCCGTAGCCAACCATCACGTTCTGAGGGCTGAGGTCGCGGTGCACGATGCCCAGGGGCTTGCCGTCAGCGTCAGTGCGCTCGTGCACGTGCGCCAGTGCGTCGGAGAGCGTCACCGCCACGGCGACCGCGTCGGCCCAGCCGATGTCGAGCTTGAGCTGGATGGCGCGGGTGCGAACCTCACCCAGGTTGCGCCCTTCGACGTGCTCGACGACGACGTAGGGGTTGCCCTCCTCGTCCTTCGCCGCCTCCAGGATCTGCGCGACGCCGGGATGCTGGAGCTGAGCCTGGATGCGCGCCTCGTCGAGGAACCGCGCCAGGAAGGAGCGATCACCCGCGTGGTCCCGGCGGATGATCTTCAACACACAGGGACGCTCGGCGCCTTCGATGCCGCCAGCGGTTGCCAGGAACACCTCGCCCATCCCGCCGCGAGCGATCTGCCGGAGCAGTGTCAGGTGCGCGTAGCGGCGAGGCAGTCCCTGAGCGGCCAGCGCCTGGGCGAAGCTGCTGTCTGCCGCCTTGCTTCCTCCAAGGGTTCCGCCGCGCTGCGACGAGTTTGCCTGTGATTTCGAAGCATTAGGTGCCGGGTTCGAGGCTGCCATGCGCCCAACCTGCACGATGTAGGATAAAGTGGTCAAAAAAGGAGAGCGCATTTCGGGCCAGGGGCCGTAAGGGCCTAGGCGCTCCGACGGAAAAACGTCGAGTTCGGGAATGCTCAGGCAGGCTTCCCGGTTGCTCGCGGGCCGGGGCTCTGTATGCTCCCCAGCCAATAGAGGCGACTGCTTGAAGGGGCTGAACCAACACCCGCACCGCGCTGAACGGCCGTCTTCCGGCCGATCCAGCTTGGCCACCCGTCGGTGGCTGATGCGTTGCGTGCGCGCCTTTGCTGCCTTCGTTGCGAGCTGGACGCTGTTCGGCTCCGCCCCCGCGCTGGCCGCGGAAGACATGAGTCAGCTGCCGCCACCCGCACCGATGTGTGGCGCCGACGGCACGACGGTGGAAGCGCCTCCGCCCCTGCGCAGCGCGAGCGGAGACGAGCTCAGCGCTCCCTGCTCCGAAGATCTGATGCGCCTGGTGGGTGCCAGCGACGACCGACCTAGCAAGGGGGCGTTGTGGGTGGCTCAGGCGCAAGTCGACCACGCTGTGATTCTGCTCGGTGCCGCGCAAGGCGCACCGCAGCCCGTGCTGCTCACATTGGTGCCAGCTCCCGAGCTGGCTCCCGTAGAGCACCCCACGCAGATCTACCGTCCTCCGCGAAGCTGAGCGCGGCCCGTGCACGGCTCACCCGATGATGCTCCGCTGAATCCCTGCGGAACCGCTCATCGAGTTCGAGTTCGCCTTCTGGTGGGCTAGAGCCGTGTCCAAGGTAGAGAGCTGCCTATGAGGTGTGCGACAAGCGCCAAGCGGCGACTGGTCAAGCGTACCTCTCCCCCACGAACCCTTCGCGTGACTGCGACGGGTGCTCAATCGACTTAGGGGTCTCCGTCTCGCTGATGGAGCCACTGCTCCACTCGGGCGCGGCGGGAGACCTGCAAGATTCGTGTCCTCACGGATACGAGAGGAACATCAGGAGAAACAAAAAATGAACAAGGGAACTGCCATCGTCGGCTTCTTCCTCTGCTTCCTTGCAGGGATGGGGCTGATGTACTCCTACGACAGGAGTAAAGGCGTAGAGATCGCGGGCGAAGGCGCCCTGGCCGCTGAGGGCGGCTCAATCGCCTCGCACGCGAGCGCAGCCATTCCGGTCACCGCTGACGACCCGTCGTGGGGTAACCCCGACGCGCTCGTGACCATCGTCCAGTTCAGCGACTTCCAGTGCCCATTCTGCACCCGCGTCGAGCCCACGATCACCAAGATCAAGCAAGACTACGGCAAAGAGAACGTGCGCATCGTTTGGATGAACATGCCACTTCCCTTCCACCAGAACGCGCGCCCCGCTGCTGACGCAGCGCAGACCGTGTACAAGCTCGGTGGCAACGACGCGTTCTGGAAGTTCCACGAGAAGGCGTTCGCCAACCAGCAGGCGCTGAACGACGCGAACTACGAAGCGTGGGCCGGCGAAGCTGGCGTTGACGTGAACAAGTTCAAGGCCGCCATGGCTGCCAAGACCTACAGCGCTGCCGTCGACAAGCAGATGGAGATCGCGAAGGCGAACGGCGCCAACGGAACCCCCGCGTTCCGCATCAACGGCGTCACGCTGTCCGGCGCTCAGCCCTACGAGAAGTTCAAGGAAGTCATCGACGCTCAGCTCGCCGAGGCGAAGAAGCTCGTCGCCAGCGGCGTGAAGCGCGCCGACGTCTACCCGAAGCTCGTCGCTCAGAACGCCAAGGCAGCCCCGACGGCTCCCGACGCACCCAAGAAGGCCGAGCGTCCTGAAGAGGACGACAAGACCGTGTGGAAGGTGCCGGTCGAGGCTCACAACCCGATCAAGGGCGCGAAAGACGCGCTCGTCACGATCGTGATCTTCAGCGACTACCAGTGCCCATTCTGCAAGCGCGTCGAGGACACCATGAGCCAGGTCGAGAAGACCTACGGTGATGACGTCCGTGTCGTGTGGAAGGACAACCCGCTCCCCTTCCATCCCCGCGCAAAGCCCGCTTCCGTGCTGGCTCGTGTCGCGATGGAGAAGAAGGGCAACGCCGGCTACTGGGCGGCGCACGCAGCGCTGTTCGAGAGCCAGCCGAAGCTGGAGGACGCGGATCTCGAAGCCATCGCGCAGAAGCTCGGCATCTCCTGGGCCGACGTTCAGAAGGCGATCGAGTCGGGCAAGTACGACAAGGCCATCCAGGCCGACCTCGAGCTCGGACAAGACGTGGGCGCCCGCGGCACCCCGCACTTCTTCATCAACGGTCGTCGCCTCAGCGGCGCGCAGCCCTTCGAGAAGTTCAAGAGCTTGATCGACGAGGAGCTGGGCAAGGCCAAGGCGCTGGTCGCCGGCGGCACGCCGAAGGCCAAGGTCTACGACGAGATCATGAAGAACGGCAAAGAGCCGCCGCCTCCGGAGAAGAAGGACGTTTCGGCTCCTCCCGCGACTGCACCGGTCAAGGGCAACAAGGCCGCCAAGGTCGTGATCCAGCAATTCAGCGACTTCCAGTGCCCCTTCTGCAGCCGCGTCGAGCCCACCATCGACCAGGTCGAAAAGGAGTACGGAAGCAAGGTCAAGATCGTGTGGCGCGACCTGCCCCTGCCTTTCCACAAGGATGCGCAGTTGGCTGCCGAGGCCGCTCGTGAGGCGAAGGCTCAAAAGGGCGACGCCGGCTTCTGGAAGTACCACAAGGCGCTCTTCGAGAGTCAGCAGAAGGGTCTGGGTCGCGAGACCCTGGAGTCCATCGCCCAGGAGCAGGGTCTCGACATGACCAAGTTCAAGGCAGCTCTCGATCAGCACACCCACGCCGCAGCCGTCGAAGCCGACAAGAAGGCCGGCAACGACGCGGGCATCAACGGCACCCCCGGGTTCACCGTCAATGGCTACTTCATCAGCGGCGCGCAGCCTTTCGCGGCGTTCAAGAAGGCCATCGACATGGCCCTCAAGGAAGCCAAGTAAAGCGAACAACAGAGCGCGCATCTTCGTGATGCGCGCTTGAGAAGAGCCGCGGGGTCACGTGCCTCGCGGCTCTTTCTTTTCGCGTGATGATGCTGCATGTGTCGACGATCGCCTTTCCGCGCGGAGCATGTACGCCGAGCACAACCAAGCAATGACGCGCGGTAGATCACGTTTTCAGAGACCCGATGGGTGCACTCATGCGTTTTTGTGCGAGGCTCAACCAGTGAGTGAGGACGCACGGCGAAGCGACCGGGACTAACCCAGCGCCGAGCGGCATTGGAATCTAGAAGACATGATGAACCGATCCGATCAACAGCTTCGCGGTGCGCTGAGTCGCCTCGCACGGCTCACGACGTTGCTCGCAGCACTCCTAGTCGGCTGCTCCCCGACTGCTAGTCAGCAGCAGCCCAAGGCAGCGACGCAGATCGACGTCGCGAGCGGCGGCGACGAAGGCTACGGGCAGGAACCAACCGCCGTCTCGGCGGGTCCGGTGATGCGCTCCGCCCAACCGACCTCCAACGAGATCCCCGTGGATACGGATGACGCAGTGTGGGGCTCACCCACGGCCCCAGTCACGATCGTCGAGTTCAGTGACTTCCAGTGCCCATTCTGCGCACGAGTTCAGCCGACGCTGCATCAGCTGATGGACGAGTACGGTCCGAAGAAGCTGCGCGTCGTCTACAAGCACAAGCCGCTGCCCTTCCACAAGGACGCGCTGCCCGCGGCGCTCGTGTCCCAGGCGGTGCTGACGCAGCTTGGCGATGAAGCGTTCTTCCAGTTCGCGGCGCGCTTGTATCGCGAGCAACGCCAGCTCGACACCGACAGCCTCGTGATGCGAGCGGCAGAAGCCGGGCTCGACCCGCGAGTCTTGAAGCGCCTGCTCGAGAGCGAAGAGCCCCAGCGCCAAGTCGACGCGGACATGGAGCTCGCGGACAAGATCGGCGTCAACGGAACCCCGGCGTTCCGCATCAACGGCGTGGAACTCGGCGGCGCACAGCCGATCGAACGCTTCCGCGAGGTAATTGATGCGGAGCTAATCGCCGTCCGCGGTCTCGGCGTGCCTGACTCGCAGGTCTATGCGAAGCGTGTCACCACGAACTATGAAGCGCCAAAGCCACGGCCTGCGCGCGCCGCGGAACCGGAGGACACGGCGATCTGGAAGGTGCCAGTCGGCACCTCACCCAGCCTGGGGCCGAAGGACGCGCTGGTTACCATCGTGGAGTTCAGCGACTTCCAGTGCCCATTCTGCAAACGCGTCGACGCCACACTCGAGGAAATCCGGAAGCAGTATGGCGACGACGTCCGCCTCGTGTTCAAGCACAAGCCGCTGCCGTTCCACAATCGAGCGGAGCCAGCAGCGAACCTGGCCATCGAGGCGTACAAGGAGAAGGGCAATAAAGGCTTCTGGCAGGTGCATGACCTGCTGTTCGACTCTCAGCCAAGCCTCGAAGACGCGGATCTGCTCGGCATCGCCAAGCAGGCTGGGTTGAACCCCGTACGCGCCAAGCAAGCCATCACCGCTTCGCTGCACAAGAAGGTGATCGAAGAAGACCAGGATCTCGCAGACGACGTGAAAGCCAGCGGCACCCCACACTTCTTCATCAACGGGCGGCGCCTCTCTGGCGCACAGCCTCTCGAGACCTTCGAGAAGCTGATCGACGAACAGCTCGCCCTGGCCAAGGCGGCGGTCGGCTCAACGCTTCCGCGGGGTAAGTACTATGACCACCTGATGAAGAGCGCGAAGGAGGGCGACCCCTTCGAAGTGAAGCAGGTCCCCGCGCCGACGAGCGCCAACCCGACCAAGGGACCGAAGAACGGCGTTCGGATCCACATCTTCAGCGATCTACAGTGCCCCTTCTGCAGCCGCGCGAACCCGACGCTCGCCCGGGTGGAGAAGGACTTCAAGAACCAGGTCCAGTTCGTCTGGCACAATCTCCCTCTACCTTTCCACAAGGATGCGGAGCCAGCCGCCGAGGCCGCGATGGAAGTCTTCAAGCAAAAGGGCGCGAAGGCCTTCTGGCACTTCATCGATGCAGTGTTCGACGCTCAGAAGACGGGGATTGGGCGTGACGTATTGGAGCAGCTCGCCGCCAAAGAGGGCGTGAACATGCAGCAGTTCAACGACGCCCTAGATCAGCACACCCACCGAGCCTCGATTCAAGCGGAGAAGGTGATGTCCGACCAGCTGGGGATCAACGGGACACCCGGGTTCGTCATTGGTGGCTACTTCATCTCCGGCGCGCAGCCGTACAGCAAGTTCAGGAAAGTGATCAAACGCGCGCTGAAGGACAAGCAGCTCGGGCGCAAGCCCCAGGCAACGAACTGAACCTCAGGTTCCCGATCGCTTTTCGATCGTCTCGATCGCCTGCTTGAGCAGGTCGTCCTTGCGCATGCAGGGGTTGCAGTCACTACGGCCGCCTCGGCCGCAGCCCGTGGGCGTGGCGAAGCGGTGGAGGTACGGCAGCGAGCGCTTGTCGCCCACGTTCTTCGCACGCAACAACAAGCCGTGCTTCTGGCCGCAGCTCTTGGCAGTGCGTAGCGCGACGGCGATGTTCAGGGCAGGTGAGGAGTTCTTTTGGAACTGCTCACTTGCCAGCCACTTCTCCGCGCGCGCCACCACTTTGTGCTTCACGCCATCGGTGGTGACGAGGTCGTAGATGATGTCGGCGCCCTTTTCCCCCATGGCGCCTTGGAGCAGCGCAAAGGCTTGGTCCTGGCTCTTTTCGTCCTGGGCTGCGACCCACAGCGTGCTCGCAACACCTGGATCCTTGCGAGAATCGGGATTCTTCTGGACGGCCTTGTCGATGACCTCTACCGCGTCCGAACGACGCTCTTTCAGCGCGTAGGCGCGCGCCAGCTCGAGCATGACGGTGGTGTCGTCGGGATAGGTCTTGCTCAACTTCTCCAGCGCCTCGACGCCTTCTTTCCTTGCGGAGACGATCTCTTCGTTGCTCGCCTGGTTGCTGGGCTCGACCTTCGGTTCCCCTGACGCCGCCGCGCTGGTGCTCGCGGCAGGTTCGGGAGAGTGGGTGGCCACGGCGCCCACGAGCAGGAGCAACACCAATATTCCAACCCCCAACACCGCAACCGGCACACCAATCAAGACAGCCTTCGGCAGCTCCTGGAGCTTTGGTGGGAGATTGGAGCGAACGCCTTCGAACCAGTCCTCGGAGGTCCCGCCCGCTTTCCCTGGCGCTGCCGCAGGGAAAGCCGGGTCAAAGTCTGGCGCGCTCGTGAGCGGTGGCCGCGGGCTGTCAGACGCCAGGGTGGCAGCGGCCACGGGCGCCGGCTCCGTCTCGGCTGGAGCCGGTGTGTCCTTGTTGAACTGAGCCACCGTCGACACCGCGCGCAGGCTGGCGCTGGACGGGAAGCGACCTATGCCGGGGTAGGATCCGGTTCCGGGGTAGGAGGCCGTCCCAGGGATCGAACCCGGCACCACGGTCATCAGCTCTGGCGCGATCTGGGCGAGCAGGCCGTCCAATGCGCGCGCCACTTCGAGCGCCTGGTTCGGTCGCTCAGAGGCTTCTTTTCGGAGTAGACGCTGGAGCAGGGATTCCACCGCCTCCGGGGCAACCGTGCCAGGGACGCGATCAGCAAGCCGAGGCACAGGCTTCGACAGCTGCTGGCCCAGCACTCCCAGCTCGTCCTTGTCGTCGAAGGGACGCAAGCCAGAGATCAGCTCAAACAATATCACGCCCAGCGCGTAAATATCCGCGCGGTTATCAACCTCCTTACCGAGCGCCTGCTCGGGAGCCATGTACTCTGGCGTACCGAACACCATGCCGACGCGAGTGATCGCACTGCCTGCCTGGCTCCCTGGCGTCGCGGCAGCATCCAGCGGCACCTTCGCGATGCCGAAGTCGAGCACCTTCACGAAGTCCGGATCATGGGCCTTCTTCACCAGCATCACGTTCTCTGGCTTGAGATCGCGATGGACGATGTTGAGAGCATGAGCCGCTGCGAGCGCTCCCGCCATCTGGCGCGTGATGTGGAGGGCGCGACCTACGCTCACGGGACCACCCTTGAGCTCGTCGCGCAAGTTGCGTCCCTCGACGAACTCGAGCACGAGATAGATCGATCCATCCTCGAGCTTCCCGAAGTCCGTCGCCGCTGCGACGTTCGGGTGATCGATATTCGCCGCCGCCATCGCTTCGCGCTCGAAGCGACCCACCACCTCCGGCACCCGCGTGAGCTCGGAGTGCAGCACCTTCACCGCGACGCGCTTGCGCATCATCACGTGCTCCGCGGAGTAGACGCGGCCCATCGCTCCCTCTCCGAGCAGTGTGTCTAGGCGATAGCGTTCTGAGAGCACGGTCCCAATACGAGGGTCGTCGTGCGGTAGGGAGTCGTCCGGAGGGGGCATAAAGCGGCGAAGTCTAAGCGATCTGAGTCAGAGAGTTCGTGGGCAGGTGGACGGCTGTTACGCAGTCGCAGCCGCAGTGCGCAGTCTCGACCGCGGTGCGCAGTCTCGATCGCGCTGCGCATCGCGCCGCATGGTATACGCCCGGCGTGGCGATCTTCAGCTTTCCTGTGGGCCCCTTGGGATGCAACTGCTCGATTGTGGCCGATCTCGACGCGCGGCAAGCCATCTGTATCGATCCAGGCGGAGATTTCCCCGCGATTGAAGCGCTACTGAACGAGCATCAGCTCAAGGTAACGGCGATTGTCCACACCCACACCCACATCGACCATGTAGGCGCCACGTGCCCGCTCCAGAAAAGCTCCGGAGCCGAGGCACACATCCACGAAGCCGATCGCTTTCTGTACGACATGTTGCCGGTCCAAGCGTCGATGCTGGGGATCAAGATGCCCGAGAAGGCCGACCTGGTGGGGACGCTGGTGGACGATTTCAACCTGCGGGCAGGCAAGTACGAACTCGGCGTCTTACACACCCCTGGGCACACGCCGGGCAGCGTGTCGTTTTTGCTGAAGCATGACGACGAGCAGGTGCTCTTCAGCGGCGACACGCTGTTTCAAGGCAGCATCGGGCGCACCGACCTATGGGGCGGTGATTTCGAGACGATCCAGCGCTCGCTCAAGCAAAAGCTGATGACCCTGGACGTAGCGACGCGGGTCGTGCCAGGGCACGGCCCGGACACCCAGATCGGTCTCGAGCAACGCATCAATCCGTTCTTGCAAGACCTGTAGGCGCTGCAAGAAGCACAGCGCTCAAACGAACAAAAAGCCAAAGGGCGCGCTGGAAGCACGCCCTTCAATCATTTCCTCAAGGAAACTCAGTAGGGGTTGTCGCTGCCACCCGTTGGCTGGGGCTTCGGCTGGGGCTTCGGCGTCGGTGCTGGGGTAGGCGTCGGTGCTGGCGTCGGAGCGGCCGTGGGCGCAGCGGTGGGCTCCGCCGTCGCCGTCGGCTTGGGCTGCGGCTTTGGCTGCGGCTTGGGTTGCGGCTTCGGCTGGGGCTTCGGCTCAGGCTTGGGCTTCGGCTCTTCCTTAGGCTCGGGCTTGGGCTCTTCCTTAGGCTCCTCGGCGCTGGCGCTCGGCGCCGCAGCGGTGTCCGCGTCCGCGCTCGCGGCGGCGGCATCGGTGGCCTCAGGCGCTGCGTCGGCCTTTGGCTCCTCCGCGGTCGGCTCCGCTGAGGGCGCCGTCGCGGTGACCGCTGCCGGTTCCGTGGGGACAGGCGCAGGCGTCTCCGGCGCGCTGGTGCGAGTGAAGTAGTAGATCAGGGTGGCTGCCGCGGCGACTCCGAGCAGGAGGATGATCGCCTTTCCGCCGCCGGAGCTCTCCTGTACCGGGAACACGCTGGACGGCTGAGGAGCGTCGGCGGCCTTCGCAGCGGCAGGCTTCGCGGCGGCAGGCTTGGCTGCAGCCTTCTCCACCTTCGGCGCTTCCTTGACCGAAGCCGCGGCGGCCACCTTCGGCTCGCTCTTCGGCTCAGGCTTGGGCTCAGGCGCCTTCTCGACCACGGACTCGGGCTTCGGTTCGTCCTTCGGAGCAACGGCGGGAGCCTTCGCGGTCTCCTTGTCGTCTTCGTCCTCGTCCGACGCGGCAGGCTCTTCCTTCGGCTCGGGCTTGGGCTCAGGCGTGCCGAGCTCCTCCATGGAGCCGCCAGCTTCGCGGAGTGCATCCTGCAGCAGCTCTGCTGCTTGCTTCATTACCGTGCGGTCTTCGGGCGGCGGCTGCTCGGGATCGCCTTCGGACTTCGGGAAGAAGCTGGACTCTTCCTCTGCGGGGGGAGCCGGCTCTTCCTTCTTCTTTGCGCCCACGGCGCCGAGACCGATCATGGTCGCCTTGCGGGCGAAACCGCCTGCGGGCGCTGGATCTGCTGCAGGCGCCGGAGTTGCAGCGGCGGGCTTCACGCTAGCGGCGGCAGCGGGTGCCGGAGTTCCCCCAGCGCCGGCGTCGTACTGGTTATCGCCGGTCTGTGCGCCCACTAGACGATCGATGACGCCCTTGGACTCGTTGTCGATCTTGATGAACTTGACGCCCATCCCGGCTGGGGAATCCGATCCAGACTCGCCGGCTTCGCGCTTCCACACTACGCGACCAACGCCCTGCATCACCTTCTGTTCTTCAGCGATCTTCAGCTCGAACTTGAGCAGGGTGCCGGACGGGAAGGGAGAAGGTGTCTTGATGAAGATGCCACCGCGACTGACGTCGTGGGAGTGGTGCTCGATGAACTCATCGATGGTCGCGCTCTTGTAGCGGACCGTCATGGTGAGCACTTTCGCGCGTGGATCCTTGCGGGTGTCCTGTGCCATCAAAGCCTCCGGCGCTACGACTCGCGCCTGAACTGACTGCTGCGTGCGCTCGAAGGAGCGCTGTTTCCATCTCGGCTCACTCTTCGAGCGAACCGTCGCGGGTACGTGGACCCGCTTCCAAGCTTTACTACGCTCGCCCGGAAAGGTGCGCTGAAAACCAGCGAGGGATTCGGGCTTCCGGGCACGATCGCAGCGGTATCCTACCGGAGCCGTCCGGCGTTTCCCACTCTCTGCAAGCCGTCCGTGGAACCCTGACACGTCCTTGCACAAGCGCCCACCGCGGCCAGTCAGGATGAAGAACGCTTGGATTTTCCCCTCCGACATCCACCGGAACGGGTCGTCCTGGGCGCTCCCGAGGACGCTTAGCGAAGTGCATCCACCACTGAACACATGGGCCAAGCCAGCGGCCGAATCCTTCGTGATAAGCTGGGCCCCCGTTGCCGCCCCGCGATCACTTCCGCGCCTTCGGGCGCCGCAAAGTCAGGCTCCGCGCCCAAGTTCGCGCGGACGACTCCAACTGGCGTCGTGAAGGCTGGATCGTCGATCTGGGCGTAGGTGGCGCCTGCGTCGAGCTGCCGGACCCGGTGACCCGAGGCACGCAGCTCGTGATCCTGGTCGACGCACCCAATCTGTGGGATCCGCTTCAGCTCGAAGCTCGGGTCGCCTGGTCGGAGCTGGTGGATCCTCGGGGAACGACGCGCGCCGGCGTCGAGTTCGTGCATGGCGTGGGACGTGGCCTGATGCCCCTCGTGGAGCTGCTGGCGACGGACCCCTATGCCTAGGTCGGTTGACCTCTCCCCCCAAACCCACTTGCGACGCTGACGGCGCTACACTGGCGGACGGCCGCGCAGCACGCGGTCGTGATACATCAAGAGCTCGTAGGCGCCAGGTCCGCGGTTGAACTTGTAGCTGTGATCGCCGGGCACGATCACGAGCGAATGGAACACGTCGGCTTCGTCGAAGGCTTGGCTGATGGCTTTGGTCGACCCGAGAAAGTAGTCGCCGACGCTCGTGAGCAGACGCAGCTGAAAGGTGGGGTTCTTCTTGCGTGCCTCGAGGGCGCGACGGGTGAGCTCGGGCGCGTCTTTCTGGTCGAACGCAGGTTGCAAGCCGCCGACCGCACCAAACGCCTCTGGGCGTGACAAGCCCACCAGCAGCGCAGCGCGGCCACCGAGGCTCACGCCGTCGATGCCGGTGCTCGCCACGCTACCAATCGCAGGCGTCTCCTTGTAGACGCGCGGCAAGAGCTTATCCACAAGGAAACTAGCCAGCGGCTCAGCGAGACTGAACGGGCGGTCGCCCTTGAGGATGTCCGGCGTGTACGGCATCACCACGATGAGGCCGCGGTAGGGCTCATCCTTGAGCGTTTGATTGAATACCTCGAGGCGCTCCCCGGCGAAGCCTTGGAGATCTTGGGTCGTGAGCGGGGGTGAGGCCAAGCGCGCCTCCGCTTTCGCCAGATCGTAGTCGTCGAGCCAGCCTCGCGCGCCCTTGGCCGGCCCCTTCCTCGCCTCCCCCAGCCCGTGCATCGTGATCAACACTGGGAGCTTCTCGCCCTCCAAGTGTTTCGGCACGGAAATAACGACCTGCATCTCCCCGATGGGCGTGTCGTTCCACACCCAAGTCTTTTCCTCTGCGGCGACGGATTTCTTGGGGGGGGTGAGGTCACCACTGGGGGCAGCCGAAGCGACCCCGTGTCCCTTGGCCTCCGACGCACTCGGCGCTGCGTGGCTTGCTGCCGCATGAGGCGTTGACGCAGAAGCGGATGCTTGGGCAGCGTGAGCGCTGGGCGTCGGATGCTTGGTGACCGGCGCTTGATCCTCGCGACAACCCACGACGAGCGCGACCAACAACCACACGCAGCGAGACGCCATGCGCCAGCGCAAGTCACCCGTGTCGAAGCTTGGCATGCTGCGGGACTAACACCGCGCCTCGAACCTGACCATGCGTTTGTAGTCCGCCGGACCGAGCCGAAGCGCTAGTGGCTGCAGCCGCTCTCGAGCTCGTCGGAGTAGACCAAGAACATCGCACCCTCGGCGGGCATGATACGTCCCTGCCAAAGATCGATTTCAGTGAAGCCCGGGTGCGCGCCGGGCTCCGCGCCTTCAATCTCGAAGCGCGTCTGCGGATAGATCACTCCGACCTCTCCCTGTTCGTCGCCTACCTTCGCGAACAGCTTGAGCTCCTTGTCGCAGCGCGTGTAGTAGATATGTGAAGCGCCGCGCATCCCAAGCCCACCGACCCCAAAGCCGCGCCCGATGCTGCCGATCAGTCCCGGCGAGGGATTCACGACAGCCTCAGGCACCCAGCCCTGGAGCACGTCCAACTCTGAATCCACGAGGATACGTACGTAGCCGCCTTTGCGTTCGAGCTCCGTCGCCGCGAGCCCCGACGGCGCATCGAACACCAGGCCCGGCTCCGCCCCTGGTGTCTCGCGAACGCTGATGCGCCCCTTGAGCCAGATGCCGGGGTCGCCTTCGGGCACGGGGACCGTGTAGTCCGCCATGTGCAGCGTGAGCGCGGAGCAGGCGACCTGGTCAGTGACTTCGAAACCCGTCGCCACTTCACTACGGAAACGAATGCGCTGAGCCTGGTTCGGCAGTCCCCCGACCCACTCCACCGCCGCTTCGGCCTTGGGTGTCAACACGCCTTTGAGCGCGATCGCTTCCCGCAGTCGGAGGGGCGTTTCCTCGGGGTTATATGGAGTGCGTAGCAGCACGCCTCCACCCTCGATTTCGAGCATCAGCGGCTCCTTGCCGAGCTCGAGATTGCTCGCGCCATCTTGAATCGTGGCCACGCTGGCTCCGCCCCTGGAGAGCTTGAGTTCCACGGAATGCTCGAGCTCGGCGTCGCGTACCCGACACGTCGGCGCGCCACGATACGGCCGATCACTCGGCGCCGCGTCATCGCTGTCGCTCTCGATCGCGGCTGCCACCGCCACCGTCGCGGGCGCTTTCACCGGCGCACTGGCGCAGGCCGAACCCAGCCCCGCCAGCAGGAGCACAGCGCTGCCATATTCCAGCCTTCTCGCCATGGGGTCCCCAGACATCCAGCCAGCCCACAGGTTCCCTCTCCCGCCCCCCAAAGGCAAATCCAGCCAAAAATGCCTCAGATCCGCCGCCCACACTGACCCACCACCACGGCCGCCCCCATTCGCTTTGAAAACCCAGCCGGTTGCGCTACACCCGCCAACCTCTGCGCCACTAGCTCAGCTGGATAGAGCGTCGGCCTCCGGAGCCGAAGGTCAGAGGTTCGAATCCTCTGTGGCGCGCAAGAGATTCCGGGCACGTAGGCGGGGAAGCTGAGTGCTCGAGAGAACGGAGTGGCTACGAGCCGTAGCCACGGCACGTCGTGCCCCGCGGATACGAGCGTCAGGTCTCGTCTTCGGGCACCACGCGGGCCCACACAGCAACAGCGTTGGCATAGGCCTTGTGAACATGGCGGGGGACGCCGGCGGGGTAGATGATATTCCCATGGTAGGGGTTGCGAGGATGGCCTATCTCGCGCCGCTCCCATCGAAGCTGAGGGTACCCGTTCGGACCGTCACGAAGCATCCTAAGACTCTCGGTCATCACCCGGGCCACACCAAACTGCGCGTTGGTGGTGTCACGACGCAGAGCCGCCATGGCTTCCGGCTCGTCCTCCCAGTTTACGGAGAGATCAGAACCGGCCGGTTCGTATCTCGCTGCAGCTCTGTTGGCTTCTGCGTCCTTGTGAGGCTCGAAGGCCTGCCACGACACATGATCCGACTGCGGAACCTTGAAGTCACGTTTTCGGAGC
>JBFXBK010000161.1:0-18568 GCA_050183255.1 Polyangiaceae bacterium | reverse complement strand
CATTTTAGCGCCGAACAGCTCGTGGAGTGCGTGGTGCTGGCGGGGCTCTATCGCATGGTGAGCTACGTGGTGAACGCCCTTCGAGTGCCTCTCGAAGAGGCGGCACTGCGCTTCCCCGTGGATTAGCGCTTCCCTGTGGATCTACTCGCGGAACTGGCAGTCATGGAACAGCGCCGCTAGCTCACCTTTGGCCTGGATGAATTCCTTGAATGTGCCGCGCACCCGCACGAACACATTCACGGGTGTCTGCGCGACGGGGTCGAGATCGCTCTCGCCGAAATAGCAGAGCACGAGGCCAGAGCTCGGCTGCGTGGAGTCGCGCATCACGAGCAAAGGGATGCGCCGATCGCCGCTCTTCTCCCAGCTGCGGTCGACGACCACCCCGTCGAGCTGCAACACGCGCTCACGGTAGCGGCTGAACGCGGCTAAGCGGTCCTCTCGCGCCGCGTCGAGCAATGAGCGCGGGGTGAGCTGCTCCGTGCGATGACAACTCACGAGGCAGACCAGGGCAAACAGCCCAACCAGCCAGCGCTGCAGCATGTGCTGTGGGTAGCCGAAGCAAGCGACATGCACAAGTGGGGTGCGTTGCGCGCCGCCTCCGGGTAGGAGAAGCTCGTGGACTTCGCGAGCTGGAGCACGTGGCAGCGCTGGCGCTATGCGCTCAAGCCAGGCAGCTGGCCCAAGTTGCTCGTGCCCTGCGTGCTCGGCCAAGGCCTCGGCGTGGTCGCCGCCCCGCGGGTGTCCTGGCTCGGGCTAGCGCTGGGGGTGCTGTTCACGTTGTGCGATCTCGCGTTCATCGTCTTCCTCAACGACTGGGGCGATCAAGGCGTAGACCGCATCAAGCGCGACATGTTTCCCCACGGTTGCAGTCCAAAGACGATTCCAGATGGCATCCTCAGTTCGCGGGCCCTGCTCTTGGCTGGCCTAGGCGCGGGCGCACTGGGCATGCTGTGTGCCTGCGCTGCGGAGTGGCTGTTCGCAGGACTCGGCGTGCCGCGTCCGGGGATCAGCTGGATGGCGCTCGGGTGTCTGCTGGTGTTCGTGGCTTACAGCTTGCCCCCCTTGCGGTTGAACTACCGCGGGGGCGGCGAGGCGCTCGAGATGCTCGGCGTCGGTGTGGCGCTGCCTTACTTCAACTTCTACCTGCAGTCCGGGCGCGGGTGGTCCCCCTGGCTGTGGCCGCTCCTGGGGTTCGCCTTGCTGAGCCTGAGCAGCGCGGTGGCGAGCGGACTCTCCGACGAGGAGAGTGATCGGGCGGGGGGCAAGCGCACCCTCGCGAGCGTCGCCGGTAACGTGGCCGCTCGTCGGGCCTCGGAGTGCCTGGTGGTGCTCGGCGCGCTGGCGTGGCTCTGCGCAGATGGCGCGTTCGTTGGGCTGTGGTTCGTCGGTGCGGTTGGAGCGGTCATTGCCGTGGGGTACTGGGTGCCGCTGAGGCGCACCAGCGCAAGCGCCGTGACGAACGCCTTCGAGCAGCAGGGGCTGTACAAGCAGCTCCTGCACCACGCGATCTGGCGGGGCGCCTTGGGGCTGACGCTCGCTGCGCTTGTGTGGAGGTACCTTGGCGCTCACTAAGCGCGAGCTCGCTGCGCTGCGGGCCGGCGATCCGCAGCTCGACTTGATGCTCGATGCGATCGCCGCTGGGCTCGTGCAGCTCGCGCGACCGAATCGCAGTGCGCTCGACTTGGTCGATCGCTACTTCTGCCAGTGGGACGCTGCGGATCTGGCGCTCGTGTTTCAGGAGGACCCGTGGAGCTGGGCCGGGAAGCTTCACTATTGGGACCTTGGGGACAGCGAAGGTTATGCCGCGTGGCAATGTGATGGGCTCGATTCGCCCCCGCCGGAGCTCGAGGTGTTGCGCCTCAGGGTGCGCTACTTCCAGCGCAAGCGCTCGAAATCTGGCACATCTTGAACGATCGCATCTAGTACCCGCCGTGGATTGACGCTGGGTAGCTGCGCGCTGAGCCATGCGAGACCGGAGCGCGGGTCACGGAACACTTTCTCCGGGAATGCAGGCTTCACGAACCAGTTGATGGCTGTCATCACGCCCTGAGCCACCGTGGAATTCGACACCAGGGCGTGGCCCACCACGTGACTCGTGTCGGGGATGGCCGCCACCGCGTCGGCGAGCAGCTTGCGGTGCATGGGCTTGGGCAGTGGGATGTCGTGGCAGATATCCAACACCACCACGTCCTGGCTTCGTGTGAGTTCACCTAGCCGGCGGATCCCCTCCGCAAACGCCTCAGCCTCCTCGTCGCTGAACGCCCCGATCACGCACGTCCAGAAGCACGCGCCGACTTGTCCCGAGTAAACTGCCACACCAAACCCTGACGGCAGGCTACTACAGCCGCGTTTCGGCGGACTATGGGGTTTGTCCGGGAGGTGCCGCTTCGTGGAGGCGGAGCTAGTCCGATTGCCGGTCCAAGTCGATGCGCTTGATCGCATCGAGCTGCTTGCTGAGAGCTTCGATGCGCTCTCCTTGCTGCTTCGCCTTGAGTTTCAGGCCTTCGATTTCCTTCACGAGAGCTGTGCGTTCGCTGCTGGCCTCGGAGTTCGCCTCTCGATAGTCCGCCAGGCGCTCTCGTGTGCGGCTGAGTTGTCGCTTGTAGGCACCGAGCAAGAGCTGCAGGCGCGCGATGCGTACTTGGTCGTTCGCTCGCGTTGTTTCGCTTTGTCGGGCCCGCTTCAAGCGCGTCAGAGCGATGCGTGCGCTCTGTGCGTTCGCAGAGTCGGGATAGGTCGCGATCAACTCGAGGAACACGTACTCGGCGCGCGCGTCGGCCTCGGCAGTCGAGAGTGTCAGGTACGACAGGCCCAGTCGCAGTAACGCGCCGCTGCGGTCCTCTCGTTCTTCCGGCTCGGAGAGTTGTACTTGGTAAGCGACCGTCGCGGCGGTGTAGTCGCCTCGTTGGTAGTAGGCGTCCCCGGCCCAGCCGGCTCGTTGAGTGTTAGCGCAGGCGCTGACCAGGGCGAGCGCCAGCAGCGCGAGGTAGGCGGAACCGGGCACGCCGCCGAGCTTGGCACTCATACAGCGTTTCCTGACGGTAATGTGGGCCGAGGGAGCATGGGGTTGGGGGAGGAGCGCTGGGGTTGCTGTGCGAGGCACGGGAGCAAGACGAACAGCTCAGCCCCGGGATCTGCATTGCGCGCCCAGATGGCGCCTTGATGAGCCGCGACGATTTCGCGGCAGATCGCCAGCCCGAGCCCGACGCCCCGCCTCGGCGCGGGGTCGGTACGCGCCTGACCTTGAAAGAAGTCGTCGAAGATCTGTTCGAGCTCCGTCTTTGGGATGCCCGGCCCCGAGTCCCGCACGCTGATCAGGGCATAGCGCGGCGCGCGGTCCTTTTTCAGCCAGGATTGGGGGGCCTCGGGTGCCTCTCGCTCATTGGCGACGCGTAGCACCAGCTGCACGCTCCCTCCTTGGGGAGTAAACTTCAGTGCGTTGTCGAGCAGGTTGCTGACCAACTGGAGCAGCCGTTGGCCGTCGCAGCTCAACAACAGCACGCCTGGACTCTGGAGGCTGAGCGTCACGCCGCGATCGCGTGCCCTCGCTTCGAATTCTCCCAAGGCGCGTCGCAACAAAGCGTCTAGATCATCGGTGTCGAGTTGGTAGCGCACGCCCGCCTCTAGCCTCGCAAGGTCGAGTAGGTCCGTCAGTAACCCCGAGAGCCGATCGGCGGCCTGGGAGTTCAGGGTGAGCAGGCGCTCTTGCTCGGGGGTTAGCTCGCCGGGGATCCGATCGAGCAGCAGCCCGTTGGTTTCCTGGATCGAGACTAGGGGCGTCTTCAGGTCGTGAGAGACTTGGGCGAGCAGCTTTGAGCGCTTGCGGGTCAGCTCCCACAGGTCCGACACCATGCGGTTGAAGGCGTGGGACAGCTCGACCAGCTCATCGCTTCCGCCGGGATCCACACGGCGGTCGAAGCGTCCAAGGCTTACTTCCCGTGTCGCGGAGCTCAGGCGTTTGATTGGCTTCTGGATCCCACGTAGCGTCACCCAAAAGCCGATGGCGGTCAGCGAGAGCGCGAGCGCGGTCACGCCCCACGCCAGTCGGGCCGTGCGCTTGGACGTCCCGAGTGCTCGTTCCGCTCGTGCGCTGACCCCGGATTGCGTCGCGTCCATGATCGCGTGCCCGGCAACTTTCAGGTCGGCCACGTCTGCGGCGAGTCTGGCCTGACGCTTCGGAGTGGCGTCCTTGGGAGGCGTCTTCGGCAGCCGCTTCCACTGCTGTTCGAAGCGGGCGAGCGCCGCGGTCTCGGCGTCGCGGAGCGCGAGCCCGTGAAGGACTTCGAGTTCCTGAGCGATTGCCTCGTGAGTGCGGGAATAGCGCGCCGCGTAGCGCCCATCCTGCGTAACCGCATGCTTGCGCGCGTACTCTTCTAGTGGGTCGAGGCGCTGAATGAGCGTGAGCACTCGCGCTGCGACGCGGAAACTAGCGCTCGCCTCATGACTCTCCTCCGCGAGGTGCTGAACGCGACCGAGCAAGTATGCCAGCAAGGCGACTAGGGGGAGGAGGGCCAAGATCGAGCCGAGGGACATGCGGGTCGCGACTCTCATGGGGGCACTCTGCTCACGCGATGGGATCCGGAGGATCGAAGGTCCTCAGCTTGTTGCGGATGGTCTTGACGTCGAGGCCGAGGCGCCTCGCGGCCTCCGCTTTGTTGTTCCCGGTTTGCTTCAGCGTCTCGAGGATCAAGATCCGCTCGGCTTCAGCGCTGGTGACTCTGCCGGGAAGGACGATGCCGCGCGGAAGGGATGGCTGGACGCGGTTCAATGGTCCGAGAGCAGGCAGATCGAGCGAGCCCTCTCGAGTCAGCAACACCCCGCGTTCGATCAAGTTCTTCAGCTCGCGCACGTTGCCTGGAAAGTCGTACTCGACCAAGGCAAGCAGGGCCCGCTCACTAATGCCGGAAACCTGCGCGTTGTGTCGTCGATTGCACTCCCGGATGAAGTGCTGGACCAAGACTGGAACGTCGCTCTGGCGCTCGCGGAGGGGGGGCACATCCAGGCGTACGACGTTCAAGCGATAGTATAGATCCGCGCGGAGAAAACCTGCGTCCACAGCCGCCTGTGGATCCCGATTGGTGGCCGCGACGATGCGCACGTCGCAGCTGATTTCGTGACGTCCGCCGAGCCTGCGGACGCTCCCGTGTTCGATCACGCGTAGCAGCTTCGCTTGGAGCGCAACTGGCATCTCCGTGATCTCATCGAGGAAGAGTGAGCCTTGGTGTGCCTGTTCAAACAGGCCCGGGCGATCCTCAGAGGCACCGGTGAACGCACCCTTCGAGTGACCCATCAGCTCGCCCTCCGTGAGGCCAGAGGGGATCGCAGCAGCGTTGACCGCCACGAACTCGCCGCTACGGCCGCTCTCGTCGTGTAGGGCGCGAGCCACCAGCTCCTTCCCCGTTCCGCTCTCCCCAACGATCAGGACGGTCGCGTTGGTCGCGGCGACGCTCTGCATCAAGCCAAGCAACGCCGTCTGCGCCGCGGAGCTTCCGACCAAATGCGTGAAGGGTCGGGGCGGAGCGTCACCAGGCGGCGTGATGCGCTGCCCCAGCTGGGCCTGCCTGGCGTCTTCCAAGCGGCCGCGCAAGGCGACGTAGTCGAGGGGCTTGGTGAGAAAGTCGACTGCGCCGTTCTTCATCGCCTCCACGGCGCGATCGATGGTCCCGTAGGCCGTGATGATCAACGCCTGGCGTTCACTGCGGGGGGGACACAGCTCAGGCAGAAGCTCGATACCCGTAGTGTCAGGGAGCACCAGGTCCGAGATAACCACGTGAGGGTCAAACGCCGAGACGAGCGCGAGGGCTTCCGCGCCGCTCGCCGCCAGCTCGACTGCGTGACCCCAAGCGCCGATCCGCGCTGCGAGCACCTCGCGCATCGCTAGCTCATCGTCGACTACCAGGACTCGCAGTCGGGCTTCGCTCATGTTGGTTCCTTGCGGATAAGATGGGGCGTTTTGGCTGCGCGCCGCCCGGGGGGACCCTACGCTAGCATTCCGCTGTCCTCCGGAGCGCTCGAGTAGCCGAGGAAAATTTCCCCGTTCGCCTTCTGGGCTTTTTTCAGTGCCAGGGAAATCTTGCCGGATACGGTCGTCGACGCGAGCCCAGCGAGCCGCGCTTCTTGCGAGAAAACCTTGAAGTTCTCGCTGGCACGTCACTTGCGAAGTCGCGACGCCATGACGTCCCCTTCGACTCAAACGACTCTCAATGCTTCGACCGCTGGCGAGGCCGCCGGCCCGGCCACCAAAACACCAGACCAGGCGCTCGGTTGGTTCGTTGGAACCTTGGCCATCGGGCTCGCCGTGTCCGTCGCCTGGCGCCCGGCCTGGGGAGGACCCGGTTGGCAGACGGTAGCCTCCGAGCTCACCGGCGCGCTCGCCGCTGCCCTGCTCGTTTGGCGATTGCGACTTGCGATTCGCTACCACGAAACACCGTCGACAGACGACGCGAGCCTGCCGTTCATCACAGTGGTCGTGCCGGCCTACAACGAGGGTGCTCAAGTGGCACGCACTCTGGACTCCGTAGTGGCTTCAGCATATCCCCTACACAAGCTGCGAGTAATCGCGGTGAACGACGGTAGCGCCGATGACACCTGGCTTCATATCCGAGCGGCAATGAATCGCCACGCCGGACGTATCGAAGGAGTGAACTGCGCGGAGAATCGCGGCAAGCGCCACGCGCTGTACGAAGGCATCTTGCGCGCTCGCGGGCAGGTTCTGGTGACCATCGACAGCGACTCAGAGATCGAGGTCGACACACTGAGGAACCTTGTGACTCCGTTCGTTCGAGACACGCGGGTCGGGGCTGTTGCGGGTAACGTGCGCGTGCTGGCTCGCCAGACGGGTGCTCTCCCCCGCATGTTGGATGTGTCCTTTACGTACGGCTTCGACTTCCTGCGTGCGAGCCAAAGCGAGGTGGGGTGCGTGTTGTGCACGCCCGGCGCGCTCAGTGCTTACCGCATGGATCTGCTCGAACGAGCATTGCCCGTGTGGATGGATCAGCGCTTCCTCGGTCGGCGCGCAAACATCGGAGAAGACCGCGCCATGACCAACCTGATCTTGAAGGACGGCTGGCGCGTCGTGTTCCAGCGCAACGCGAGGGTGCATACGGAGGTGCCTAGTACCTTCAATGCTCTGAGCAGGATGTTGCTGCGCTGGGCGCGAAGTAACGTGCGGGAGACCATCCTGATGACCCGGTTCGTCGTGCGACGCGGGATACACCGGGGTCCCGACGGGCTCACCCTGAACTATCTTCAGCAGCTCAGTCGCTTGCTGCTCACCCTGGTGTTCACCGGGCCGGCGCTGTGGCTGCTGTTCACGTCACCGCAGTTGATGCTCCCTCTCAGTGTGCTCGGCGCGTTGCTCTCGGCGGTGCTTCCCGCACTCGTGTACGCGTGCATGCGCCGAGACCCGCGTCGGGCGCTGTGGGCCTTCGGGTATGCCTTCTACTCACTCTTGGGTCTGGGTTGGATTCAGCTCTACGCCCTGGTCACACCGCACCACTCGGCCTGGCTGACTCGTCGGCTTCCGCAGCGCGCTCGCGCGCTGTCAGAAGGGCTGAGCGGCCCTCAGCCCGCTGAGTGAGGGCTTTCCCCCCGCGGTCTAGTTGAGCCGGCGATCGCCGGCTCGCTTTCTCTTGCGGCGTGAGTCTCGAGCCATCCGTTGCCGCGACCGACTCTGGTGTATGCTGAATCTCCTACGGGAGCATTATCGAGCATGAGCAAGGTCAGCGTGTGTTTCGTGTGCCTCGGCAACATTTGTCGTTCACCCACCGCCGAGGGGGTGTTTCGCCACTTGGTCGCACAGGCGGGGTTGGAGCAGCGGATCCACATCGACAGCGCGGGCACTGCCGCGTACCACGCGGGCGAGTCGCCGGATCAGCGCTCAGCCGAACACGCGTCGCGGCGCGGGATCCGGCTTGGGGGGCGCGCCCGCCAGTTCGTGGCCAAGGACTTCGAGCGCTTCGACTATGTGCTGGCGATGGATGCCGCGAACTACCGGGAGCTGGAGCGACAAGCCAAGACCGATACCGCGCGGCAGCGTCTTCACTACTGTCGGGACTTCGATCCGGCGTCGCCGAAGGCTTCGAGCGTCCCGGATCCGTACTACGGAGGAGACGCGGGATTCGAAGCGGTGCTCGACCTCTGTGAGGCCGCGTGCCGCGGGCTCCTCGAGCACATCCAGCAGGAGCGCCTTTGAGCTTCGGCGGGGGTGAGCTATCCGCGGCGGCAGGTCAGGCAATCGCTGACGCGCTCGGTGCGCGCGTCGTTTCGTCGGGGTACCTGAGCGGCGGAGACATCAACATCGCGCTGCGGTGCAAGCTGGATGACGGTCGTCAGGTCTTCCTCAAGACCAACACCAGCGCGCCCAAGGGGATGTTCCAGGCGGAGGCACAAGGCTTGGCTTGGCTGCGTGAGGCTCGAGCCTTGCGCGTCCCCGAGGTCTTGGCCTTCTCGGCGCCGGGGGACGCCGAGCAGTTCTTGGTCCTCGAGTACCTCGAGCCAGGTCGCCGAACGAGCAACTATGACGAGACCCTCGGGCTGGGCCTCGCCGCGCTCCACCGTTCGCTCCCCGCCGACACAGCGTTCGGTCTCGACCACGACAACTACATCGGTCGATTACCTCAGGGAAATAGAGCCAGGGAGGCGTCTGCTCGAGATTGGGCGACGTTCTACGTCGAGCAGCGGTTGGAGCCGCAGCTCAAGCTGGCCCAGAACAGCGGTCTTGCTTCGTCGAAGCTGCGCCATGGCTTTTCCAAGCTGCTGCCCAAGGTCGCTGACTTGGTCGGTGACCCGGAACCTCCGGCACGCCTCCACGGAGACCTCTGGGGCGGCAACCTCCACACCACGCCGGACGGCGAGCCTGCACTCATCGACCCCGCCTCCTACGCTGGGCATCGCGAAATGGATCTGGCGATGATGCGCCTGTTCGGGGGCTTTGGCGCGAGCGTGTTCGCCGCGTACGAGGAAGCGTTTCCGCTCGCTCCGGGCAGTCGTGAACGCCTCCCGCTCTATCAGCTCTACCCGCTGATGGTTCACGTCAACCTATTCGGCGGTGGCTACGTGGGGAGCGTGGAACAAAACCTCAAGTCGCTGCTCTGAGTTCGGCCTGTTGCGTTGCCTCGAGGAACCGAGCGAAGCGCGCCATGACCCAACTGTGAATAGGCGCTTGGGTTAACCGGTAGACGTACCACGGCAACGCGGGCACGAACTCGTGAATCGCTGCGAGCGTGAAGCGCCCATCCTGCACCTGACGAAACTCGAGCCACCCGGTGTCTTTGGTGTGGGACAGCAGGCCGCCAACGATGTGAAGCTTGTCGCGGCTCGCGCCTTCTCCCGCCGGCTGGCGCTGCAACACCAAGAGCGGCCACGCTAGCCAGGCAAACCGGAACTCCAAGCGCTCCCACGCCTCGTCGTGATCCACTCGCAGCCCGCCCCGTAGCGCGCGCGGCAACCAGCGCGCGTATTGCTCCGTGATCCAGCGCGCGTCGTGGCCGCTCACCACTGGGAGCCGCTGAATCGAGCGCACGCTGTGCCTTTCCTTGAGCCGCCGCTTGGGGCGCGCTGCAACGGGCGTTGGGGAGCGCGAGAGGCTCTCCTCGGCCATTGCGCGGTAGCTCGGGAACCGGATCGAAGCGGCGATGAGCGGGTCCGGCTGAGGCGACGGCAGGTCGCAGCGAAGGCTGTCGATCAGCGGCGACACGAGCTCGTAGGCAGAGTTGCTGAACAAGCTGACCCAGAGCTTGCTGAAGCCCGTGGAGTTGATGGGCACCTTCAACATGTGTCGCCGCACGGAAAGGACCTCGGCAGTCTGGCGCAAGAGCGCTTCATACGTAAGGCGTTCGCCATTCACGAGGTCCAGTGTGCGTCCCTGAAATGCTGGTTCGCTGACTGCGCGCGTGAGCACGTCGACCACGTCGTCGATGAAGACCGCTTGCGTGTTGCTTTGGGTCCAGGCTGGCAGCACCATCACAGGCAGGCGCGCGATCAGGGAGTGCAGGATCTCGAACGAAGAACCGCCCGGACCGACGATCATCCCAGCTCGCAGAACCGTCAGCGGGATCCCCGTCGCATTGAACACGTCTTCGACCTCGCGGCGGCTCGACAGGTGACTGCTGAGCGCACCCTCGGGGACCAAGCCTCCGAGGTAGATCACGTGGCGCACGCCGTTGCTCATCGCGGCTTTCGCGAAGTTGTCTGCCAAGAGCAGGTCCGTGTCGCGGAAGGAGCCTTGAAACAGCCTCGACGACGGCATCATCGAGTGCACGAGGTAGATCGCGACGTCGCAGCCTTCGAGCGCTTGCATGGTGCTCGTCGCCGAGAACAAGTCCGCCTCCCGCCACTCGACGCCGTCACCGTCGTCACGCGAGCCGCGGGAGAGCGCCACCACCTGTGCGCTGAGCTTCAGGCGTTCGATCAAATGACGGCCAACGAAGCCGCTCGCGCCCGCGATCGCGACGCGCAGTCGAGAGTTTGATTCGACGCTCATGGAGCGTTGGATGAGTAGCGGTTCGCTCAGCGTCAATAGGCCGCTGCGGCGCCCTGTCGCAGTGTCGGGTTCCGCGTCTCGGCGCCGCAGCTTGACTCCCGCCGCGCGCTGCCCCAAAGCTCGCGCCGGCCGCGGATTTTCCGCTTCCCCCACTCCTCATGTCCAGCACGCCCCGGCTGCTCACCCTCAAACCCGGTACCGATGTCATCAAGGCGGTGGCGGATGGCGCTCGCGGTTGCTTCGTGCAGGCCAGCGGTGAAGTCGCTGCCGCGGAGGTGCGAGTCGTTGGCGACGGAGCACCCGTGCGCAGCATCGCGGGCCGCGCGACGCTTGTGAGCTTGTCTGGGCCCGCCGAAGGACCACTCACCGCTTGCTTGGTGCGCGCGAAAGAGACATCCAGCGAGCTCGTCGCTGGGATCTTACTGCGCGCGAAGGTGCAGGAGGTCTACGCGCTGGTCCACGATTTGGGCCAAGCGGAGGCGGAGCTCGTCAGCGAAGCGAAGGCGTCGCAGGTCGTTCCCGCCGACGCGGGCTGGGCGGCTCACGCGCAGGCAGCCATCGCGGAAGCGGAGGACGACGAAGAAGAGGAAGGGTTCCCCGAGCCGGGGGATCGCATTCAGCACTTTGCCTTCGGCTTGTGCGATGTGGTGGGCGTGGACGGTGAGCGCCTGAAGATCCGCGATGTGAAGGGTGGCGGGCGGGTGCGCGAGATCTCGACCGCGATGCTCACCGTCGAGGCGCCCAAGCTGCGGGACGGGCACAAAGTCTTTCGCCTCAGTCGTGGAGGCTGAGGTGCTCGAGTTCGAACACGTGCTGCGCGCCGCCGATGACCTGCTGTCGGCGGAGCAGGTGGTGCGCCGTTCACTTTGTCCCGACCGCCAGCTAGCTACTTCATTGCTGGATTTGGGGGTGAGGTTGCGCTCAGAGATTCCGCGCGGATGTGAAATGGCGTTTGCGCACGGCATGGCGAACATTGCACGCGCCGAGCTCCGGAACTTTCCGGCGAACATCTTCTGGGACTTCGACTACACCGGCGCGAGCTTGCTGCGTGAAGCAGCCGCTGCCGCCGACTCAGCGGACCACTTGAGTCGCGCCTGTGGACTGATCGTCGAGCTGCAAGACCTGTTCGGCAGCGCCACGGAGATCCGCTTCCGCTATGGACACGATTTCATCTACGGCTTCGACTGGGCCAAGTGGGTGCGCAAGGAGCCGCAAGCTCGCGCGAGCGTCGGTCCCTTCGACTTGGAGTTCCTGACGTTTTTGCATCAGCGGGGCCACGAGCTACTGGATCTCATCGCGCACGACGACACGAAGTACCCGACCCTGCGCACGTCGGAGCCGCGTAACCCGTTCGAGTTCTCAAGGGACCCGGGCGCGGAGGCGGCGCTCCACGAGAGCCTCGCTCGCGATGGACTCTTGCCCGTAGAGAGCTGGCGCATCGACGCCCAGCCCGTCTGGGACAAGCCGTTTCAGCGCCTGCGTCGCGAGCGGGCAGTAAGCCTCGGGCTAGCCAAGCCAGCGACCCGCGGCGACTAGCGGATCAGCCGCCCAGCCACAACAAGAGCGCCCAGCCCCCGAACAGCAGGCTGATGGCCGCTCCGTTGAGCAAGACGAACAAGCGGCACGCTGGGTGGTTGCTGGCCTCAGCGGCGTCGAGCTGGCGCAAGTTGGCGAGCAACAGGGCGACCACCAGCGCGATCAGCGTGGCGACGCGCGTGTAGCCGGCGTCGGGGACGATGATCGGGGTGCCGAGCGCGGCGCAGCCGATCAAGATCAAGCTGTTGCGGCGAGCGACCCGCGGTGACGCCCGCACGGCGTACGTGAATTTCCCGGTGGCAGCGTCTGCCGGATGATCTGGCAGCGCCGTGGTGATGTTGCCTGCGTAGCCGATCAAGAACGCGGGCATCAGGCTCGTCCAGCTCAAGTCCCTGAGCCCGCCCGTCTGTGCGCTGAAGCCGATCAGGGGCAACACGACGCCGAGCCCCAGCGCCTGGAGCAACTCTCCTCCCCCCCGAAAAGAAAGTCGGATGGGCGGGAAGCTGTAGGCCCAAAGCAAGAACAGGGCAGCGAGCGTCAACGGAAACCACACGGAAACATCGGCCATCAGGCCCACCGTCGCGGCATAGATCAGGAGCAGCGCCGCCATCAGGAGCGCCGCCCGACCCAAGCTCTGCCTCGACAGTTTGCCCTGGGGAACGACCCGCGAGCCGCCTGAGAACAGGTTGTAGGTCGTGTTCAGCTGATCGGCTTCGGCGTCGGCGTAGTCATTGGCGAAAACGATGAACAACTGATCGAGCACGCCGAACCCCAGCGCGAGCCCCAGCGCGCCTGCGCTAAAGCGCCGCTGGTCGCCGTAGGCCAAGGCGCTGCCGAACAGAATGGGCAGGGCGATATTGGCCGCGGCCAGGGGCCGCGCGGCCTGAAGCCAAGCGAATAAGCTGGGAGTTCGGGGCTCCCCGAAGTCGACGGACATCTCAGTTCTCAGGCCCTACTCGCGCCTCGGCGCGCCGTTCAATATCAGCCGCAGGGTGCCACAGCTCGCAAAAGCTGCCTGACAAACACGGTCACCGCGTCGGGCCTTTGGTCTGGCTGCAAGCTACTTGGCGGCAGACGGCTGTCGCGTTACCCCATGCCCTCGTGATCACGCCGCTCTCACCCGCTCGGGATCCTTTCGCTCACCGGCTTCAGCTGTTCACCGGGAAGGGTGGAGTCGGCAAGTCGACGTTGGTGGCGTCACTGGCCCTCGAGGCTGCGCGACGGGGCATGCGTCCCTTGGTGGTGGAGCTCGGGCACCGGGCGAGCATGGAGGCGGTGTTCGGCCAGGGGCCGATTGGCTATGAGCCCCACGACGTGGGTCGCGGCGTGAGCGCGATGAACTTGGGCGTCGAGGGCGCCCTGGCAGACTACGTGGCTGACAACTTGCGACTGGGTGGATTCGCAAAGCTCGTGCTCGACAACAAGGCGCTCGGGCGCTTCCTATACGCGGCGCCAGGCGTCGCCGAGGTGGTGACCTTGAGCAAGCTGAAAAGCCTCGTGGAAATGCGCAAGGCGGACGGCAACCCGTACTGGCACCCGATCTACGTCGACCTGGACGCGACCGGCCACGCGTTGATGTTGCTCGAGCTGCCGCGGGTACTCGATGGCCTGGTCGGTGCGGGGCCCCTCCGGCGTCTGCTCTCCAGCGTGAGTGACCTCCTGGCAGACAGCAACAAGGTGATCTTGAACCTGGTGACGCTACCCACGGAGCTCCCGGTCCAAGAGACCTTGGAGCTCTACGAGAACCTGGACCGTGAGCACCGGATTCAGCTGGGCAGGCTGTATGTCAACCAAGTGCCCACGGAGCCCTTGAGCTATCAGGCGCTGAGCGTCGTGGACGATCTGGCCGAGGCGGGAATACGAGCCGGCGATCGCGAGCTCACCGATGACATTGCCCTGGGGCGCGCAGCGCTGCGGCGATTTGGTCGAGTGCGCGATCAGCTGAAACGCCTCTCCGCTCGCGTGCGTATCCCCCTCGTGGAGCTGCCCCGACTCACGACCGGAGAAGTGAGCCTGCAAGAGCTGCAGCGTCTCGGCCGTTTGGCTGCCGGGGAGGAAGCCTGATGAGCGGCGCGGCCACAGAACCGTTGAGCTCGCAGCCCAACAGTCGCCGCGCAAACTCTGATCAGGATCATATTCGCGCGGAAAAGTTCCTGGCCGACCACAAGCTGATCGTTTGCGTCGGTCCAGGCGGTGTCGGCAAGACCAGCGTCGCAGCGACGCTGGCGCTGGAAGCTGCGCGACGCGGGCGGCGCGCCCTGGTGCTCACCATCGACCCCGCGCGACGGCTGGCCACAGCGTTGGGGCTCGATGGCCTGGATGACGGCGTGCGCGCCGTGCCGACGGACGAACTGCTGCGCTACGGGGCCCGCGTCGAAGGGCGGCTCGACGCAGCCATGCTCGACACCCGAGCCTCCTATGACTCGTTGATCGGGCGCCTGAACGGAGAAGGCGAATCCACGCGGCGGATCCTCGACAATCGCGTCTACCAGGCGTTCTCCCGCACCCTCGCGCGGAGCCACGCGTACGTCGCCATGGAGCGCCTCTACGACGTGGTCCAGTGCGGCGACTACGACTTGGTGGTGCTGGACACCCCGCCCACACGTTCGGCGCTCGATATCCTCGACGCGCCAGGGCGCCTCGCGCGCTTCCTCGACGACGAGGCCGTGCGCTGGTTCTTGAAGCCGCGCTTTGGCGGCGGCGCGCTCTCGCGCTTGCTCCCCACGGGCGGCGCAGCCGCGACCCGCATCTTGGGCATGCTCGCCAGTCGTCAGCTGGTGGAAGAGCTGGTCGGCTTCTTCTCGGTGCTCTGGCACCTGAAGGAGGGCTTTCAAGAGCGTGCCGAAGCGGTGCAGCGCATTCTCCGTGCGGATTCAACCGCGTTTTGCCTAGTCTGCTCGCCATCGCGTACCAGCTTGTGGGACGCAGCGTATTTGCGCGACGGCTTGCTCGAGCGCGGTGTGTCCCTGGGCGCCGTGATCTTCAATCGCTCGTATGTCGCCCGAGCCAGCGACCCAGCGGAGAAGGTGGGCTGGGCGCCACCTCAGGACCCGGCGCAGCGCTTGGGGTCGATTGGCCTCGAAGGGCGGAGAGTCAGTGAGGCGATGTTGGTGTTGCTTCATGAGCTAGCCAAGCTACGTCAGGACACTGCCGCGTGGAATCACGTCGCTCAGGCGGCGACGGACCGCTTCGCGGAGCGCCTACCCAAGGACTGCCTCAGCGTGCGCTTGCCCGAGCTGAGCGAAGATCCGCGAGACCTGATCGACTTGCTGCAACTCTCGCGCGCGCTGTTCGACTGGGAGAGTCGTAGTTGAGGGGAGCCGGGTTCGGCTCGGCGCTGGTCCTGTGCTGCGCGTGGTCGACCGCGGCGCAGGCTGCAACGCCTCCATCTGCGGGAGCACCGGACACCGCAGCGGAGGAAGCGCACTCCGGGGACGAGCTCGAAGCGGATCCGCTGGCCACGGGTCTTGCGATCTTTCCGGGCGCGCTCGTCCATGGCACCGGCCACTTCGTCGCCGGCCGTAGCCAGACCGGACGGCGGCTGCTGCTCACCGAGGGGATCGGGCTTGGGCTCGTGCTCCTGGGGGGCGGGACGCTGGCGCTCACGGGTGCCGCACGCGACTGGGTGGGGCCCGCCGCGGCGGTGACGATCGGCGGCGCGGGCTTGTTTGGCCTGTCTTTCCTCGCGGATGTGTGGGGCGTGGCGATGCCCGACACCTGGCGCAGCACGGGTAGTGGTAAGGCCTACGCGAAGAGTCGAATCGGGCTGAGCCATGTCTCCGACCCTCAGTTCGCGTACGAGTGGTTCCTCACTGCTGGCTTCGAACAGTGGCTCGGACCGGTACGCATCGCACCGAGCGGCTTCTTCGGCCTCGACTCCCAGAACGAACGCTTGAGGCTGGCGCTGAAGCCGCGGCTGATCGGTGCGACGCCCAGCAAGCGTGCGGCAGACGGCAGCTTCATTGACCTAGAGATGGCGTTGACGCGCCATGATTTTCCGTCCGAAGGCTTCTTGAACACCACCTTCGAGACTTCGGCGCTCGCCCGCCTGGACTTGCAGCACTTCGCATCAGATTTGCGCGGCAGCTTTGCCGAAATGGGAGCTGGTTGGGGCATCACCCGTACCGCGTACGACATCCGAGGGCTGAACGGCTCGACGATCGACCCCGACTACACCGAGCTCTTGCTCTTCCAGTTGGCGTTTGGCGCGTACTTCCGCGGGGAACGTGGCGAGTGGCGTGCCTACTACGACCACCGTCACGACGACTACGCCGCAGGCCTGTTGTTGCATGGGCTGGGCAGCGGCGTGGCGGGGCACTTTGGGCTCGATGTCGACTACTATTTCAAGAGCCGCATGCTCGAGGACCGCCTCGGGCTGGGCTTCAACGCCGAGGTCGGCTCGGCCTATGTGCTCGGTCTATCTGTGATCTATCGGGAGGAAATGTGATGGGCTGGCGACGCATGGTACTGGCGCTGGGACTCATTGGGCTGACCGCGCAGGCGGCGTGCAGCACGCGTCCTGCTGAGGAGCGCGCAGAGCGCGATCTCGAGGTCGGCCACGCCGAAGCACGCGGCCTGCGCGTCGACGTGGACCACGGCTTGGCCGCGGTGTTGAGCATCGGTGAGGCGGACGCTGAGGGCACGCTGCACCTGTGGAGTAGCGCGCCTGTTCAACGCTTCACGCTGCGGCGTAGCGACAGCGCGCCGGCCACCTGGCGCCTGACGCTCTCCAACGTGATGCGGGAGTCGAAGCTCAGCGTCGTCGAGGGTGAGGCGACGTTGACTGAGCTCCCGGGGCACCATCCCACCCAACAAGTCTACGAAGTGGCCTTCACGACACCTGAAGTGCGCTTCGAGTTGATGGCGCCGGAGGCCCGCCAGCGCGGCCCCTTTAGCTTTGCGCTGCTCAGCGATGTGCAGGAAGCGATCGATCGCGTTCAGGACATCTTCGGTCGCATCAATCAGGAGCCCGTTTCCTTCATGCTCGGCGCGGGTGATCTCACGAATCAGGGCAGCGACGAGGAGCTCACCCGCTACAAGCACGAGCTCGAGAAGCTCGAGGTTCCCTACTACACAACGCTTGGCAATCACGAGCTCGGGCAGTCGCCCACGCTGTGGCACGACTACTTTGGTCGCGCGAGTTTCCACTTCAATTTCCGTGGGGCAGCGTTCAGCTTGCTCGATAGCGGCAGCGCGACCATCGACCCGATGGTGTACGACGAGCTCGACGGCTGGCTCCGGGAGCACGAATCCGACGTCCACGTCGTGGCGATGCACATCCCACCGCTGGATCCCATCGGCGTCCGCAACGGCGCGTTCAGCAGCCGAAACGAAGCCGCGAAGCTCCTCGGTAGGCTAGCGCGAGGTCACGTGGACCTCACGCTGTACGGGCACATCCACTCCTACTACGACTTCGAGAATGGCGGGATCCCCGCCTACATTTCGGGCGGAGGCGGGGCCATCCCTGAGCGCTTCGATCACATTGGCCGCCATTTCTTGGTCATCGACATCGATCCCGATACGGGCGTGCGCAATGTGCGCACGGTGCGCGTGGACTGACGCACCGGCGCGGCTAGCGCGCTGCGGAGCCCACTCACGCCGCGCTAGCGCGCGCTGCCGTGAGTTCGACGGCGTCGCAGACTCACGCCGAGTAGCAACCCAAGGCTCAGCAATAGTCCACTCCTTGATGTACTACCGCCCGGAACCGAACAGCCGCAGCCGGAGTCGTCGCTCGAGCCGTCGCCTGCGTTGCTGGTCGCGCCAGAGCCGCCGCTGCTAGCCGCGCCGCTTCCACCATTGGCGGCTCCGCCGCTGCTGCCGCCAGTACCCGCTCCAGCGGTTCCGCCGTTGCCGCCTCCACCGTTGCCGCTGCCGCTGTTGCCGCCGTTACCGGCGCCCGCGGTTCCACCGCTCCCACCGGCGCCGCCGCCACCGGTCGAGCCTCCTTGTTTGAAGCCATCACCCACGCTCCAGCCTGGGTTGCCGTTTGCGTCGTAGACGTAGGCTCCGACATCGACGGGCGTCGCTGGGCGCGCAGTGCCGTTGAAATCGTCGGGGAGTGTGTGAGCGGAGTCGCCTGCACCGATCAGCTTCGAGCCCGTCGCGGGGAACACATCCTTGTTTGCGACGTCCACGAAGTCAGTCGCCCGCGCGCCGCTTGCGTCGAAGCCGGTGCTCCCGCCAAAGGTGCCGGTGCCGACGTTACCGCTCACCGTCGCCTGGCCGGTGTCGCCGCCCAGGCGGATCGCGTTCCCGCCGCTCGAGTACAGCGCGTTGTTGGCGATCAACACCGGTGCGGCGATGTCGTTCGTCCGGATCGCGTCATTGTCGACCAGGATCGTGTTGTGGAGGATCGTCAGGTTCCCCGGGGTAGCGCCTTGATGGATCTGGCTATGGATGCCGTTTGCCGCGGCTCCCAAGATCACGTTGTTGATGATGGTCGCGTCGGCGGCTGCCTGGATCCCGTGGTCTCCGCAGTTCCACATCGCGTTGCCTTCGATCGTATTCACCGGGTTGCCCTGGGTGCCGTACACGATGATGCAGGGGTAG
>JBFXBK010000160.1:0-18661 GCA_050183255.1 Polyangiaceae bacterium | reverse complement strand
ATCGGCGGACAAAAGCAGGCGACGGTGCCGGCCTGCGCTGGTCACGGCGGTGATCTCGAACGCCTTGACCCTTCGCTGCTCCTTCAGCATCGCCACCAGGGCCTGCCAGTCACCAGGGTTGGCGTACTGCGCGACGACGTCCTGGCCAAGCAGTGTGTTGGCGTCATGGTACTCGAGCATCCGCCACAGTGACTCGTTCACGTAGCTGAGTCGATTTTGTTCCGTGCGGAAAACGCCGGCGGGGGATGTCTCGACCATCTCGCGATACAGCCGAGCCTCCTGCTTCAGCCTGGTGCGCTCCGCAGCGACGCGAATGCGCCGGGGCAGCTCGCGATCGCCCGGAACCCACGTATCGTCTGCATCGAGGTTCGTCTCGCTCCCTGGTGAACCGAGCTCTGCGAGCCACGCATCGGGGAAGCGCCCGCGCAGTGCGTCCAGGTCGTCAGCGGCGCCACAAAGCACGACGTCGGGGGACTCGCTGCTGGTCGATAGCTCGAAGCCGGTTCCTTCCAGCTGGTGGACGAACTCGTCCGTCAGTCTATCCGGCACCAGCACCAGGACGATCACGGACCCACCGCCTGACGCAGCTCATCCCGCTGCGGGGCGGTCGTCTGCGCACACGAGAGCGGCTCAGCTCGATGAGGAGCGGGGTCGTCAGGAAGCAACGGATGGCTCGAGGGGGCGGGAGGGGGCCAGCGAGCTGGCTCCGGCAGCGTACTCAGGCGGTTACGGGTTGGGCAACGCTTTGTAGGTCGCTCGCCCGGGAGGAACGCGAGATCGACGGAGATCGCAAGCGGGTGACGCTGAACGTCAAGCTGGTGGCGGCCGCTTGACCCACCCCGCCCGCCTCGCGTGGCCGAATCGGCCGTATCGCAGCCGCCCCCGCATGTGGCCCAGCGCTTGCTTTGGGGCATGTCGATGACCGCACACCGCGCAGACTCCAACGACCTCGTCGGCCGCATTCTCAGCGGCCGCTATCAGGTGAAGTCGCGCATCAACAGTGGCGGCATGGGCGTGCTGTTCGCGGCCAAAGACCTGCGCACGCAGGCGCCCGTTGCAATCAAGCTTCTGGCTCGCGAGTTCGCCGCCAGTCCCGAAGTACTCGCGCGCTTCGAGCTCGAGGCACACGCGCTCGAGTGCGTGCGTCACCCGTCCGTCGTGCGGCTGCTGGACGCCTCATTCGAGGTGGGCGGCGATGCCTACCTGGTTTTGGAGTTGCTCGACGGTGAGAGTCTAGGCGACTTCTTGCATCGGCGGGGCGCGCTATCTGCTGACGAGACGGTCAAGCTGGTCTCCCAGATCGCAGAAGGTCTGCACGCCGCGCATCGCGCTGGTGTGGTTCACCGCGACCTCAAGCCTGACAACATCATGTTGGTCGACGGCCTCGAGCAAAGCGTGAAGCTCCTCGACTTTGGGATCTGCAAAATCAAAGGCCGCCCGCTGACGAGGCAGCAAGTCGTCTTGGGCACGCCGGACTACATGTCGCCGGAGCAGGCCCAAGGGCGCTCCGGCGTGGACGCCGCCGCGGATCAGTTCGCGCTAGGGGTGCTGGCGTTCGAGATGTTGTGTGGGCGCGTCCCCTTCGACGCGGCGGACCCGATGCAGATCCTGTATCGCGTGGTGCACGAGCCCGCTCCCGATATCATGGACTTCGCGCCATGGATCCCCGTGGAAGTGAACGAGGTGATTCAGCGCGCGCTGAGCAAGCGCCCGGCAGAGCGCTTTGCGAGCGTGCTCGAGTTTGCCGCGACGTTGCGCGCGACGGTCGAAGCCTGTGAGGCCGCGTTCGATGAAGACGATCGCTCGAGCCACGCCAGGATTCGCGTCATGACACCAGACGTTCGTCGCGAGCTGCCCACGCCCTGCATCACGCCGTCCTGCTTGCCCGCATCGGGTCGCCTGTCGCTGCCGGCGGTGTCCGTCGTCCCACGCCACTCGGGTGCGATGATCGCCAGGGCGAAGCACAGCGACAGTTCACCGCCACCCAGCGGGGTTGCGCGCACCGAACCCTGTCCTCCGCCTGTGTTCGGCGATCGCGAGAAGCTGCTCGCATCTCTACATCTCCTCGAGGATATACTTGGGGGGGGAGGAGAGCCCGAGTCCGCCTTCTCACCCGGTCTACGTCGCTGGCTGGATGGTCTCACCGGGTTCCTGCCGGAGCTGACGCGCGCCTGCTACGGCCTGACGGGTCGAATCGAGTACAGCGCTCCGCTGCTCCACGCCGAGAGTGTCGAACACGCCTACCTGCTGTCTCGACTCGAGCCAGGCATGACACCGGAAGAGGCGGTGGATGCGTCGGGGCTGCCGCGGGAACGCGCACTTTGCCTGATCGCCGAGCTGTGCGAACGCGGCGCGGTCCGGTTTTCCGTCGGCTCGTGACCGCCGAGCCCGGCCCAGGGGGCCCCAAGCAGTTGGAGGCGGGCTCTGGCAGACTGGTGTAGGCTCGGCGGCCATGAAGTCGCTGTTTCCGGTCGCAGTCCTGGCTCTCGCCACTGCCTGTGGTGGTGCCCCGCCTCCGGCGCCAGAATCCCCGCCGCCGACTCCGCCCGCGACGAGCGCGCCGCCGGATGAGCCGCCGGTGTTAGCTAACCCGGAAGACATCATCCCGGAGCCGAGCGCGGAGTGCCGCAAGCTGGCAGCGCCCGTGGCTGCCGAAGAGTGCCCTGCGGAAATGGCGACAGCGATCGCCGAACGCCTGTCGTCACCCACCAGGCTCTTGGCGTGGGAGCGCTGCTCTGGAGTCGAGCCCGGGTTGATGCGGGCGTTGGTCGCGGAGCTCTCGCCCATCGAATGCGCTGACGTGCTGGTTGAGCCGAGCGCCGGAGCGCCTGCCCCGAGCGGCGAAGTGCGCGAGGTGCTGAACGGCCTCGGAGTCGCCGCGCGTCTTGCGCGGCTCGCTGGGGAGCCGCCGCGGCTCGAGCCGCCCTACGACAAGGCGCGCTTCCTCGACTTCCTGAGCTCTCGCCTCGCACCCTGGATGATCGCCCAGGCGAAGGCCATCGACAGCCTTTCGAAGCAGGGCGCTGGCCTACATGGCTACGCGATGGGTGTCGTGGCCATTCAGGCTGGACTTGCGGATCTGCGCATGGTCGAGCTGATGCGTCAGACGAGCCTTCCCGAGGAGATGGCGGGAGACGCCGAGGTGGAGGAGGTCTACTTCGCCGCGCTCGATCAGGCGCTCGAGCCTCGCAAGACCCGCGGTCGCGATGCTGCGCTGGTTGGGCTCAGGCGCTTTCACGAAGTGGGTGCGATCGAAGATGACCGGCTCTCGAGCGCGCACCGTCTACTCTCGCTGCTCTACAACGGGCGCCGGATCGATCGCCTGGAGCAGCTCATGTTGCCGGCGCGGCAAGACGCGGACAAGGTGGCGGCCTTCAGCGCCATGCCGACGTACTACGCGGGCAAGCTGATCCCAGCGGAAAAGCTCCGGGAGAGCTTGGACAGCGTCTCGCAGCGGGGGCTGCCGCCGGTTTTGCAGCAGAGCATCGAGGCGCCGGGCGCGAAGCTCCTCCCCCCCGAAAAAACTTACGCCTACGCCCTTGGCCTAGCCCACCTCAGCCAGCGCTACTTCACCCGCGCTGACTTCGAGCGCGCGGGCAAGGTCGCCCAAGGCATCGCCAAGGACAAAACCTATGGCACCAAGGCCAAGCTCTTGAGCGCCCTCGGTGAGGCCATGGTGGGCGCGCCGGATGACGCCGCCAAGATGATGCTCGGCGGGTTCGGAGACTGGAAGCCGAACGTCAAGGCGCTCGATGCCCTGGGGAAAGGCACGGGCGAAGTGGCTGGCATGGCGGCCTTCGATGCCGCGTTCTTGCTCGAGCTGGCGGCGCCTCAGACCGCTGACGCTGCGTTCTGGCAAGACTTGGCCAAGCGCTACACGGCGGCCGAGAAGCGCCTCAAGGGTGAAGCCGCGACGCGCGCCAAGGAGCGAGCCGACGCGGCGAAGCAGACCGCCGACAGCATCGGCAAGCAGCCGGCCGCTCACTGACCATCGAAGCTGAAGCCCACGCGGAGCCCACCTCTGAAGAAGTGGGCCCGCTCGCGGCTCCCGCCCTCGGGGTAGTACTCATAGGCAACCGCAAAGCCCGCCCAGGGCAGCACGTTGCGCGTCCGCAGCGCCCAGAGCCCAATGCCAGCGCCGATGCGACCGCCGAAGCTGATGTTGCCGTTGTCCGCCTGGAAGAGACTCACCGCGGCGGTCTCCAGCTCGTAGTGCCAGCTGCCGTCGCGCACGCGGAACACCAGCGGAACCGCGGGGAAATAATTGAGCACGAACTCGGAAGGATTCGTCTTCGGCTTGAGCATCGCGCCGCCGCCGAACTCGCCACCGAACAGCAAGGTGAGGGGACCGTCGAGGTTCTTTCCCGCGAGGATACGCCCAGCGCCCCCACCGCCGTAGGTCCAGCTGCCTTCGGTCTGCCGGACCTGAAGCACGCCTCCGGTCTCGAGGTTCAGCGTCCAGCTGCTGTTGTCTGTCTGGCGCCCTGTGAACTCCGCGTCGGGCTCCACCCAAAAGGGGCAGTCGGCCTCGGCTCCGTCGAGGGCGGCCTGTATGAGCTGCAGGCGCCGCGCCGCGTGGAGCGCCTCTTGGGTTTCGCTGTCTAGCTCGTGGCTCTGCTCGAACTTCGCGCGCGGGTCACCCGCCAGCTTCGCTCGTCGCTCCACTTCGCGCAGCGCCGCCTGGCGCGCAGACAGCGGCGCGCGACAGACGCTCTCGAGCAGGGTCGGATACGCCTCGTCGAGCTCCTGCTGATCCAGGAACCAGCCGCTGCCCTCTTGAGAGTCCAGGATGCGCTCGAGATCCAGGAGCAAGCCCCGCGTGGCGGTGTTGGGCTCGGCGTCCAGATCTTGGGCGCTGGCGCTCCAGCTCACGCCGAGCAGCGCGAGCCCCGCCGCACAGGACCAGCTGGCGCGTGAGAAGCGGGCTCGCTCGACGCGGAAAAACTTGCGGCGCGCCTCGCGGCCGCGTGATTCGAAGTCGTGCGATCCCATACAGCAATCCTCGCCTGTGACCCGACGCCTGTGAAGGCAACCCCCAATCGGCTCTGACTCGTGGAAAATCCCACGGTTGACACCCCGACACCGTCGCCCGATATCGCGCCACCATGCTTGCTGCGCGAATCCACACGTACGGTCCGCCGAGTGTGCTCCAGGTGGAAAACGCAACGGAGCCCACGTGCGGCGCTCGGGACGTGCTGATCGAGGTGCACGCGAGCAGCGTCAACCCCGTCGACTTCAAGATCCGCGGCGGGTACCAGCGCGGGGTCATCCGCTACAACCTGCCCTGGACACTGGGCCTCGATGTGTCCGGCGTGGTGGTCGAGGTCGGCTCCAAGGTGAAGCGTTTCCGCGTGGGAGACGAAGTCGTCAGCTCGCCGACCCATCGCCGCCAGGGCTGCTACGCCGAGTACGTCGCGATTGACGAGGCGATGGTGGCGAAGAAGGCTGCGCGCATCAGCCATCAAGAGGCTGCGAGCTTGCCCCTCGTCGCGCTCACCGCGTGGGAGGCGCTGTTCGGTTTCGGTCGCCTGCAGCCTGGGCAAAAAGTCTTCGTGCAGGCGGGTGCCGGCGGCGTAGGCAGCATCGCGATCCAGCTCGCGCGCCATTTCGGTGCAGCTGAAGTCGCTGCAAGCTGCAGCACTCGCAACGTCGAGCTAGTGGAGTCCTTGGGGGCGACGCGGGTCGTCGACTACACCAAGGAGGAGTACGACGAGGTGCTGCGCGACTATGACATCGTGCTCGATGCCCTCGGTGGCGAGCACAAGGAGCGCGCGTTCAAGGTGTTGAAGCGCGGGGGTGCGCTGGCGTCCATCGTTGCAGGGATCCCTACGGCAACAGAAAAGTATGGTCCCAATCTGGGCGTGCTGGTGGCGGGCGTGCAGATGCTCGGCTTCAGCCTGCGCGCGCGGCTCAAGGGGAAGCGCGCCGCGAATCTGATGCGCAAGAGTGACGGTGAGCTGCTGGGTCGCATCATGAATCTGGTCGAGGACGGCAGCGTGAAGCCGCTCATCGACCGCGTGTATCCCCTCGAGCAAATCGCAGAGGCGCACCGTTACGCAGAGACGGGTCGCGCTCGCGGCAAAGTCGTGATTCAGGTGCGCTGACAGTTGCGGTGGCGGCGCACCTGCGAACTCAGCCGTCGTTGACGAGCTGAATCACGCGGTGGGCCCAGCGCTCCACCATGTCCTGCCAACCGAGCAGCTTCACCAGCGCTTGGCGCTGGGCGAGGCTCTGGATGCGTTCGCGCTGTAGCTCGCGCAGCATGCTCACGACCGTGCTGAGCGGTGCGATGCGCCGGATCGCGCTCGGTAGTGAGCGCCGCGTCACTTCCGCCAGCACCACCAGCGCAGACTCGCCGCCTGGAGGCGTCGCGCGGAGCTGCTCGTCTACCCGCTGGATGACCTTGATCGTGCGCTGGATGTCTCGCCAGGTCACCCCTTCGGGGTACCAAGCCTCCCACGCACGATCCATGCAGGCGTGCAGCTGCGGACTCGGCGGGCTGCCACTCTGGATGCAGTACTCGAGGGATCCGGATAGCTCGCGCGCGCGCTGCATCCAAGCGGGCGCACCTGGCGGGAGCGGCGGCAAGACCGGCGAAATATCCGGACTGGAAATTCGATGCTCCGCGGGAAACGGAACCGGGGATGGAGGCACAGGAGGCGGCGGCGCCATTTCGCGCGGATCCATCACTGGCGTCTTGCTCATGGGGCGCGAGTCAGCCCCGGGAGCGCTAGCGGGTTCTCCGTATTGCAGCGTGCGACCCGGATCTTTCACCACGCAATCGTTACACGTTGCCCGCGACCAAGTCGATGCCCAGCTCAAATCTCGCCAGAACAGCTCACGTCACTGGCCGAGCCGTCGGGGAGGTGGGGTTAGCCAGGCGGTTTTTCGGGGAGAGGAGCGGAGTGCCTACACCGTTCCCCAATGCTAGGCGCTGGTTTGCTCCTTGTCCGTCGACTCGCTCGCTGCAGACGCGCTGCGGGCCCCCGCGCGGGAGTCATGCAGCTTCTTCGACTCGCGGACGATGGCCAGCGCAAGCACCAACCAGAGCACCACCATCACCAGGTTGCAAATGGCGAAGGTGCGGAGTGGCGCCGCGAGCCAAGTGACCAGCACGAGCACCAAGAGGCCGCTCAGCACGTCGCCGGAGCGCACGAAGAAGGTGTCGACCGCCTGCTTGGCCTTGTACTTCACATCGGCGCTGGTGGGCAGCCAGAGGAGCTGCCGTGCGGTGTTGTTGATCGAATAATCCGAGGAGTTCTCCGCCGTCTTGCCGATGCGCACCACGGCGAGCACCGGAAACAAAGCGATCGCGATGCCGCTGGTCAGCGCGATCAGCGGAACCGCGAGCAGCGCCGCCTTGACGCCGCCATATTTGACCAACCGCGACACCACGAAGGCCTGCAACGTGACCCCGATCAGGTTCACCCAGAAGAAGAACTCGGCGTACATCGAGCCGATGTGTCGACCCACTTGATCCGCGGGGATTTCGCCCGCCTTGGCCAGCGCCTTTGCGGAAGCGCTGAACAGGCTGCCCAGCATGTACTCGCCGTTCGTGTTGGCCATGGAGAACGCCAACGAGAAGAAGGCAATCAACGTCAGGTAGCGGCTCGACAGCACGAGGGAGAAGCCGCCTCGGGCGTCGGCTTTGGGCGCTCCCTCACCCCCATCCCCGGACTCGCTGGCTGTGCTTGCTGCTTCGGCTGCTTCTGCCGCCGCTCGCGTCCGGCGGTTTGCGACGTAGGCAAGCTGGGTGAGCCCAGCGCACACGGCGAGCATGCCTCCGGCGACCAACAGGTTCGGATACAGCCCGATGGCTGGCAGCAACACCGCCGAGAGCTTGCTCCCCGCCACGCTCCTAGAGAGGCACCGAGACCCAACAACGCAAACAGGCGCTTACCCTGCTCTTCGGTGTACTGGTCGTTCGAAAAGGCCCAGAACTGCGCGACGGCCATCATGCTGAAGATGCCGATCCAGACGAAGAACACGAGTCCGATGCGCTCCCGAATCCACGCGGAACTACTGCCCAGCCAGAACAGCAGCAAGTGGGAGGCAAAGAACAGCGTGATGGCGACCACGAGACGGTTGCGCCTCACACGGTTGGCGAAGGCGCTATACGCGGGTACCAGGAACACCAGGAGCACCGTCATGGCGGCGCTCATCCAGCTCTTGAGTTCTGCGCCGCCCTTGAGTTCGAGGATCAAGCCTTCGCGCACGGGCTTCATCACGTAGTACGCGGCGAGCAGCAGGAAGACGTTGAGCGTCAAGAGCAGCGCGCCCGCGCTCTCTCCAGGGCGAACTTCGGTGATCAGACCGAGCACCCGCTCGAGGATGCTTGGCTGTTGGCGAGGGGAGGAACTGCTCATGTCGACATCGCGTGCTGCTCGAGCCACTCGAGCAACTTCGGCCAGACTTCCTGGGGCGCCCGCCGCCCGATCAGCAAGTCCCAGTGACCATACTCGTCTCGACAGCCGTGTGAACGGCCGAGTTCGAGCACGCGCGCTTCGCGACCGAGCAAGCGCGCGCTGGCGCGAATCGCCTCCAGTGTGGCCTGCGGGTCGACCGAGCCAGCGACCAGCAGCGTAGGAGCGTCCAGCGACTGGCGGGCGTCGAGGTAGTGGACACGGCCATCGCGGCTCGCGAGTCCGCTCGGTTCGAAGGCCGAGCTGAGCTGCTCGAGGAGCGCGATTGGGATGGTTTCAAAGGCGTTTGCGTGAAGCCGACGGTTGAGCCCTGCCTCGATGTTGGAGGGCTGGACGTTGAACGCATCGGGGGTCGCATGGGCGCGGCCGAACAGCGGCGCCAGCCAGTGCATCAAGGCGCCGTAGGGCACAGCTGGGAGCCGGCGGGCGAGGGGCTTCAGTCCGAGCAGGGCACGAAACCCGCTCGCGCCGGGGCGATAGTCGAGAGCGGACCCCAACGCGACGGCCGAGCGCACCGAGCGGGCGTCGCCGTGAGTCGCCAGCAAGAACCACAAGAGGCCGCCCATGGAGTGACCCACCCAGTGCAGTTGCCGCCTCCCGGAGAGCTGCTTCACGGAGCCGATCAGCGCGGGCAGATCTTGCGTCAGGTAGTCGTCGAGATCCCAGCTGCGCTGGGGGCGTTCGCTCCAGCCGTGCCCGCGAAGCTCGGGGAGAAAGACGTCGTATCCCCGGGCCGCCAACCACTCCGCGAACGAGCGTCCGGGCCAGTCGAAGCCCAGGCGGTTCGAGCCCAAACCGTGCAGCAAGAGCACCGGCTCGCCTCCGCCGTTGATGCGCCAAAGCGCCAACTCGATCCCATCTCGCGCGCTCACCCCGTGGACCTCGCGCGGGCGCGCGTCGTTGGTCAGGTCACCAAACCAGTACTGCCAGGGGCGGGTGGCGAGCTTCGGTGGTGTGCGTTCGCTGGTGCGACTCGGCTGACGGAGCTGTCGGATGGGCACGAGAGGCCTCGATTGTTCTGGATGACGGAGAACTGGAGTTTTGCTGCGACGCCCGGCAGGGCAGCCGGCTCGCCCGGCGCGACACCCAACGCATGAGCAATAGCGGCGGAGAGGTCGCCGCAGCCTACACTTTCCCCGTGCGGATTGCTGAGCCGACGTGGATCGCGGTAGCGTCAGCACGCCCATGTCCACGCACAAGCCGCCCGCGAGCTCGAGTGCCGAGGGCGTGCTGCGTCCGAACCTGGAAGAGCGTCAGATCTCGCCCCTCACGAAGGCCAACTTGGGACCGTCTGCGGGTGATCCAGTCGTGCGTGAAGTTTGGCAACGCGCGGAGCGCCGGATGGTCGATCTGCTGGGCGTCGGCGTCGCGCACCGACGGGTTGATGGACTCGTGCTCCAGGCGAATCCGGCCGCGATTGCGATCTTGGGCCTGCACCGCGACGAGCATGGGGATTTGCGCCCGAACCCAGAGCTCGTGTGCCTACGCGACGACGGAAGTCTTTGCCCCGCGGAAGAGGAGCCGTTCGCCAAAGCCATCGAGACCGGCGAGAACCAGGGTCCCATTCGCATGGGGCTCAAGCGCAGGGAAGATCTAGTCACCTGGGCGATGCACCAGGTGCTCTTGGTGCAACACCCGGTGGACGGCCACCTGCTTGGCGCCGTGCACAGCGTGCTCGACATTACCGCGTGGAGAGACTCGTCCGACGCTCTGCGCCGCAGCCAAGATCTGCTGCGCAAAGCTCAAGAGATCGCCCGCGTTGGATCTTGGGACTGGGATCTGCAGCGCGACATCGTGGTCTGGACCGAAGAGATGCATCGCATCTTCGGCGTGCCGGTCGACGCTTTCGACGGCAGTCCCCGCAGTGCGATCCGCACGGTTCATCCGGAGGACCGCAAGAAGCTCGAGCAAGCGACGCGCGCTGACGTGTCGAGCTTCACCAACCGGCCACTCGAGTTTCGGGTGGTCTGGCCCGACGGTGAAGTGCGTGAGGTGTGGGCAGAGGTCGAGGCGATCGAGGACGACTCCGGCAGGCCGATGCGCATGTTCGGCGCCGTGCAAGACGTCACTGAGCGTCGCCGCGCTGAGCGAGAACATCAATCGCTCGAGGAGCAACTTCGCCAGGCGCAGAAGATGGACAGCGTTGGGCAGCTGGCGGGAGGCGTCGCCCACGACTTCAACAACCTGCTGCAAGTGATTCTCGGCAATGCCGAGCTCGCGCTCGGGGTAAACAATGACCCGGCGCGCGTGCGAGATATCCTCAGGGAAATCCGAAGGGGAGCCGAGCGCGCCGCGGAGCTCACGCAGCAGCTCTTGGTGTTCAGCCGGCGACAGGTGATCCGCCCGGTTGTGCTCGATTTGAACCAGCTGCTCGAGCGCCTGGTGAAGATGTTGGTGCGGTTGCTCGGCGAGGGCGTGGAGCTGAGCTTCACCCCGAGCGCCGAAGCGGTGCACGTCAGCGCGGACCCGGGCGCCATCGAACAAGTCGTGGTGAACTTGGCGCTCAACGCGCGGGACGCCGTCGCAGGGCGCGGCGCGATTCGCCTCGAGACCGTGGTGGAAGACGTGGAGCGAGTCACCGCGGATCAGCCGTGGGCGCTGCCTGGCCGCTACGTCAGCTTGCGCTTGCGCGACGACGGCTGCGGCATGACGCCGGAGATCCAGGAACACATCTTCGAGCCGTTCTTCACCACGAAGCAGCCGGGGAAGGGCACTGGGCTCGGACTCTCGGTGGTCTACGGCATCGTGCGGCAGCACGCTGGCTTGGTCAGCGTGGAGAGCGCGCCCGCCAAAGGGTCCTGCTTCGAGGTGAAGCTTCCGCTCACCGATGGCCTCCCGGAGAAAAGCCGCCCGGAAACCCCGGACGAGGTACCCGGCGGCCAGGAAACCATCCTGGTCGTGGAAGACGAGCCCATGGTGCGCGAGCTGGCCCTGAATCTGCTCTCGCAAGCGGGCTACCGCGTCTTGGTCGCCTCCGATGGAGAAGAGGCGCTGGAGGTCTTCCGCGCCAACTCCTCGGAAGTCGATCTGATCTTGCTCGATGTGGTGATGCCCAAGCTGGGGGGGAGGGAGGTTCGCGATGCAGTGCGCAAGCTCTCCCCGAGCACGCGTGTGCTCTTCACCAGCGGCTACGATCTGGGCGCTCGTGGCGTGTTCTCCCCGGAGCCTGGCGAACGCGTGATCCCCAAGCCCTACCGCGCGCCCGAGCTGCTGCGGCGTATCCGCGAGGTACTGGAAGCAGCAGCGCCCGAGCCACTCGAGTAGCCCGGGCGCGTCGCGGCTCCGAAATCGCTTAGAAGTCGGTCTTGAGGAACCGCCAGTAAGCGATGCCGAGGCAGATCGCGAGCCACACGCCAGCGACGATGAACGGCTGAGCTTCCGCGATGGGCACGTTCATGACCGACGCGGCGGCGGAGTCCTCGAGGCGTCCGAAACCGGGAAGCACGGCGTTTGCGAACTCACTCACTGACTTCACCGTGCCAGCCATCCCCTCATCCGGGAGGATGTTCTTGAGGTTTTGGATCAGCCCCACGAACGAGTCGATCAACGCGTAGAAGACGTAACCGATGATGATGGAGAAGGCCGTGCTACGCGTCAGCACTCCGATCAAACCGACGATCCCGTAGAGCAACGCCGCAGAGAATATCGTCGTTGGTATGCCAGCGAAGAAGCGCATGTGCCAGACACCAGTGCGCGCTCCGACACCAACCCACACCAGCAGATAGACGATGGTGAGCAGCGCCACGTAGAGCACGAGCCCACCTGCAAACTTTCCAAAGAACAGCTGCGCTCTCGACACCGGCTTGCTCACCAACACGTCCACCGCGCCGGCCGATAGCATTCCAGGGAAATAGACCGCGCAGCAGGCGATGAAGATCCACATCGATGCCGTGAAGAGCCACTTCACCGACCAGTGCATCCACATCTCGACGCCCTTGTCCATGCGACTAAGGCCCTTGGCGCGTTGATCGACGACCTCCTGAGCCTCCTCGGATTGCTTCTGCTGCAGCGCCTTGAGGTCGTTGCGCTTCTCCGTGAGGTCGTCGTTGGCCTTCTGGATGTCATCTTGAGAAGACTTGGGATCACGAGCCAGGCCCTCAAAGCGCGTCTTCGCCAGGGCGTACTGGTCGTTCTTCTCCTCCAGCGCCTTCTCGTGACCGAGTTCCTTGTGGATCAGGTCTCGGTACTGCGCGTCCCACAACAGGTCGAATCCAACCTCCTTGTTGTCTCCGAACGGGATCCAAATCACCTTCTCGTTGGACTCGGTGGTCCGCACCTTGAAGGCGAAGATCGAGATGCTGCCAACGAGCAGCAGGCCCGCTGCCAGGACGAAGAACACGACCTGTTGCTTGCTCTGGCGCCAGGTGTCGCCAACGATGGCTAGAAAGGCGTTCATCGGCTGCCTCCCACGTGCTGGTCTTCTTGCGCGCTGATGACGTCGATGAAGGCCTGCTCCAGGTTCGCGGTGCGGGGCTTGACCGCGTAGATGCTGACCTTGTTCTTGCGCAACAGGTCGACGACCTTGTCGATGTGGTCGCGGTCGGGGAGCGTGATGTCGAAGCCGTGTGCGCCTTTTTCACGCTCGCCCAGCTTGTCCAGCTTCGCGTCCAGCTCGTCTGAGATCTCGCCACACTCGAATGCGACGGTGACTGAGCCTTCATCGACACTCACGGCGTTGCGGATGTCGTCGGTGCTGCCCTGCTGGAGCAGCTTGCCGTGGTGCATGATCGCGATTTGATCGCAGATCTGCTCGACCTCCAGCAGCAGGTGGGAGTTCATCAAGACGGTGGTGCCGGCCTTGCGCAGGTTGAGAATCACCTCGCGGATTTGGTGGCGGCCGACGGGGTCGACGCCATCCGTCGGCTCATCCAAGATCACGAGCTTCGGCTTGCCGAGCATCGCTTGGGCGAGCCCGACGCGCTGGTTCATGCCCTTGGAGTAGCGGACGATCTTCGTGTCTCCCCACTCCTTCATCCCGACGAGCTCGAGCTTCTCGTCGATTTCTTTCTCGAGCTCCACGCCTTCGAGGCCGGAGAGCCTGCCGAAATAGCGGCACACGCCGCGGCCAGTGAGGTAGTTCGGGAAGCGGTGGCCTTCAGGGAGGTAGCCGACGTTGCGCCGCGCTTCCTTGTTGGCGATATCCGTCCCGAGCAACCAGCCGTGTCCGCTGGTGGGCGCGATGATGGAGAGCAAGGTCTTCACCAAGGTGCTCTTGCCGGCGCCGTTGGGGCCCAGGAGCCCGAACGCACAGCCTTGAGGCACCTTGAGATCCAGCGCCTTGAGCGCGTGGACCTTGCCTTTGGGGTAGATCTTCGTGAGGGATTTGGTTTCGACGGCCAGCGTCATGATCGGTCCGGGTGCTACCAGAAATCCGCCGCGACTGCTGCGATTGTTGCAACGCTGATTGTAGGGAATATCGGATCGGGGATTTCCCCCGAGGTATTCGCTACTTAGCTAGAGACCTCGGGGTCGCCCTCGCGAAATTTCGGCGGCGCCTCGGCCTTTCGCTTCAGGCATCGCGAAATCGATCCGTGGCTCTGACGAGCTGGTCGGTGATGCCAGCCTCGAACGCCGAGTGCCCCGAGTCCGCGACGATGCACAGCTCCGCTTCGGGCCACGCGCGATGTAGCTCCCACGCGCTCTCCATCGGGCACACCACGTCGTAGCGCCCCTGGACAATTACCGCAGGGATATGCCGAATACGGTCGACGTCCCGCAAGAGCTGGTTCGGTTCGTCGAAGAAGCCCGCGTTCACGAAGTAGTGGCACTCGATGCGCGCGAACGCCAGGCTGAAGTCGTCTTCTGCGGTGTGGGCCACGTGCTCCGGATCGACGAACAAGAAGCTGGTCGAGCCTTCCCACACGCTCCACGCGCGCGCCGCCTCTTGACGGACCTTCGGGTCATCGCTGGTGAGGCGCTTGTGGTAGGCGCGCATCAGGTCACCGCGCTCGGCCTCGGGGATCGGTGCCAGGTACTTCTCCCAGGCATCGGGGAACAAGCGGCTGGTGCCCTCTTGGTAGAACCAGCTCAGTTCTTTGGGCCGCAGCATGAAGATCCCTCGCAGTACGAGCTCCGTGCAGCGCTCTGGATGCTTCTCCGCATAGGCCAGCGCCAAGGTGCTGCCCCAAGAGCCTCCGAACACTTGCCACTTCTCGATCCCGAGGTGCTCGCGCAGGCGCTCGATATCGGCGACCAAGTCCCACGTGGTGTTGTCGTCGAGGCACGCGTGGGGCGTGCTCCTGCCACAACCGCGCTGATCGAACAGCACGATGCGATAGTGCTCGGGATCGAAGAAACGCCGCTGCTTCGCATCGCTGCCACCACCAGGGCCCCCGTGGAGAAACACAACTGGCTTGCCCTGGGGATTGCCAGACTGCTCGTAGTAGAGCGAGTGGACGTCACTCACCTTGAGCTGACCGCTCTCGTAGGCCTCGATCTCCGGGTACAGCGTGCGTCGTTCAGTCACATGAGGGGCTATACCTGAGCCTCCCGGGCGTTGCTAGCCGTCGAACCTTGGGCAAGAGCCACGCTGGGTGTGCGCGAGCGTTGCTCTGCGGTATGCCTAGAACTCCGTGCGCCAACTGTTCAGCCATACCCGAGTCAGCGCTCGGCGCTCTGCGGGTGCCGTGCTGTGCTTGATGATCCTGGCCAGCGGCTGCAAGCGCTCGGGGAACGCCGAGTGCACTGCGGCGCGGGATGCGGCGCGAGACGCGGCGTTGAAAGACGATCTCGAGCAGGCGAAGCTCAAGCTCGCCGAGGCGCGCAAGAGCTGCGACAAGCAGCTGGATTTCGACCTCTCGCGCATCCAGCAGCAGATCGAACGCAAGGAGCAACGCATGCGCGAAGAGCAAGCGCGCGAGCAAGCTCGGCAAGCGCAGCGTGTTCCGCTCACGCCCTTCATCGACTGGGTCAAGCAGCTCCGAGACTCCGACGACAAGCACCTCAAAGGGGAGCAATGCGCAGCGCGCGGTACGCCCGAGTTCGGCTTTTGTTCGGGGGAGAGAACGCTGCCCGGCGGCCTCGAGGCGACAGTACACTACCTGGAGCGCGACGCCGCGAGCGTTTACCGTTTCCAGGCGGAAGTGCCATCTCGCGTCGTTTGCAGCGACCTCGGTGGGCATCGTCTGGTGCACGCGTGGCGCTCCGGCACGGAAGAGCGCTTTCACTGTGAGCTCACGGCTTCACCGCTCAAGGGACTGATCGCGCTGCTCCAGAACCCGATCCGCGGTGGGGTCGGGAGCGCCGGACAAGGTGGCGTGGCCGAACCCTCGCGGGTCTTGGTGTTCACCAGCGGCTACCTGGAGCGCGATCAGCAGCTCAGGGCGCTGCTCAACAGCGCGAACAAATAGCGGCACGCGAGCGGACCTTGACCCTGCGTCGGCGTGTGGCTACGCGCCCAACAGAACGGTCGCGTCGCGAAGTCGCTTTCTGCGCGCTGCCCCGAGCATTGGAGACGACACCTAGTGGGAGCCTTACGCGGAGCGCTCAGTTTCACCCGCTTCTTTGTGCGCGGGGAGCTGCCAGACGGTTTTCGAGACCGTTTCATGAAGAACATCAAGCTACGCAAGTTCGAGCCGCTGACTGCGGAGGACGAAGAGAGCGAGCGCAGCGGGTGGTGCGTGATCGACCGTGTCTTCGATCTCGAGTTCGATCACGAGAAGGTGTTCTACAACTCGTACCTGAACATCGGGATGCGCATCGACCGCTGGCGCGTGCCGCCGGCGCTGCTCAAGGCGCAGATGCAGGAGGCGGAAGAGGAGCTCAAGGCCAAGAAGGGGCTGAACAAGCTAGGTCGGGCTCAGAAAGCGGACCTGAAGCAACGCATTACCATTCGCCTGCGGAAACGCACGTTGCCCGTGATGCGCGCGTATGACGTGAGCTGGAACCTGGACACCGGGGTCGTGCTCTTCTGGAGTAACTCGCGCCGGCTGCATGACGAGCTGGCAGCGCTGTTCGAGAAGACCTTCGGCCTGAGCATCGTCCCCGAGAGCCCCTTCATGGCGGCTGTGGAGTGCGGCCTCACCGACGAGCAACTGCATGTGCTGCGCGGCGTCGAAGAGACGATATTCTTCACGCAGAATGCCAAGAGGATCGGCGAATGAGCGGTCAAGAACACGCGAGCGTCGACCTCGATACCGTCGAGAACACGCGCTTCATCGGACCAGAGTTTTTGGTTTGGCTGTGGTTCAAGAGTGAGCTGTTCGGCTCCGAGCTCGACGTGGAGGGCTTTGGCACCATCGAGGTCTGGCTCGACACCCAGCTGGTGCTCGAGTCGCAGATCGACTCCGGCGAGCGGACGACCCTGAAGGGCATGGCGCCGAGCGGCTCCCCCGAGGCGCTGACCGCGATGAAGCAGGGCAAGATGCCGATCCGCGCGCGCATCCAGCTGAACCACGGCAAGCTGAACTTCAGCTTCACCTTCGATGCCGTCAGCTTCGCGATCTCCAACCTCAAGATCCCCGCGGTAGTGGAAGAGGGTGACGAAGTGTTCTACGAGCGCATGCTGCTGGTTGAGCAACTCGATCAAATCATCGGCGCACTCTACACCGAGTACCTCACCCTCCGCGTCAGCCCACTCTGGGAAGGCGAGCTAGCCCCCGCGATGCGCGACTGGGTGCAAGGCGAGACGGAGCTCACCGTGCGCGCCTATAACGGGATGCTGAAGCGCGCCGGAGCTTGACGACGTGCGTATGACGTTCGAACCGCATCGCAAACCGACGCTCCACGCCTGCCTAGCATTGTTGGGCGGGATGGCTTCGGCCTGTGGTCCAGGCGCTGAACCTCCCGCGGCGCCTCTGCCGTCTGCACCCTCGTTGCCCTCAGCGCAGGCTAGCGCCTCAGCTAGCGCTCCCAGTGCCGAGGCGGCTACACCTCTGCCTCCGCTCGCGCCTGAGACCGTGATCCCCGCGGTATCGACCAGCTCGCCGGAACAGCTCGGCTGGACCGGGCGAGGCAGCGTGATGGTGAAGGTGCCGGGGAAGGGGCGGGCCAAGGCGTTCTACATCGATCGCGCGGAGGTCAGCTGGCTTGACTACTTGCGAATGGTGGCGTTCTTGCGCTGGGGAGTTCGCACAGATCAGACTGAGCACCCCACCCACGGCGCCTGGCTCACGTACGCTGACGCGAAGGAATACTGTGACTGGGCAGGAAAGCGCCTGCCCACATTCGACGAGTGGCAGCGAGCCGCAGGCCCCGACGCCAAGAAGTCACTGGGGGAGGACCCACAGCCAGTCGACGCTCGACCGCCGAATGGGCTCGGTGTTTTCGGTTTGGAGAACGGGATCCTCGAGTGGACCCGGACGGACTCCAAGGAGGCTGGGTTCAAGCTCGTTGGGGAGCTAGACATGGACCCGCCACAGGTGCAGACCGATGAAGAAGTGAAGCTCGGATTGCACTGCGCCGCAGACGCAGGCAAGGTCCAGCCCCTGAAGAAAACCACGGGGAAAATCAGCTTGTTCGGCGCAGTCGGTGTATGTGCGCGACTTGAAAGCACGCGCGAAACCTACTGCTGGGATGGCTTGCCAGAGACTCTGGGGCCGGAAGCGCCTCAGCTCTCCCGACAACCACGGCGAGCAACGGTCCTGGACGGAGCCGTCGATTTCTCTCGCAAGGGGATCCTCTGGTCGACTGCGATCGCCGGCCCGCTGCTTCTGGACATGATCGCGGCTCAGGACGATCCATTCGCGCTGTTGACGGCGGAGGGAGGGATCTACTCCCTGGATCACTCCGGGACACTCATCTTCGTGGCAGGTACCCGCGGGGACGACCTTGGATACGGAATGCCCCACCAAACCGTGAAGCAGGTGTTCGAGGCCCAGGGAGGCTTCCTGGTACGGGAGTTCGACGGCAACTGGAACTGGGCAGGGTGGAACGGGCTCGCCGACTACCACCCGAAACCGGAACCGGTGAAGCTCGGCGTGAGCCCCAGCGCGGTGCTGCAGCTGGAGGACGAGCTCTGCCTGAGGAGCGGTGACTCGCTCGCTTGCGGGCGATTTTCTCCAGGGAAATTCAATCAGGGGCGCAAGGTTGACCTGCCGGTGCGCTCAATCTCGATCGCTGGCCCAAGCTGCATACTTCTCGACTCAGGTGCGCTCCACTGCTTCCATGGGAAGCTCACCAGCGAGACGCTCACGCAAGCGTTGCCTCCGGCGGTGCTGACGGACATAGTCGACATCCAAGGCGGCACCGGAATGGTGTGCGCGCTCGACCGCCAGGATCACGTGAGCTGCACCACCCGC
>JBFXBK010000159.1:0-18705 GCA_050183255.1 Polyangiaceae bacterium | reverse complement strand
TGAAAGGGCCGAGGCCAGTGCCCGTGGCCAGGAGCCATGCGTCGCGGGACTGCGGCATGTACTTGAGGGTGAAGAAGCCCTGGGGCTTCGGATCCAACTCCAAGCTGCTGCCGACGCCGAGGTCAAACAAGCTGGGGGTGAGGGCGCCCCCGGGCACCGCCGTGACGTAGAACTCGAGGGGCTCACCCGGCGCTGAAGCCGCGGAGTACGAGCGCCGAATCGGTCCCTCGGGTGTATCGACGCCGAAGTTGAAGAACTGTCCTGCCTCGAAGTCAGGCGCGGCGTCCAAGCGAAACGTCGCGAGTCCCGGTGCCCAGTCGCGGCGTTCAGTCAGCGTGGCGGTGCTCATTTCACTCGGCACTTAGCGACGCGCCGCCGCCATGGCAAGCGACGTCAGGCTGCAAGATCGCGCTTCAAGAATGCGATCGAGGGATCAGCGACGCTGCGGGAGAAGAGCAGTCCAAAATGGCCCAGGTGGGGCACCTCGATGTCCTCGCCACCGCGACCGCTGAGCGATGAAGTGCTCTTGGGGTGTACGACGTTGTCGTGACTCGAGTAGATGCTCAGCACGGGCACGCCGGCTTTGAGCGTCGCGTGGTTCTTCAAGAGCTCCGACCCTGCTCGCAAGTCCTTGCCAGAAGCTCCCAAGATGGGGCCGCGGAACAACACGCCAGCGTGAGGCGAGCCGATGGTCACGATACGGCCGACCAGCTCGGGACTGCGCGCCGCGAGATCCATCGCCACCAATCCTCCCAGGCTATGGCACACCAGATCCACCTGGGGCGCGCCCGTTTCCTCGAGGACACGCTTGCAAAAAGCCTCCAGGCGCTGGGAGCTATCACGCACGCTCGAGAGGAACGAGTAGTTGATGCCGAAGCAGGGGCCGAGGCCCGCCTCTGCGAAGCGGCGCGCCAGCCAGATAAAATCCACGCGGTTTTGTCCGTAGCCGTGCACACAGACGATTGGCCGCGGTGCCCGAGTCCCGGTTCGTGCGGGGCGCGGTCCTAGGCGATACCCGAGCAGGAAGTAGAGCGGCAGAAGCGGCTGGACCCAGAGGGCGCACAGCCACTCGAAGAAGAGGCTCTTGGCGGTGTCCAGCCAGGACCGCCGCTCCACGTGGGAGCTCATTGCCCAGTAGCTGACGCGCAGGTAGACCAGTGCTCCCAGGGCAAAGGCGGCGTAGCCGAGGAGGAGAGCCAAGAGGACCCGCATCGCCGCGGAGCCTGACGCGCTTCTTCGGCGCTGACCGCAGAAATCGCCCAGTTTTCGTGATCATCCTCCCGCTGCCTGCCGCGCTGCGGCGTGCAGAATGCTTCAGGAATGTTTCGTCCGAGCCCGGGCGTGGGGCCGTGTTGGGCTCCAGGCGGTGTTCAGGGTGGAAGTCCGCGTGTTTCCTCGCGCGAGGGTGAGCGCATCCGAAGCCGACTCGCGTTGACGGCAGGGAGGGCCCTCGGCAAGCTGGCGATTCGACTGGGGAGTTCGCGGCGCAGCCGGATCTTGGCTCTCCCGCTGGCGGGATGCCACCCCAACGTCACCCCGAGCCGATTAGAATCTTTCGCGGACTACAGCCCCTTCGAGCCGGGTTCACCTAAGGAGCCTCGATGTCATCTTGGAAGAAAATGAAGAACTTGTTCTGGCAGTCCGAGGGCGGTGAGGCGCCCGCGCCAGAAGGGAACCCCGAGGAACTGTCTGACGAGGACTTCGCAGCGTTTCTCGAGGCCGACGAGTTCTCAGTCACCGATCAGCCAGCGGTGCCCGTGGGCAGCGTTCAGGTGACCCAGGGTGCGAACGGCGTCGAGATCGACTTCCAGGATCAGTATGACGAGGCGGGGATCCCCGACACCGACGAGGTGGAGCAGCTCGAGAAGTTCCTGTCCGGGCTCGACCAGTCGCTGCCCCAGACCTCGCGCCTGGCTGCGGCTCAGGCGTTCCTCGGCGCCATCGGCAAGAGCAAGGACGACGTGCTGCGAGACGCCGAGCGGAAAATCCGCACGGTAAAGGGTATCATGCAGGCCAAGGAGCACGAGACCCACGGCACCGTGCAGGCGATTCAGGCCGAGATCGATCAGCTCACCGCGCAAATCGAAGAGCGCCGCCAGCGCATCCAGGCGATGCAGGCGGAACTCGAAGGTGTCCGTCATTGTTGCCGTGTGGAAGAGGGCCGCTTGCAGGCGGCGCGCGTCTTCTTCGGGCACGTGCAACCGCCAGCTCAAGGTTGAAGCACAGGTAAACAACGCACCTCACCCCCCCAAACCCACGATCATCTTTAGCTCGGGTAGCCGGGCATGACCTCAGGGCTCGCGCTCCGAAATGGGCGCGACGGATAGAGAAAGTTAGAAACCAATGAGTGTTGCAGGACGCTTCTGGAACTTCGTGAAGGGCCTCTTCTGGCAGGGACAACGCAGCCTCGAGCAGGCGAACCCCGAGGCCGTCTACATGATGGCCATCCAGAAGATGAAGGTGAACTACCAGGAGATGCACAGGGCGGTGGGCAAGCTCGCCGCCGAGCGCAATCGCCTGCGTGCACTGATTCAAAACAAGACCTCGCAGCTCGCGGAAATCGAGCGCGACCTCGAAGGCGCGCTGGGTGAGGCCGAGGCGGGTAACCCCGAAGCGGCAGAGCTTGGTGAAGACTTGCTCAACGAGAAGGAAGCGCTCGAGGCCGAAATCGGTACCGTGCGGGAAGAGCTCTCGCGCAGTGAGACGATGGTCACCGAGTACCTGAGCAAGCTGAGAGATCTCGAGAGCAAGACCAAGGCCATGGAGTCCAAGAAGGACGCCATGATCGCGAAGCTGCAGAGCGCTCAGGCGCGCAAGGCCTTCGGCGACATGATGAGCGGCATGAGCACCAGCGCCGAAGAGGCGGCGGTCAGCGACATCGACAAGTACATCGAGGGCGTGTCGGCGCAGGCGGACATCTCCGACGAGATGAGTGGCGCGACCCGTGAGTCCAAGCGCAAGGCGCTCAGGAGCGCCGCGAGAGAGCGCGCGAGCAAGAGCAAGTTCCAGGAGATGCTCGATGCGCGCAAGGCCGGCGCTGGCGGCGGTGCCGGCGGTGGCGTGAAGCAGACTGAGAAGGGCGGGATCGGCTGATGGCTGCTGGTAAACCAGGTCCGGCGCTCACCGTCGGCATTCCCCTCGTCATCCTCGCGGCAGGTGGCTACTTCGGCTACACGAAGTTCATCAAGCCAGCCATGGAGGAGAAAGACTCCAAGGCCAAGGAAGAGAAGCTCGGCAAGTCGACGTCGCTGTCCGGAAAGCAGTACGGCACGATGATCAAGATGGCCGGCGACCCGTGGTCGGGCTACAGCACTTTCCGCAAGGAACCACAGCTCGAGCAGGAGCTGGCGAAGAGCGACGTGGGCGTCGCCTACTTCGACGACGAGAAGTACTACGACCAGAACGAGCGCATGAAGGCGCTCGCGGCTGGTGATCTGGACGTGGTGCTGACCACCGTGGATGCCTTCTTGCAGCACGGCGCCAAGCACAAGAAGGACGGGCTGTATCCCGGTGTCATCATCTGGGGCATCGACGAGAGCAACGGCGGCGACGCCATCTTCGTGTCCAAGGACAAGAAGAGCTTCGACGACGTGAAGCCGAGCGACAAGGTTTGCTACTCCGCGGGCACGCCCAGCGAGCACCTGTGGGACTTCGCGAGTCTCTCCTTCACCGCTCTCGAGAACGTGAAGGCGGAGCCCGGAGTGGTCGCCAAGGACTGCTGGGAGAAGCTCAAGAAGGGCGAAGTACAGGTCGCCGTCTTGTGGCAGCCGTTCACCGCGATCGCAGAGAAGGAAGGCTACCCAAAGGTCTTCGCCACCGGTGGTCAGGCCGACGACGTGATCGTCGACGTCGCGGTCGCCAATCGCGACTATGTGATCAAGAACAAGGGCACCATCGAGAAGCTGACTCAGGCCTATTTCAAGGTCATCGACGGCTACATCAAGGACCCTGCTGCCCACGGCAAGTTCATCACCGCGGACTGCGGCCCGGACTGTAACGGCGACCAAGCTCTGGGAACCGCGGTGCTCAAGGGCATCGACTTCCTCGATTACCAGGAGAACATGTGTCTCTGGTGGGGGCAGTGCGGCAAGCCAGCGAAGATGATCGACCGCATCACGCGCACCGGGCGCTTGCTGCAGGCGAAGAACAAGCTCTCCGCGAGCGACATGCCGAAGCCCGCGGACGTGCTCAACGACTCCTTCCTGCTGACCATCAAATCCGCGATGGATATGAAGGCGAAGCTCGCGGCAGAGGTCTCGGGCAAGGACGCGCAGGAAGCGCAGGCCAAGCTCGAGGCCAAAGAGAAGGAGTACACCTACGCCGCGGACAAGGCGAAGGACGACAAGGACGCGACCATCGGGACGCTCAAGATGCCCAGCATCTACTTCCAGGAGGGCAAGTCTGCGCTGGATCCCAACGCCGAGAGCGTGGTCGATGGGATCGGGGACAGGCTGAAGAGCTTCCCGGCGCTGTGCGTCCACGTCTGGGGCCACACCAACAGCGTGGGCAACGCCACCGCGAACAAATCCCTGAGCGAGGCGCGGGCGAAGTCCATCGTCGCCTACCTGCAGAAGAAGGATCCGAGCTCGTTCCCGGCGTCGCGCTTCGACGTGCGCGGCTTCGGCGCCGAAAATCCGGTGATGAAGGACGGCGTGGAGGACAAGAACGCCAGCCGGCGCACGGAGTTCAAGCTCTTCAACTGCAACTGAGCCAGCAGGCGCCTCGCCCCGCCTCGATCGCGGGGCTTGGCTTTTGCCGGCTCTGCAGTAGATCGAACGAAATCGTGGCTCCCGTCACTCCGCTACCCAACTGGAAAGACCGACTCAAGGCGTGCTTTAGCTGGCGCCATCGGGCGCTCCACGTCTTCGGAGTGCCTGCGGCGGCGGGAGCGGCCGCCGCGGTCGCGACCAGTGCGATGTTGACTCCAGATGCAGGCCCAGGGCTTGGCATGCTGGTGGCTGCGGTCGGCACCGCGCTTTATGGCTACTTCGTGACGTCCGGCTTCGACAAGAAGCTGAACCAACAGCTGATCGACGAGGCCAAGGAGCAGGGCGTCCAGAGCGAGTTTCAGGAGCTGCAAAACGCCGTCTACAACGCGGAGCCCGCGCTGCGTCCGGTGCTCGAGCGCATCCTCTACTACTACAACAACATCGAGTCGGTTTACGCGGACGGCGCGAGCGATACCGTCGAGGCGGTGCTCGAGAGCTCCCGGGACGACATCAAGGGCCTCAGGGATCGCGCTCTCGGCTTGGTGAACCTGCACCGGCGCCTCTCCGCGGTGATCGCCCAGAGCGACGCCGGCTACCTCAAGCAGGAGCTGAACCGCATGGAGCGCGAGATGGCGCGCACCGGTGAGGGCCCCGTGCGCGACGCGTTGGTCGCGGCGCACGAGTCGACGGAGCGCACGCTCAAGCAGTGGACCCAGGCGCTGGAGAAGCAGCACCAGATCCGCAGCGTGCTCACGGTGATCGAGTCGAACCTGCAAGAGTTCAAGCTGGCGATGGAGCTGCGCAAGGCGGACGCGGCGATGGGCGCGAACCAAGGTCACAACGTGGGTGAGCTTCAGCAGCGTCTGATCGCCGCGGGGCGCGCTTGCGACGAGCTGGTGGGCCGCACCAGCATCATGGGAGAGCGCCGGAGTCGGCGCATCTCGACTTACTAGGCATGTGTGTGCGCTGATCCAGCGCAAAACTAGAGGGATCGTCGGGGGAGCATGAGCGATAGCGAGCAGTACTTGCCCTGGGCCGAAGAGTTTCGCGAGGCCTACAACCGCCGTGAGTCGGCGATGTTCGTGCTCCACGACAACATCGAAGACGTGTTCCCTCTCGACGGGGACTACGTTTCCCTGCGGACCTACCTTGAGGCGATGCTGAAGCGTGGCGACTACATCGCCATCAACTACGACGTCTCCCGCGGCATGCGCTTCGTGGACGACAAGGAGGCGCAGCAGTTCTTGCAGCTGGCGAACCAGAATCGCACGGGCAAAGAGCGCATCATCCAGAGCATCTACGATTTCCCTCGGGAACCGACCAAGGCGCTAGCCTTCATCGAGGCCTTCATCGTTGGCATCGAGGCCAGCAAGCGCCCGGTCGCGGTGATCCTCGAGTACGCAGAGCACGTCGCGCCGAACGGCGATCCTCAGCACATGAGCGAAGGCGATCGTATCAACGCCGTCACCTTGCAGCGCTTCGCGCGGCTGTTCTACGAGCGCCTGCAGCAGCCCGACGCCCGAGACGCGGTGTGCTTCTTGATCACGCCGAACCTCCATGCGATGCACCCGGACATCGTGCGCCAAGAGGTGGTCCACGAGATCGCCGTTCCCCGCCCCGACGACGAGGCGCGCCGTCGCTACATCAAGTGGCAGCAGGCGAAGTTCGTGGTGGAGGGCAAGCCGCCCGTGACCATGGATGTGAGCGAAGAGGGCTTGGTCGAGCAGACCGCCGGGCTCACGCTGACCGGCATTCGGCACCTGTTCTGGCGCGCGATGCACTCCGAGGAGCGCAAGCTCTCCTCCAGCTTCGTGATGGAGCGCAAGCGCGAGCTGATCGAGCGCGACAGCCGCGGGATGCTCGAGATCATGATGCCAAAGCACGGCATGAACGCCGTGGGTGGCAACGACGCCATCAAGGACTTTTTTATCCGCACGGCAAAGGACTTGGCGGTCGGCGTCGACGACGTGCCCGTCGGCGTGGTGTGCCCGGGTCCGAACGGCGTGGGCAAGACCTTCATCGCCAAGGCCTTCGCGCGCGACAGCGGGCTCAACTGCGTGTCGCTGAAGAACTTCCGCGGCATGTACGTCGGTCAGACCGAGAGCAACCTCGACATCATCTTCAGCATCCTGAAATCGATGACCCCGAACATCGTGATCATCGACGAAGCTGACAAGATGCTGGGCAACGAGCAGTCGTCGCCCGGTAACAAGGTGGATGAGCGGGTGTTCGGCGCGTTCACCGCCTTCATGGGTGATCCGGAGTACCGCGGGCGCATCTTCTGGCTGTTGCTCACGGCGCGTCCCTTCAACCTCGCGCCGGACACTGGGCGCCCCGGGCGCGTCGAGGAGCACGTACCGATCCTCGCGCCTGAGACGCCTGAAGAAAAGCTCGCGGTGTTGAACGCCATCTGTCGCAGCCGCAAGATCCGCCTGGATGAGGCAGGCGGCGAGCCAAGCTCTGAGTCCCTCGACAAGGTCTTCGAAGCGCTCGGCTTCGTCACCCCTGCAGCTCTCGAGCTGATCTGCAATCGCGCGCGCCGCGCCGCACGGCAAGCGGGTGTGGTGCCCGACGACAAGGGAATGCTCCCGGTGTCGATCGAGATCTTCGAGCACGAAGCCCGCTGTTACGTTCCGGAAGGCAACCAGACCAAGCTGCTGCTCCAGACCATCGAAGCGGTGCTGTACACGAACCACCTCGAGTACCTGCCGGAGCCCTGGCGCTCTCGGCTGCGCGACGACGCTGCTGGTTTGAGCCGCGAGCGGGAAGAGTTGCAGCGCCTCGTCGGCTATGCCTGAGTGACGCTTCCCGAGAGCCTGGCGGGTTTGGGGGTGAGGAGCGCCGCCTAGAAACCTTACGGAAACGCGATGACGATTCTCAGCCGACAACACGCCCTAAGCCCGTACCTGCCCGACGCCTGGGCAGGCGCCCTGGAGGCGCTGGCGCGCATCCAGCAGCTCACCGAAGAAGAGACGGAGCTCAGCGTTCGCCAGACGGAAGCGCGCGCGCTGTACGCCCAGCTGCTGGAGCAAGCCTGGGCGTACCGTGAGCCGATCCCCGAGTCGCTGTCCGTCGAAGCACCGAATTTTCGCCGCTGGTTCTCCGAGGCGGTGCTGCTCTGGATGCGCTACGGGGAGACGAGCTCCGCGCCACTGGTAGACACCGCTGGCACGCGCACTCTGGCGAAGTTCCCCGTCGATTTTCCGGTGGACGCGGGAGCGCGCGCTGCGATGCGCCGCGCGGTGCAAGCGGCCTTTGGCTGGAGCGACAGCGAGATGCGCGAGCTCGAGGCCAAGGTCGCGCACCTGACCAGTAACCTGGACGTCAAGCTCAAGATCACCGCATGCGTCGCTCAGTTCCTCGAGGAACAGAAGGGCGGTGCGCGCGACTCGCGTCTGGTGCTGATGGATGTACTGTACGGCGAGCTGCCCTGGCGCGTTGGCGACATCGACTGGGTGATCACGCGCACGAGCATTTTCCCCTGTGTGCCGCGCAAGCAGGATCAGCTGCTCAAGGACGACTGGGACCAGCGTAGCGATGCAGAGAAGGCGGCGATTGGCGCCTTCATGGTGAAGCTACGCAAGGCCAACACGGCGAACACGCTGCGCTTCCCGGCGTTTGGTCTGGCGCCGAGCCAACCCGCGGAGCCGCTCTGGAGTCGCTTGCTGGAAGCGTGCGGCGTCAGCGAAGCCGTGCTGCTCGAGACGCTCGAGACGATGGTGATGATCGTCCCGACGCATCAGGTCGATCAGTACGTGGTGCACGACTCCTGGGGCCACACCTGGCAGGAGGCGCTCAGCGAGTTCGAGTGGGAGTATGCCCGGGTGCTCGAGCTGGCGGACGACCTCACGCCTCACGCGGGACCTGCTTTCGGAGGTGACGTTCCGAGCTTTCGCTCGTGTTTGCGCGTGGAAAATGACGCGCTCCACGTCGACGAGGCGCAGCTCCTCGAGATCGCGAAGCAAGACGTGCTCGGGCGATTTGGCGTGGCGACCAGCATCGCCCTGAGCGAGATGCTGGCGGACTTCATGGAGTCCAAGTTCGCGCGCTTGGTGCCAGACGAGGCGTTACCAACGTCGTCCTTGATCGACGTGAAGCACCTGAAGATCGACTTGTCGCTCTCGGACATCGGGCGTCAGATCAAGCGGCTCGCGAAGCCGTATCGCCGCCTGGCGACTGAGGCGGACGCGCAACGGCACTTCGCGGATGGGTTGATCGCCGATGGTTTTCCTGCGGCGCACGCGCTCGCGGCGGCTCAGCGGGTGGGAGGCTGCTTGTGGCAGGCGTTGGAGCCCCTGCTGAGCAGTGAGCTCTCACCGGCCAGAGCGGGCTGGACGGCGGACCTCACCCCCAAATCCGACGCGGCGTCGAGTTCTGGTGGTGACGCGGCAACGGCCGGCGTGGAGACCGTGCCCTCGACGCTGTACCGCCGCGCCATGCTTCAGCTGACGCTGATCGCGGCGGAGCTCGAGAGCGGACTCGAGGGCCAGGGTGGAGATTGGCGCGATCCCGGTAGCTCCCCGGATTTGTTCTTGATCGCCATCACCCACCTGTATGAGCAGGATCGGCTCGTGAACTTCTGGCACATGGATCAGGTGATGCGCGTGGCATTCGCACCAGCCGCCGAGCGCCTGCGGATCGCGCTGAATTCAGCGTGAACGCGGCTGTTCAAAGCGGCCGCCTGGCACTGTAGGATGCGCTCATGACCGACCTGAATCCGCTCTTCTCCGAGATCCCGATCAGCAGCCACGAGGCCTTGGCCATCGCCGGCGCGTTGCGTGACATCGCCGAGAGCGACGGCATGCACGAAGAAGAACTCGCCATGATCACCGAGCTGGTTCAGGGGCTCGACGAGGATCTTGGCATCGAGGAGCCGTCTCAGGTTCCGGCGATCACCCCGGCTGAGCTGGCGATTGCGTTGGGCGAGGACCCGGCGTTGAAGACGCTCGCCATGCAGTGCGCCGTGATGCTGGCGATGGCCGACGGAAAGATCAGCAAAGAGGAGGCCGAGCGCCTCGAGGCTTACCGCGCGGCACTGGGCTTCTCTGCTGAGCAGTACTCGGCGTTGGAGAAGGGCATCGTCGGCTGGATCAAGGCGGGCGACCTCTCCCCGATGTTCTGAACGGATCCATCGAGGAGCTGACGTGTCGAATCAATGGGATGACGAGCCAACCGTCGTATGGTCGCCCCCCGAATGGGTTGTCGAAGAGGAAGAGCTGCCTAGAGCTGGAGCTGCAACACGCATCCAGTTCGCCGAGCCCGAACCCTCGCCACCGCCGCCGGGCCCGATAGAGCGGCCGGACGTAGAGATCGATATCCGTACGGTAAATGGCCCGACGGCGCTCGCGAGCATTCGCCGGGTGTACGAGATCTGGACCAAGAACCGCGTGTACATTCTGGACTCCAGCATGCGCTGCATCGAGGTCATCGATCTGGCGACCGGCGTGGCCAACAAGGAGCATCCGTTCATCGGCGCTCGCTGCGCGGGCGGGCGCAACCATGACAAGAGCGAGCTATCGTTCCCGTTGCCAGCGCCAGGCTCTGAGGCCGTGTTTCAGAAGGCGGAGAGCAGCAATCGCGTGAAGCTCAGCGTCACCTCGAAGGTCGTGCGGGTGATGTTCCACGCGAGCCGCGTGCGCATTCAGCAGGATCAAGCTGACCGCGTTTGGGGGAAGATCTCGACCTGGGGTTAGGACGCGTCGTGTAGCGACCCGAGGCTCCACTTCGAGAGCGTCGTCCCCCGGTCGTGGTGCTCTTCCTGGATCCAGATTGCGCCACAGACGGTGCACGTCCTCTCCTTCGGCATCTCCGGTTGCTCCGCCTTCCACTGTTCCATTCGCTGCAAGTAAACGGACGAACGGGCGAGCAGCACGTTCGAGCTTACGCCCTTCTGGGCTTCGAGTTCCCGCTCGAGGCACTCGAGCTCTTCCACTAGCTGGTCGCCCTGCGCGACGACCTCCTCCTTGAGGGAAGAGAACTCGCGCATCAACGCGTTGCCGGTGACGCCGGGCGCGACGTCTTCGCCGATGCGGCTGCCAATCTCATAAATATCCACAGGGAATAATTGTTTGGCGTGAGATCACCTGCCGTCACCAACCTGGGTGTTGCATGGATGATACGAAAATCGTCAGCCTCAATGTCCGCATCGGGTTGTTGGCCCTTTGGAATGTGACAGAATCAGCCAGGGGGTGCCGATGAGGAAGCCAGATGCAAGGACTTCAACGTATGATCTCGATGCCGTGACGCGCAGGGCTCTTGCGCACACCCCCCGCAGTGGCGTGTACGCGATTCAGATCCCTCGCGCACCACAGGTCCCCTGCGAGTTCGATTTGGACGCAGAATGGGACGTATTGGGCGGAGAAGGAGGAGCCTTCGAGGGGCAGTCGACTGACGCTTCGGTCGCCCAGGCGCTACCTCAGGCTCCGCCAGAGTGCCCGGGCACGGATTCGCCCTCAAAGTCCCAAGCAAAGTAGTCCGGGCCTAGCGCAACAGTGCGGTAATCGGAGCCGGACGGCCATAGAAGTAGCCCTGCGCATAGTCCAAGCCAATCTCACTTAGCTTCGCGGCGGTCTCCTCGTCCTCGACGCCTTCGGCCACCGTTCGCGCTCCAAGCAAGACTCCGATCTGATGGATGGAACTGGTGATCGCAGCGCTCAGGTCGCTGGTTGCGACATCCTTCACGAAGCTTCGATCGATCTTGATGTAGTCGACGCTCAGATCCCTGAGATATGCGTACGACGCCATCCCGCTGCCGAAGTCGTCGAGTGACAGCAAGCAACCGATGCTGCGGAGTTCCTGAATCAGCCACCTAACTTCGGCGAGGTTCTCGACGGCTGCCGTCTCCGTAATCTCGAAGCACACCTTAGTTGGCGCCACACCGGTTTCCGCGAGGATAGTATGGATGAAGTCGAGAATGGTGTCTTGCCTGAGTGACGTGGCGGATAGGTTGATTGACCAATGAGCGACGCCCTCCGTGAGCATGGGCTCGCTTGAGAGGGTTCGAAGTGTTTCCCGTACGACGTACTTGTCGACGCTATCCATGAGCCCGTAGTGTTCGGCGGTGAGCAAAACATCCTGCGGACTGCGGGGCGTGCCGTCGCTGTCAAGCATGCGAAACAACACCTCCATTGCGGGTTTTCCGTAGGGATCCGATAGTGGTACGATTGGCTGACAAAATAGGTCGACCCGACCGCGCCGAAGATTCTTCTTGATGTGGGCAACCCACTCGAGGGCGTGTTGACGGCTTGTGGGTGAAGGACCCGTCTGCCAAAGCGCTCGGTTACCCCCAACGCGCGCCGCCTGTGCACAGGCCGTTTCAGCGGCGCTCACCCAGGCAGATGCCGAGTCAATCCCGGCGCTTCGCTTTGCGAGACCGATGCTGGATTGAATTCGATACGTCCTGTCGCGCCAGGCGAAGCGGAACTCGACCAAGCGTTGCTTCAGCTCTTGAGCTAGTTGTGTGCAGTCATCCGTCGTCAGGCTGGTGATCAGGACACCAAACTCGTTGCTGCCCAAACGTGCGCACGCGTGGCTCGGGCCAATGACCTCTCGCAGGGTTCCGGACACCCAGCACAGGAGGGCATCGCCAGCAGCTAGCCCGGCGGTGTCGTTCACCAGGTGAAAGGCATTGAGGTTCAGGTAGAGCAACACCTGCACGCGCTGAGAGTGCGTCATCTGCTGCTCTAGTAGCTTGATGAAGTGGGGTCGGGTGAGGAGCCCTGTGAGTGGATCGTGCTCCGAGAGGTGTTGCAATCGGAGCGCCGTGAGGTTGCTTGCCGTGACATCCTCGAACAACACCGTCACGCGTTGCGGTTCAGCGGGGGATGCTGTGTCCAGTGCAAAGCGGATTGCTCGCCGCGTGCCATCGCGCGCGACCAAGAAAATCCCGGTGTCGTAGTCGAGCGGCGCGCTCTGGCAGGCTACAGGCACTTCCGGCCAGCCATCCAGCGCCTGGTCGCTTTCGAGCTTGAACACCGTCTCGAGTGGGTTCCCGATGGCGATCCCCTTGGGCCAGCCCCCGGAGCTTTCCTGCCGTTCCGGAGTGATACACCGATGTTACGTGGGGCTAGCTTGAGTTTGCTGATGCGTGCGCAGAGTTGACGAACCAGTCGGGCCCCACGGCTGGGGCAGAGTACAATTGAGCGCTCGAGCGTGCCTTCACGATGTCCGTGTGGACCTCTGGAGCTGATACATCCAGGAACGCATAGATCAAGTTGGCGCCAGCGATCGCCATCCGCCACAGGGGGGTCGGGGGCACCACCACGACGGTCTTGCGCACGTAGCCCTTCGGTCGCGATCGCATGCGACGCAGCAGGTGCTCGCGCGCGCTGGACTCGTAGCGCTGAAACCGACGCCAATCGTGGAAGATCAAGATCCCTCCTTCGGGAGGGCGGTCGTGCTCCAGCAGGAGATCGACTCCAGTCGACACGTCCTCCATGGCTGCCAGCGTCGCGCACTCAATCACCGCTTGCGTGACCAGGGTGCCTGGGCTGGGTCGCCAAGCAGCATGTTCGGTGTCGCACGATGCAGCGGCCAGTGATCAAACGGCGGTCGACGCAGCGGTTCAGTGTTCATCTAGTTTCCCCCCGGATTCCCCTCGCGAGCACGCTTGTCGAGCGGAGACCAGCGCCCGCGGCGCGCCCGCCATGTTGCAGGATTCGTCGCGGCTCGGATCGAGAACTCAGCCCCTCTCGGCTAGGTTATCCGATTGAGGCGTGGAAACGAATCGATCAGCTCGATGCGCCCGTAGTTCTTCAAGGGCAGGGGCCGCAGTCCCCGCTAAGAAGCGAAGTCGGGAGGGGAACGGAACGGAACGCTTGCAGGCCCAGGGCGTAGCGCAGCCTGCCAGCGCTTACTGGCAAGGTGTTGCCGACTGGCAGTTCGTGCAGTCGGCGCAGATCACTTGATCCAGATCCGGTGAGAAGCGGTAGCGACTGCTGAAGGGGTAGTCGGTGCAGTCCATCGGCTTCTGGTTCACGTCGATCGGCTTGTGCGCAGAGCTGCCAAGGAACTCCACGTCGCCTGACTCGAGGACCGTGATGGGGCCTGCGGGGCTGTGGGAGTTTACTTTGTTGTCGCTCTTGACGGCGATGATGAACGTCCCCCGCGCAAGCTCTCCGTCGCCCGCGTTGATCTTTCCCACATACGACACCTTCGAACCACCGCCACTGATGGCGCCAGGAGCGTAAGAGCTGAGCCAACCCCCACGGTTCTCCAGCTCCGTACCGCCACCCACGATGGTGTACACCACGTAGGCTGTCGACCCTCCATCCCAGGTAAGCCCCCAAGCGCGCCCATCCGGGCCGCTGGTTTCGTGCTTCACGCAGTAGGTTTGGGTGTCGCCATCAAACCTGGCCACCAGGGGGTTCTGGTTGTTTCCGACCTGTTCGAATCCGACGGCCAGGGTCACCCCGTCGAACTCTAGCCAGGTGGAGAGCTGCGCCTTGAGCGTTTCGAGGTCCGCATCGCAGCTGAACGACTGCGCCCCGTCGACGTAGGCGGACTGCCACCCCGGCGCGCTGACACCGGCGTCTTGCCCTGCGGAACCGCCTGTGCTCGAACTCGAACCGCCGCTGCTTGAACCCGCCGACGCTGACCCAGCAGAGCCGCCTTGCCCGCCTGAGCCTGACTGCGCGCCGGCCCCCGACTCGCCACTGCTTCCCCCCAACGTCGTATCAGAGCCGCAAGCGGTGAAGCCAAGTACGGCCAAAGTTCCCAGGGCTAGCCAGCGCACAGTCCTAGATTAGCGCAGCTTGCGGCGGCACGCGCTGTGAGCCCACGCGGAAGAATGCATTTGTGTGACGGATCTGTGCTTCACGCTGAGGCAGGGCAGCTTGTCGGACCCATTTGTCGAGGCGACCGCGCCTTAGCGCCTGGGCACGAAGCATGCATCTCCGTGGCCATGGAAAACACCATGACTACCAACCGTTCCAAGTCCGTTCACGACAAGGTCAACCATCGGGTTGATGAAGTCACCACTTCCGTAGGGCAGTCCGCTCAAGTCGCCGCGGACCGAGTCCGCGAAGCGGACCTCACCGAGCGAGCTGCCGGCAGCCTCGAGAACGTCGGGAGTTATCTCGAAGGCGTTGACTACGACCAGATGGTGGAGGATGTCACTGCCGTGGTGAAGCGCCACCCCATCCCTGCGATCTTGGCGGGTGTCGGGCTTGGCTACCTGATCGGTCGCCTGACGTCATGAACGCGCCGCTTTCGAGCGAGACCACGCCAGAACTCGTGCGTGAGCTCCTGCTCGACGTGAAGGACCTCGCGCTGAAAGAGCTCGAGGTCAGCAAACTCCAAGCGCGCGACGAACTCACCCAGATGGTGCGGCGTGTGTTTCTTGGCCTCGGCGCACTCGGTCTGGCGCTGGTCGTCGTGGCGATGCTCGCGTTCGCATCGGCGCTAGGACTATCACGTGCCTTTGACTTGCCACTGGAGCTCTCGCTGCTCGTGATCGCTAGCGTCCCGATGCTTGCCGCAGTGGCTCTGTATACCAAGACCCGAAAGGTGAAGAAGCAACCATGAGTACTACGGTCGACCAGGTCGAACGCGAGATCGAGTCCAAGAAGGCCGACATCGAGGACAAGCTCGAGCGCCTCGAAGATCGCGCCGTCAACGCTGCCAAGAAGGGCAAACAAGCGCTGAGCTTGCAGCATCAGATGAAGAAGCGTCCCTGGGCGCTGATTGCTGGTGCTGTTGGCGTCGGCGTATTGCTCGGGCGGAAGCAGCCCCAAGTGCAGGCCATGCTGGTCAAACTTCCGAAAGCAAAGAAAAGCAAGCGGCCGAAGCGGAGGGCGGAGAACAGTTCCCCTCACCCAATGGTCGAGCAAGGACAGCGCCTGCTGATGACCGCGGTGCTGCCGGGCGTCGCGTCGGCGCTGGCTAGGCGCTACATGCCGGAAGTGCTGGACCGCTGAGTTTGTCTGCTTCCCCGCGGGTCGGGGGAGCAGGCCCTCCCAGGCCTTAGGAAAGCCGAGCTCAGTCGAAGAGCTCGTCGAGCAGCTCGGCGAAGGTGTCGCCGATCACGTCTCGCTGCAGGCTGGTTCGCTCGCCCAGCAGCCACTCTGCCAGGTCTCGATCGACGTGGTGCATGGCCAGCAAGTTGAGTGCATCGTCCTCGGATGCGCAGTTCTCCGCGTAGATCACCTGATGTTCGCCCTCTGCCGTGCGCGATTCGTCCTGGGGTTCGTGCCCGAGCCGGTGGACTAGCAGCCGCCTGAAGTAGAGCTTCGTGGACTCGCGATAGCGTGCCTGGTGGCTCGCACAGATCACGACCTTCAGCGAGCGCCACTCCTTCTCGCTGAAACCTTTAGTCCATGCGGAAACAATTGCGTGTAGGGAGTCTATCTCGCAGCGTGCGGCAGCGAGCATGCACGGACCGATGGCGCGCTGCGCGTCGCGCTTGAACTCGTCGACGCATTCAAGCGGTGGTGTCCCGTCGGGGGTCTCGCGCCGCACAGCGAGCCAGGCGTCGAGGAGCGCCTTGCAGGGCTCGGTAGCCTGGCGCATGGCGGCGTCAGGCTCCTTTGACTCGAGCAAGTCGGTCAAGTCCCGCTGAAGTGCGCGCAGCTGAGGGGTAGTCGGTGGGGTGGCCTGCGTGAGCGCCAGCGCAAGCGTGGCGGGAACGTGCGCCGCCGCCTTGTAAGCGTGATAGCGCTCTCCGAGGATCTCCGCGCGCTCGCGCGCTCCGCCTCGCAACAGCACGAGCGCGGACTCGAGGCGAATGATCGTTGGGCACTCACTCACCAGCGTGTCGCTCACAGCGGTGGCTTTGGATTGAGCGTAGCGCTGGGCGAAATGGCGATTCAGACTCAGGACCAAGTCGAGCGTTGGCTTCATCGGCATGCTGCTCCCGGAGTGGCGGCGGAGCGCACGATGCGATCGACGAAATCGAGCTTCCGCATCACCGTCGAACTCAGGGCGAAAGGGTAGCAGTCTCGCATCCCGAGGCTGCGGTTCAGACCGTTCATCGCCAGGGAGAGCCAGGTCCACGACTCGAGGGTGCGCGTGAAGTCAGTCGATGCAGTCGGCGGAATCGAGGTGGGGTCCACCAGCCTTTGCGCGTGCGCGTGAGTCTGAATGCCGAACGCGTGAGCTGTCTCGAGACCGTCGATCGAATGGAGGTAGTGAGCCCACGTTTCGGCCCAGTCCTCCCAGGGGTGGCTCGCGGCGTACGCGCTCACGAACTCATCCGCGTAGGTCGCGTCGGGCGGTTTGGCGTAGTGCTGCTCCAGAGCCTGCGCGTAGTCGATGCTCTCGTCACCGAACAGCTCTCGGAACTCCGATAGCTGGGCCGAATCGCGAATGAAGCGGTCCCAGTAGTAGTGCCCGCTCTCGTGCCGGAAGTGCCCAAGCAGCGTGCGGTAGGCTTCGCCGAGCTGCTGCCGGGCCTGGGCCCGTTCGATCTCATCCGCTTCGGCCAGGTTGATCGTGATCAGGCCCGCTGCGTGTCCGGTCATGACCCGGGGCCCGTCGACACCTGTACCGAGCTCCGAATCCGCGAGGAATTGAAAGCTGAGCGCTGGCCCAGGGCCCGCTTCCGTCACCGGTAGACTCAGGGAAAGTAGGCTGTAGACCAGGCGGCGCTTCGCAGCCTCCATGCGCTTCCACAACGCGAGGTGCGTCTTATTACTCAGGTCCGGGACGATCTCGTTCAGGCGGCAAGCAACGCAGTACGCCTGCGAGTCTTCTGCCCGGACCAGCCAGTTGCAAGCGTCGTACTGGATCCAGTTCGCGCACCGGCGGTAGGTCTCTCGAGTTTGGAGGGAGGACAGCTCTCCCCCCTCGTCACTGAGTGAGACGACGCTCAGCGCGTCGGGAGCGAAGCCGAGCATGCGACTACACTCGATGCACTGCGTGTTCTCGAAGAACACCAGGGCCTCACACTCACAGCTGAAGAGCTTCATTCGGGTACCCGTCCACCGGCCGATGGTGCCTCGACGCTGAACGTGTCGCAGGCGGCGGGGTCGCCGGTTTTGTATCCGCGTTGAAACCACTTCACGCGCTGGGCCGAGGTGCCGTGGGAGAACGTCTCTGGCGTCACGGTGCCCGTGGCCTGCTTCTGGAGTCGATCGTCGCCGATCGCTGCCGCCGCCGTCAGCGCCTCCTCCAGGTCGCCTTCCTCGAGCAGCTTGCGCTGGCTGGTGTCGTGTCCCCAGACGCCGGCGTAGCAGTCTGCCTGGAGCTCGAGGCGCACGGACAGGCCGTTGGCGCCCGTTTGCTGCGACTTCGGCGCGGAGTGGACCTTCTCGCTGGTCCCCATGAGGTTCTGTACGTGATGGCCGATCTCATGGGCAATCACGTAGGCCTGGGCGAAGTCTCCCGGTGCGCCCAGTCGCTTTCTCAGCGCATCATAGAAGCTCAGGTCGATGTATGCGTTGCGATCCGCGGGGCAATAAAAAGGGCCGGTGGAGGCGCGGCCGGTTCCACATGCGGACTGGGTGCTCCCGGTGAAGACCACCAGCTTCGCGCGTTGGTACTTGCCGCCGGGGTACTTGCGCTCCCAGCTCTTTTGTACATTGTCCAGCACGAATGAGACGAACGCGATCGACTCGTCCTTGGTTTGCTGTCCACCCCCCGCGGTGTCCTGACTCAACCCGAGTCCACCGCCGAGGAAGAAGCGGTAGCCGACGTAGAGCCCAACCACCACCAGAGTACCCACCAGGCCCAGCGGCGAACGGATGAGCAGTGGGATGAGGCCCAGGAGGCCAGCGCCACCTCCCTGACCCCGACGGTCCACAACGTCCGAGCTCCTATGATTCTGGTCCCAGCGCATCGCTCAGATCTATCAACACTCACAGGTCACGGCACGACGCAAAAGTGCTGTGTGGGGGAGATTGCATCAGCGTGACCGAATGGTGTTTCATCCTGTGGCGGCCACTTGTTGCCCGGCGGAAAACAACAGTGCGCGCCGACTGAAGCTCGCGTTTTCTGAGAAGGCGCAGGGGCAGCGAACAAAACGGCGCCTTCCCCTGTCTCACGCGGGTGGCCACCAGCG
>JBFXBK010000158.1:0-18774 GCA_050183255.1 Polyangiaceae bacterium | reverse complement strand
CGCTCAAGCACCCACTCAGGAACAATCAGGTTCCAAGGGTGCACGAGTCGCCCCTGAGCGCGCGATGCATCGAAGTAGCGCGGTTGATTAGGCGCGTGCATTGCGAGTTCATCCAAGTGAGCTTGCTCAACGAAGAGGCGCTCCTGATTTACCGAGAGGAAATATCCAACCCGAGCGGCTGTCAAAGCAGAGTCATGTGCAAGTGTGTATGGGATCACTTGCTCGAGCGCGAAGAACTCGACCATCGCGAGCGAGCGGAAAATTTCCTCCCACCCGCCCGCGCGTGCTGGAGAATGGAGTACGTCGACCATGGCACGTTCCAAGCTGCATACGCGCACCTCGCCACCACCGCTTCGGACACGCTCGACGCCGCCTCCCATTTCTGGCAGCTCGACGAGGGAGTCCGGGGGGCGAACCGCAACGTACTCCACGGGTCCGAAACGAAAGGTTCGCACCGAGTGGGTCGTCAGAAATGACACCTGATTCCACATGGAATATGCTCGCCCGTGAAACTGCAGCGCGGCGTGATGGCTGACCACCGCGTCGGGAGTTGCCTTGGTTCCAACCAGGAATGGATCCACTGTCTCCGGGGCGGTTCCGAGCGGGGGCGCAACGTACAGGCCGCGTCGGACGCGCGCGATGCGCCCGCTCGCAACGTGCTTGCGCAACAGACTATCGACCGTTCTTGCGCTCGCGCTCTCACGGCTTCGCGCGTACTCCTCGTGGGTGAACACTGGATGCGCTCGAAAGAAGGCTTCAGAGGAGGATACCACTTGCCGCAACTTGCTGTTACACGCACTTTAAGTGCGTAGAACTCTAGACTTTAGCAAGTATGACCCCCAAGCGACCCGGTGTCCACGATTCAGCAAAACACGCTCCCAAGGTGCGTATTTTGCTGAATCGTAGCCAGTTTCTAGACCGAGCTGTCCTTCCTACTCCATCGTTTCCTCAGGGCAATACTCGAGGATGTCGCCTGGCTGACACTGCAAGAACTCGCAGATCTTCGTCAGCGTCTCGAAGCGCACGCCCTTGACCTTACCCTGACGGAGCAAGCTCATGTTGGCCTCGGTGATGCCGACGTAGGCCGCCAAGTCCTTCGAAAGCACGCCGCGCTTGGCCATCACTTCAGCCAGTTTCACGCGGATGGGCACGGCAGGAGACTACACGAACTCCGCGTTCTCTTGCTGCAAGCGTCTCGCCTCCGTGAGCAGCGCCGAGAACAGCCAGGTGCCACCGGCGCAGAGCAACCCGAAGACTTGCCCCGAGCCGACGCCGACGGAGAACAGCCCCTGCCCTTTGGGCGCGCCATAGCTCAGCACCAGTGAGCAGACCGAGGGCAACACCAAGCCGGCCAGCGCCGAGCCCAGCATCAGCGCCGCAAAGCGCCGCAGCCGCCGGATCGTGCTGGCCTCGAAGTACTCTCCTCGAGCCACCGCGGCGAACGCCTTGCCCAACTGGAACAGCCCGAGCGTCACCAGCAGCACCGGCACCAACGCCAGCACCACGCTCGCCACTTCTTGCCACGCGGCAATGTAGTCCAGCGAGCGGAATCCCATGCCGCGCGCCACTTCTTCCCGGGTCAAGCGCATGCGCGAGAGGAACGTTGCCAGCAGCAGTCCGGGCCCGAGGATCCAGCAGCACACACTGGCCACACGGCTCAGGCGAATGAACCTGCGGGGTAGGCCTTGGGTTTGGTGTTTCGAGTCAGTCATCTTCGCTCAGAGTTCCGGGAGGCGAGCTCAAGGCTTCTTGGCGGCGAGCTTCAGGTCCATGGTGGCGAACGAGCCGCGCTGCTTGGTGACGCCAAAGCCAAACGAGAACGCACCACGCACCTGGTCGAAGTTCTTCCCGTCGAGGCTGAGTCTTGGCGGGGAGTCCTCGGTGAGCAAGAGCCACAGCTTGCGTTTCGCGACCAGCTTCGCAGAGCCTTCGGTGTTGAGCGCGACCACGTCACCGTGGGTCGTCACGTCGAGGGGCACGCCCTCGCCCGCCTCGAAGACGAGCAGCAGCGGAAGCTTCACAGGACCTGCGGCTCCGAGTTGGCTCGCCGCGATGGGCTGCGGCAGCGCGGGGGTCGACGCGCATCCGGCGCAGATCAGCAGCAGTGTGAGAACCAAAGTACTAACGCGAGACATGAGTTTCCTACTTTCGACGCGCCCCCGCGTTTCCGCGATGCAACCAACGCGCTTACCAGCTCACGCAAAGCGCGCGCGCACGTCGGCCTACGTCGCGTCCGCAGCGATCAGGGGCGACTTGGTTTTGGGGTGAGAGTGGAAGACGGCGCACGGCTGTGTGGTCGCCTTGAATTATTGTTTTACGATAATCACTTTCTGTCAAACAATAATGTTGGACCTCGGATCCGCGCGTCTCGGAGCGGCGCGCCTCACCCCCAGAAAACCTCGCATGGCACGCGGCGGCAACAATCCGGCTTTCTCCTGGCGTGACCTAGGTGGTGCATGGCATAGCGCGTCGCCCTCGAGGAACGTCATGCCCCTTCATCCCCGCGAAAAGCTCCGAAACATCGCCATCATCGCCCACGTCGATCACGGCAAGACCACGCTGGTCGACGCCATGCTCCGCCAGACGGGTGTCTTCCGTAGCAATGAAGCGCTCACCGATCGCGTCATGGACTCGAACGACCTCGAGCGAGAGCGCGGCATCACGATCCTGGCGAAGAACGCCAGCGTTCGTTACGGCGACTACAAAATCAACATCATCGACACCCCCGGCCACGCCGACTTCGGCGGTGAAGTGGAGCGCACGCTGCGCCTCGCCGACGGTGCGCTGCTACTGGTAGACGCCGCAGAGGGCCCCTTGCCGCAGACGCGCTTCGTACTCGGCAAGGCGATCGAGCTCGGCATGCCGATCATCCTGGTGATCAACAAGATCGACCGCCAGGACGCGCGCCCCGAGACGGTGCTCGACGAGGCCTTCGACCTGTTCTGCGATCTGGACGCCAGCGACGATCAGGCGGCCTTCCCGGTGCTCTACGCCATCGGCAAGGACGGCGTGGCGAAGAAGGAGCTCGAAGACGAGCTCGTGAACCTCGAGCCCTTGTTCAAGACCATCCTCGACGTGGTGCCCTCACCCAAGGGCAACGTCGAAGAGCCCATGCGCATGCTGGTCAACAACATCGTGCATGACGAGTACGTCGGGCGCCTCGCCCTTGGCCGCCTGGAGCGCGGAAAGCTTGCCGTGGGGCAACGCCTGAAGTGCATCGGCGAGTCGACCACCGAAGAGGAGAAGATCGGCACGCTGTACGGCTTCGAGGGCCTGCAGCGGGTGAAGATCGACGAAGCAGGCGCGGGCGACATCGTGGCGGTTGCAGGCTTCGACGACGTGCAGATCGGCGACACGCTGTGTGACCCGATGCAAGCCGACGCGCTGCCTCGTATTCGCGTGGAAGAGCCGACGATCAAGATCACGTTCTGCGTCAGCACCTCACCCTTCGCTGGCAAGGTCGGCAAGTGGGTCACCTCGCGGCACATCCGTGAGCGCCTGCTGAAAGAGACCAAGCGCAACATCGCCCTCCGCATGGAGCCCACGGCAGAGCCTGACGTGTTCACGGTCTACGGCCGCGGCGAGCTGATGCTGGCGGTGCTGGCAGAGACCATGCGCCGCGAAGGCTTCGAGTTCTGCATGGGCATGCCCGAAGTCGTCGTGCGCGAGATCGACGGCGTGAAGTGCGAGCCGATGGAGCGCGTGGTGGTCGACGTACCGGAAGAGTACGTCGGCGCGGTGACCACTCGCCTCGGCGAGCGCAAGGGCATCATGACCAAGATGAACAACTTGGGCCATGGCCGCGCGCGCATCGAGTACCGCATCCCCTCCCGTGGTCTGATCGGCTTCCGCTCTTCATTCCTTACGGAAACACGAGGCACCGGCCTCTTGAACACGTTGTTCGACGGCTGGGAGCCCTACTCCGGCCCGATGCTGCGTCGCCCCTGCGGCGCTATCGTCTCGGACCGGGCAGGCACAGCGACGCCCTACGCACTGTTCCACCTCGACCCCCGCGGCATCCTGTTCGTGCCCCCGGGCACCGAGGTCTACGAGGGCATGATCGTCGGCGAGCACAACCGCGCGAACGACCTCGACGTCAACGTCACGCGGGAGAAGAAGCTCACCAACATTCGCGCCTCGGGCCGCGACGAGAACGTGATCCTCGCGCCGCCGCGGGTGATGGGCATCGAAGAAGCCCTCGAGTGGGTCGACCGCGACGAGCTGGTGGAGATCACCCCCGTCGCCGTGCGCGTGCGCAAGCGCATCCTCGCCTGCAACCGCCGCCCCAAGCGCGACGACGACCGCGCCGCTTGATTCAGACTAGGCCCCGGCGGCAAACCGCTCGGGGCCTACACGCGTCTAGTGCCCGACGACGCTGGTGCAGCTCGCGGTAGTCTCTAGTCAGACCGGCTGAACGCCGCGGAAAACTCTGAGGTAGGTTTCTCCACGGAATCCGCCGAATCGGTACGACTCACTTGAGGATACGACCCATGCTGGTCGTGAGCCCAACGGGCTTGAGCGCCTTTTGCAGGGCGTCCTCGAAGTTGTCTTCAAAGTCGTTCTGAATGACCTTCTTGCCTTCGTGAATCGTGCCATAGCGCAGCGCTTTGAAGTTCTCGATCTCCAGGCGCTGCTGACAAGCGATGGCTGCGTTGGTGGTGTCCACGACGAACATCCAGCCCCCGAAGTACCCGCTGTCGTAGTCGTTCTTGTGCGCGATTGGCAGAACGTTCTCCTTCTCATCCTCGGGTGCGACGACGACCAGGAAGCGTTCGGGTTCGAAGTCCTCTTCGATACGCTTGCCCGTGTCCTTCACCGAGTAGCTGTCGCGATCATCAGGGTGCTTCTCGAAGTGGCCCGCGAAGGTGCTGTCCGTGATGAACTTCCAGTCGCCCTCGTTCGGCTTCCATTCACTCTTGGCAGCACCGAAGCGCTTCATCCAAGGTAGATAGGCGCTGCGTAGAGACAGCCGCCCCTCCTTTCCCGCTGGCGCGGCCGCCGTGAGCGCCGCCCCATTACAGGCCTTGTCCTTGAAACCCGACTTGTCGACGGCCTCAACCGCGTTGGTGACGGCAGCGAGCTTTGCGATGTAGTCCGTCAGCGTGGCCTTGAGCCGGGCCTCTTCGGCAGCGGCCGCACGTTTTTCCTCAGGGCTCTGTTTGCAGGCGAGCACCGCAAAGGCGATCAGAACGACTAGCGGACAAACGATCCCTGTACGGCGACTCATGGGGTCACTGTACAGCGGATTCGTTTCAGTCCGCTTGCCCCTCGAGCAACGCTCGCTAAGATGCCCAAATAGCTCCGTTATTTGCCAGCTGGAAACAGCGATGGTGCGTCTCCGCAGACCGACCGTTCGTCATGTATGAGGGGTGAGGTTCAGCGCTTGGAGCCGCACCACACCTGAAACGCGTTGGTCTCGAGCAGCACCCGGCTGTTCTTGAAGGTGTCGTTGAACAGCGTGCCTGCACCGACGCTCTTCTGCACCACGCACACCAGGACGCCGCTCACGGTGAGGTGCGCGGAGGCGCCCTGCACCAGGTCGTGGAGCACCCCCATGTCTTCTTCGGTTCCGCGGTGAATCGGCGGGTTACTGACGATGGCGTCGAAGCGCTCGGCCTTCGGCAGGCTCTTCCAGGCATCGCTCAGGTAGCTCTTTGCTTCAGGCAGGTTCTGCTTGGCTGCCTCGAGGCTCGGTGCGTCTACCTCCAGCAACGAAAGCTCGGCCTCAGGCCAGCGCCGCTTGGCCCAGACACCAACGACACCCACGCCCGCACAAAAATCGAGCACCTGCTTGCGCGGCTTCAGCTCCTCCAGGCCACGCAACAAGATCTCGGTACCGGAGTCGAGTCGGCCGCGCGCGAATGCGCCTGGATAGCTCGCTAGCGTCACGTTGAAGGACGAGCCACCCAGAGGCAGGGACACTTCGGAGCTAGTGCGGAAGTCGTCGAAGGCCCGCTTCAAGCCGTCGTTCACTTCGTTGCGCATGCACTCCAGCACCCGCGCGCGGCGCTTGAGGTGCACCGTCTCCGGCTCCGTGAAGAACGCCTCGGTGATACGCTGCGGCGCCGAGCGGATCCCCTCGTCGTTCGCGCCGTACACCCACAGCTTGCCGCCAGCCTTGATCCGCGAGGCAACTGCGTGCAGCGCAAAGTCGAAGCTCGGCCAGTCGCGCCCCAGGCGGACCACCGCCGCGGCGACCTCGCCCGCTTCAGGCCACGGCAGGGCGCGCCGGCCGTCCAGCGCGCGGCGGTTCCAGCGCCGCACCTCAACGCCCTCTTCCGTGAGCGCTTCCGCGACCAAGTCCGTGTCGTCATCGACGACCAGCACCGCTCCCTCACCCGCGTCGACTTCGCTGATCAGGTGTTCGATCGCCACGCCAGCGATGACCGGATCGCGGTTCGCCAAGTTGCCGAGTCGTGCTTTGCGCTTCGCCACGGCACCTCTTAGCAAAACCTCGCCTCAGTTGCAGTCGGGTTGAGCCGTACAGGCCTGCTGTTGCTGTGGGCAGTTGGCTGCGACGCACTCCAGGCAGCCAAGGCTTGTGCTGGCGAGCGCCACCACCCCAGCCAGCCCCGGAGCAACCTCACACGCGGCCTCGCAGTGGGTCGCGCGACACAGGGCCAGATCGCGATACGCCACGGGCGCTAGCTCGCAGCCCTGGTTCCAGCAACCTTGGAGCGCCGGCCCGAAGCCCGCGATCCCGGCGGCCCACGCGGTGCTGATGCACTGCTCGATGCTCTGGCAGCCAAAGCCGCCCGCACCGACGACCCCCGAAGTCGGAGAGCCACACCACTCGTAGGGCGGCGGGAGGCGCTTCCCATCGACGCCCGCGTAACCGAGAGTGAGCGAACACATCTCGTTCTCCACCGCAGAGAGGCCCTGGTAGTACGCGCGATCGTCGTCGTTTTGGTAGTCGCAGGCGAAGCGCACACGGCTCCCGGCAGGGATCGTCACATTGGGCGTGAAGCTCTGCGTGGCCGAGTCCCAGTCTTGAGTCTCGAGCAAGTCGCGCCGCGAACCGTCGGGGTCGAGGATCCACGCCTGAAAGTTGGTGCCACGTTGGTGCATGTGACCATGCCCAAACGCCAGCTCAATATCCGCGGGGATATCGCATTGCATCTCGGCGCGGCCTTGCCCTCGAGCAGGCACGTAGATCGCCCAGTCGTAGAAGTGGAGCATGCCCGCCTCCCGCGTGGCGTGAGGCTCAGCCGCAAACAAGTCGAGCTGCGCGTGGGCGTGCACCGCGTCCACGCCAGTGTTCACTTCGTGTTGCTCCATCAGCACCACGGCGCCGCCGGGTAGCCTGAGGGATGAGCCTTCGGGGAACGTGACGCTGGCTCCGCCGGGTTGGCCTCCGTACAGGATCCCTGGCGCCACGAGCTTGTCCGGTGAGTCTCCCTCACAGTCGTGGATGATGCCTTCGACCGGTATTTGATCGGGGGTGAGGTACGTTGGGAAGAGCAGCAAGTGATGGGTGCGGTCGCTCAGCGTGTGCTGAAAGCGCGCCACCGCGAGGCCAGCGTCCGGCACCACGAAATAGCGGCAAACCGTCTGCTCATCGCCCGCGCTGACGTCCGCTTCCAGCTCCAGGCTCCAGGCCGGCGCCGCCCCAGCGTCCACGCCGCCGTCGGGCGCAGGCGCCTCGCGAGCCACCTGCTCGTCGCTTCCGCATCCACACGGAACCAAAAGCGCAAACAACAGCGGCGCCTGCCGAGCCACCTTGCGTGACAGGCGCAGAGCCATGACTCAGTTCCCGGTGCCACCCGTGGCGGCGCCACCGGTGGCTGCACCGCCAGTGCCACTGCCGCCGGTTGCAGCGCCACCGGTGCCGGCTCCGCCGGTGGCGGCACCCCCAGCGCCCGCGCCCCCAGCGCCCGCACCACCCGTAGCCATGCCTCCAGTCCCTGCGCCGCCGGTGCCGCCGCCGGTGCCGCCCGCGCCGCCCGCGGTCATGCCCGCCGCTCCACCACTGGTGGCGCCAGCGCTGCCGCCGTTGCCGGTGTTACCGCTGCCGCCGTTGCCACCATTAGCGGCTCCGGCGCTGCCGCCGTTGCCCCCATTGCCGCCAGCGCCGCAGCTGCGCTCGTAGCCGTCGGGGCAGAACTTCCCCGTCTCGCAAATCGCGGGAGTAACGTCGCCCGTCGCACAGTCCGTGCAGAAGTATCCTCGGCACGTCTCATTCGAGCTGCTGCCGCCGTTCGCGATGCTCCCGCCGTTGCCTCCGTCGTCTCCCGGCGAGGAGCCCGCGCCCACATCACCGGTGCACGCAGCGAACAAGCCGCCCGACAGCACCAAGCCCAAGACTCCAACCCAAGCGCGATTCAACACCCTTGAAGTTTACACCATACCGGCTGTGGTTCGTCTCCCCGACGCGCAGCCAACTGCTCGGTTTCCTTCGGTTCTTCGCGAACAGCTGTGGGGATTTTGCCCCATTTGCAGCGCCAAATTGGGCGCCCGCCCCCAAATCTCCCGGATGCGCTGGCGCATTTCCATATGAGTGTGCGCAGACGCGAGGTGCGGCGTTGTCCTACATCGCTCGCGTGAGGTGTTTCAGCGCGGAAGCGATCCGCCGCTCACTGCTTCGCGAAGCGCCAGATCGGCTGAGCACTGCCTTCACTCACCGTGAAGTAGGCGCTGCCATCGGCAGCGAAGGCCACCGCTTCGCCTTGGCCCTCATTGGCTTGAGGCGCCTGACACGGCGTCGCCTTCAGGGCGTCCGCGACGCTCACTCCCGGGTTACGCAGGTAGAGTCGAACCGCGCCGTAGGTGCGCAGGGCGATGTAGCGACCATCTGGGCTGATGTCGCCGCCGGTCACCAGCTGCGTCATGACGCCTGCCGCGTCGCCTTCATAGGTCAGCGTCGTGCGCCCCACGCTGTGGGGCGCCGGCGCACGATAGATCCCTGAGGTAACGACCCCCTTGGTGACGATGATCAGATCGCCATTCAGCGGATCACTGAGCAGCGTCTCGGCGTTGTGGGGGCCATCAGGGTACTCGAACTCCAGCGCCTCTGCCCCGCTCAAGTCTTGACCGCCACCCCCGACGGTTGGCTCCGCCACCCGGTACACCCGCACGAACGCGCGCTGGGCGCTATTGTCGCCAATATCCGCGAGGTAAAGGTAGTCGGTGCCTGACGTGGGCCCCGGACCGAGGGCGATGTCTTCCCAATCGGTGGCGCTCGCCCCCGTGAGGTTGAAGACGCCGAGATCCGTGCCGTCGCTTTTCAGCGCGAACACTCGGGCAGAATCACCGGAGTCATTGTGCAGCCAGAATACGTCGCTTTGCTTGCGGCTGGCGACGAGGCCTGAGGCTTCCGTCACTTGGGAGTTCGCGACGTTGCCCACCGTGTCACCATCCGCGAAGGTGGGGCAGCTCAGGGCGCCTCCGCTACCAGCGCTCGAACCCGCAGCGCCGCCATTCGCAGCGCCGCCATTGGCCGCGCCACCATTTGCGGTGCCTCCGCTGCCAGCCCCTGCATTGCCAGAGCCGCCGGCAGCGGCGCCACCCTCACCCCCAACTGCGCCGGAGCCGGCGTTGCCTGAACCGGCGCTGCCGCCGTTTGCGCTGCTCCCGCCAGAGCCTTCGCTGGACTCATCGGATGAGCAACCAGCGACCGCGCCTGAGGCAAGGGCAACCGTGAGAGCCACAGCGAGGACGAGACGGGAGACGCGCATGGGGGTCCTATAGCAACTCTTGTCCACCCGGCGCTACGCGCGAGCGTCGGGTTGCTTGGTACGCAGCTGCACCAGCTTTTCCTCTTGGATTTGTTGCGCAGAGTTCGGGTCCACGTAATCGGAGTGACACGAGGCCTTGGTTTCGTCGGCGCGCACGGCGCGCTTGGTCTTGGAGGCCAGCTTGTGGATCTCCTCGGGGCTCAGCACGCCGCGCTTCTCCAGGATCTCCCGCTGCTCTTCGGTGAGCGCGGCGGACTTGAGCACTCGCTCGCGCTGGTAGCCATCGGCCTTGCCCGAAGCGAACTCGACGATCTCCTTGCTGATGCGCACGGAGCACCAGTCGTGGCCGCACATCGCGCAGAAGTCCGTGTCCACGTCGAGGTCTTCGTCGTGGAAGGCACGCGCCGTGTCGGAGTCGAAGGCGAGGTCGAAGTGCTTCTCCCAGTTCAGCGCCGCGCGCGCCTTGGTGAGGTCGTCGTCCCAGTCGCGGCTCGCGGGGATCCCCAGGGCAACGTCTGCGGCGTGAGCAGCGATCTTGTAGGCGATGCAGCCCTGCTTCACGTCATCCTTCTTCGGCAGGCCGAGGTGCTCCTTCGGCGTGACGTAGCAGAGCATGGCGGCGCCGTGGTATCCGGCGGCGGTCGCGCCGATGCAGCTCGTGATGTGGTCGTAGCCCGGGAACACGTCGGTCACGAGCGGGCCCAGCACGTAGAAGGGCGCGCCGTGACACAGGCGGCGCTGGAGCTTCATGTTGTACTCGATCTGATCGAAGGGCACGTGACCTGGTCCTTCGACCATCACCTGACAGCCCTTACGCCACGCCTTCTCCGTGAGCTCACCCAACGTCGCCAGCTCCGAGAGCTGGGCTTCATCCGTGGCATCTGCCAGGCCACCGGGGCGCAAGCCGTCACCCAGCGAGAACGAGACGTCGTACTCGCGCATGATGTCGCAGATCTCGTCGAAGTGCGTGTACATCGGGTTCTCTTTGCCGTGCACCAGCATCCACTTCGCGAGCAGCGAGCCGCCGCGGCTCACGATGCCGATCACGCGCTTCTGCACGAGGGGCAGGTGCGCGCGCATCACGCCAGCGTGGATCGTGAAGTAGTCGACGCCCTGCTTCGCCTGATGCAGCAGCGTCTCCATGATGATCTTCTCGGTCAGATCTTCGATCTTGCGCCCGAGGATCATCGAGTAGATCGGCACCGTGCCGATCGGCACGCGTGCGTTGCGAATGATCGCGTCGCGGCAGGCGTCCAGGTCGCCACCGGTGGACAAGTCCATCACGGTGTCCGCGCCCCAGCGCTCCGCCCAGCGCAGCTTCTCTACCTCTTGCTCGGTGCCAGAAGAGATCGGCGACGCGCCCATGTTGGCGTTCACCTTGGTCTTCGACGCGCGACCGATGCTCATCGGATCGAGCTGGTAGCCGAGGTGGACCTTGTTGGCCGGCAGGATGAGGCGGCCCGCAGCGACCTCTACGCGCACCTGCTCGGGGGTCAAGTGCGGCTCCCGCGCGGAAACACGCTTCATCTCGGGGGTGATGGTGCCGAGGCGCGCGTGCTCGAGCTGGGTCACCGGTGTGAAGCCAGCGGGTGCAACCCAGGAGTCGCCCTGCTTGGACCAGCCAGCGGGCATGAAGTCCCACGCCGTCTTGTCGCTGGGAGCGGGCATGCCGGGCGTGTCCGGCGACGAAAACGTCAGCGGACCACCGATGTCAGTGCGGTTCGCGAATGAGCCGGGGGTCGTCCCCTCGGCGGTGCTGGACGGATTGTGGGCGCCGCGCAACGGCAGGCTGTGGTCGGTCATCTGGTTCTTCCTCTTTGCTTTCACTCGCTGCGCGGCCTGGGTGGCCTGCACTGCTTTGAAGAGCGGCAGTGCTGCTCGCGGTCGATCACCGTCGAGGAGAAAGAGAGGAGAACTGTCGCTTCCCTACGCCGGTGCAAACCGGATCAGGTTCGACGGGTCCTTCTCAGCAGCCTTCGCGGGGCGTTATTCGCCTCGCCGGGGCTGCGCCCCGAGCAACGGCGGCCAATGTAACGCTTGGTGAGGCTTCCGGGTAGGCGATTCGCCACTTTGCCCGCGTTCTGACGTAGTTTCTGCCCGTGCGCGCGACCGTCGACTCACCCGAGGCGTCCAGGATGTGGACCTGGCAAGCCGCGCTGCGCGTGGTGCTCTGCATCGCGCTCAGCCTCGCGGCGCTCACGCTCTGCCTCAACGCGGCGACGCCGCCTGCGCCGGTGAGCCGTAGCGCCGATCTCGCGGCGCTGTCAGGCCAGCGCGCCGCTGAAACGCTGGACCTCCTGCTGGGTACCGGACCGCACCCCGTAGCCAGCGACGGCAACCGCATCGTGCGCGACCGTATCCTCAAGGAACTACGCCGCCTCGGCTACGCACCCAAGCTCCAGCACTCCCTGAGCTGCCACCCAGGGCTGTGTGCCGAGGTAGACAACATCTTCTTCAAGGTGCCCGGCAGCCATCCCGACGCGGGCACCATTTTGCTTGCGGCGCACTACGACTCGGTACCCGCGGCTCAAGGCGCCGCGGACGACGGGATCGGAACCGCGAGCTTGATCGAGTTCGCCCGTGCGCTCAAGCACCGCCCACCGACCAAGCAGAACCTGCTGTTCCTGTTGACCGATGGTGAGGAGGCGGGGCTGCTCGGCATGCGCGCGTTCGTCACCCAACCGGATTTCCACGCGGTAACCTATGTCATCAACCTCGAAGCGCGAGGCAACCGCGGTCCGATGTTGCTGTTCGAGACCGCCAATGGAGACGCGCCGCTGGTCGCCGCCTACGGGGAGCACGCCAGGCAGCCGCTGACCAGCTCGCTCTTCCAGAGTGTGTATCGCGAGCTCCCCAACGACACCGACTTCAGCATCACGCTGCAAGCTGGCAGGCGCGGCCTGAACTTCGCTTGCATCGGAGGCGTCGAGCATTATCACACGGCCTACGACGATCTAGAGCACCTGAACCTCGCCACGCTCCAGCACAGCCTCGACAACCTGGACGCCGCGCTCGCTGGCATCGACGAGCTCGCCGGTACAGACGCCGCGGCACCAGTAGAGGCTGAGCCCAACTACTTCGACTTGCTCGGGCGGCGCATCGTGTTCTTGCCAGCCTGGTTTGGCTACCTCGCTACCCTGCTCGGGCTCTTCATTCCGTGCGGTATCGCGGCGTGGCGGCGTTCGACCCTGCGCTGGCGCGCGTTGTTCGGCTCCCTTGGACTGACCCTGTGCGGCTTGCTCTTGAGCGTGCTGTTGAACGCCGGCTTTGGCTTGCTCTTGCAGCGCCTCGGCCGCGCACCGGCGCCGTGGGTCGCCCACGGCAGCTATATCGTGGTCACGGCGGCCGGCTTCGGCCTAATTTGGCTGTTCTGGCAGGCGGGGCTCAATCGTGACCATCGCGACCTTCCGAGTCTCGAGCAGAGCATTGCGATCGGACTGCTGTTTGGTTTGCTGGGGCTCGCCCTGCTCGGCTTGCTGCCCGGAGCCGCCTATTTGGGCTACCTGCCAAGCCTCGGCCTAGCGCTGCTTGACCTCGCCGTCGCCTTCGTTCGGAGAGAGCACCCTGGCGCCAGCGAGCGCCGGGTCACGAAGCTCGCCTGGCTAGTTTGGGGGGGAGGAGCCGGCGTCGGTTTCTGCGTGGCAATTGTTTGGTTCCCGGTGCTGACGCAGCTGTACGCCGCCCTCGGCTTGATCGCGCTGCCTGCGATGGGCGCGCTGTGGCTCCTCTGGGGCCTGTCGCTGTTGCCACTCTTGCCGGCTCAGAGCCGGCGTATCCTGCCCTGGGCGGCGCTCCTCCTGGCGTGCGTGGCCGCTGTTGCGCTGCTGCAAAAACCCTACACCAGCGACGTACCTCAGCGGGCGTCAGTGGGCGTCGTCTACGACGCCACCAAGCAAAGCGGCCGCGTGCTGGTAGACGTGAGCCATGGACCGGTGCCGCCGCGGCTCGGCGAAGTGCTGAAGCTCGACTCCCCAGCTGGCCCAAGTTTCCCGTGGCTCGGCGGCTGGCGCGACTTGAGTGAGAGTGGTCCCAGCGACTGGAAGAGCCCTATCCGTTCGAACCTTCAAGCGGTAAAGCGCGAACAATTTCCCGACGGAATCCACTTTGAGCTCGATTGGCGGCGGCAGCTCTGGGCTGAAGCGGTGAGTTTCAGCCTGCCCCAGGGTACGCCGCTCGACGTGCGCTACGTGCTGAACAACGGCGCAGCTCAGCTAGCCACGCCGAAGCTCGTCCAGGGCCCGAGCGAGCCAACGCGCAGCACCCCAAACACCTGGCAGCGCTGGCTCCTGGTTGGCAACCCACGTCAGCCCCTGCGCGTGCTGGTCAACGCACCGTCGAGCGTCAGTAGGCTCCAGCTGCTGGTCTGCGAACACCGCTTCAAGCTGCCGGACGACGTGGCCCGAGAGGTCGAGGCAAAGCGTCCGAGCAACGCTGTTCCGTCGCAGTCCGGCGACAACACCGCCATTTGCCACACGGAATTTTTCTAGCCAGTCCGAGCCGGCCTGACGCGGACCCGCGACGAAGGTCGCATCACAGCGGCTGCGAGAGCGCCCGTTCGAGTTCTGCGGCGCGACCTGGATCGATGCTGCCCAGCGTGTACTGCTGTTGCTGTGCCGCGGGCATGTTGCCAGCTCGAGCGAAGCACAGGGCGAGCTCGAACAGCACATCCGGATTGCGTGGCGAGAGCCGCAGGGCGTGCTGGTATGGCGCCACTGCTTCGGTGTAATAGCCCAGGCGAGCCAGGGTGCTGGCCAGCTTCAGCTGCGCTTGGAGATCGTTGGGCCGCAAGAGCGCCACCTGGCGCAGCGCCGCGACGGCTTCGTCAAGCCGCCCCAGCTGCAGCAGGATGCGGCTGGTGTTGGCGTAAATATCAGGATCCTCGAGCCCGAGCTCCAGCGTCGCCTGATAGGCAGCCAACGCCTCGTCGAGACGCCCCACGCGCATGTAAACGAAGGCCAAAGACGCCCGCAGCACCCCGTCGCTCGGAGAGGACTCCACCGCTGCTTCCAGTTCGCGGGTCGCCTCCACGTCGCGCCCCAAATGAGTCAGGGCGAGCCCCAGCCCAGTGCGCGCAGCGACGAGGCCGGGATCGATTGCTATTGCCTTACGGAAACTATCGATGGCCTCGGAGTGGCGACCTTGAGCGCTGAGCAGGGCGGCGCGCTGGCGCACGTAGTCCGCGTTGTCGGCGTCCAGGGCGCACGCCTTGTCCACGCTCTCGAGCGCAGCGCCGGGGTCTCCAAGCGCGGTCTGGGCGCGCGCCAGGTCGAACAGGATCAGCGCGTTGTCCGCATCCAGGCGGCTCGCCTGGTCGAGGCGGATCTTGGCTTCGGGAGCGCGCCCGCTCTTGAGCAAACAACGGCCCAGGGCGTACACCAACTTCGGATCTTGCCCGCTGCGTTCGACGAGCTGCTGGTAGGTGCTGATGGCTTGGTCGAGTCGGCCCGTGCGTTCACTGGCCTCAGCCAGCAGCTCCTGCGCTTCGACGTCCCCTGGGTTCTGATTGAGGGCGGTACGAGCCTCGTTGCCCACATCCTCGAAGCGCCCGACCTCCCGGTACGCTCGCGCCAGCTTGACGTGGGCGCGGGCATTCCCCGGCTCGGCCGCGGCAACCCGCTCGAGCCAGGTGATCGCTTCCTGATGTTTCCCCTCGGATACGAGCAAGTCGGCGATCTTCGCAGGGATCCCCGGCAGCGATGGGTCGACACCGAACGCCCCTTCGTAGGCTTCGATGGCACCAACGGTGCGCTTGGCATCCAGGCGCGCCTCGGCTAGCTGCAGCCTGAGCGGCGCGACCGTCGGCGCGAGACGCACCAGCTCTTCCAGCTGCTCGATGTGCTCGTCCTTACGCCCGGTGCGCTCATATGCGGACGAAAGCTGCGCTCGCAGCACGCGGCTCTCGGGCTCGCCCTTGAGCGCCGTTCGCAGCGGGAGAATTGCCTCCTCGAAGCGACCAGCGCGGATCAACAGGCCACCCAGCTCGCCGAACAGAGCAAACTCCTCCGGCGCTGCTTGAGTCGCTAGCGTCAGCTCGGAGATCGCCTCGTTCATGCGCTCGAGCGCGACGTAGTTGCGCGCCAGGCCCTGGCGGGAGCGCACGTCGTCGGGCGCGATACCCAGGAGCTGCTTGCGCGCTTGTACGGCGCTGCGGTGGTCCCCCAGCTGCTCAAAGCAGGCGGCGGCTTGGCGGAACGCATCGGCGAACTCGGGGATCAGCCGTGTTGCCTGACGGAAATGATTGGCAGCCTCCTGGATGCGCCCCAGCGTCATCAGCGCGGAGCCCATCTCGAACTGGGCCTCGCCATCGTCGGGCTTCTGCGAAACGACCTGACCTAGGTTCTGCGCGGCGTCCGCTGCGTTACCTGAAAGGCGCAGGAGCTTGCCCAGGTCGAAGCGGATCCCGACTTCGTTCGGGTGTTGCTGCAGCACGGCGGACAACGTCTCGATCGCTTCCCGCGTGCGTCCAAGCTCTTTGAGTGAACCACCCAGGTGGCGCGCGACCTCGGCGTTATCAGGCTGGACCCACTGCACCTTCTCGAAGCACTCAACGGCCTCCGCGTGCCTGCCGCCGCCGGCGTGTACCTGCCCCAGCGCCAGCAACAGCTCGGGGTTATTCGGGTCCACCTTCAGGCCGCGCCGCAGCGTGAGCTCAGCGGCGTCCGTGTCTCCAATCGCGACTTGCGCCAGCGCCAGCTGCGCGATGGTGGTCACGTCTTCTGGACGTTGGGACGCGGTCTTCTTGAGGGTGTCGATCGCTTGATTCGTCTCACCCAGGACGCGCTGGGAAGTACCGAGGTAGCCGAGCACGTCCAAGTCCTCAGGCTTCGTCTCGAGGGCGCGCTGGAAGTGCCCCACGGCAACGGGATGCTCACCCAGCTTCTGGTAGGAGAGGCCAAGCGCGACGCGAACATCGAAATTCGTCGGCTGGAGCTGGGCCGCTGCCTCGAGGGCGCGGATTGCCTCGCGATGGCGATCCAACGACCGATACACCTCGCCGAGGCGCTGATGCGCGATCGCAAGCTCGGGGCGCAAGTCACAGGCGCGCTGCAGCGGCTCGAGCGCTTCTGCGAAGCGCGCAAATCCTTGCAGGATGGTGCCCACTTGCAGGTGAGCGTCGGGGTTCTCCGGGCGCACCTTTACGGATCGGCGGTACGCATCGAGCGCCTTGTCCAGATTGCCCTCGGCCTGCTGCTGATTGGCGAACGTATCCAGAACATCGGGGTCCGACGGATTGATCTCGATCGCGCGCTCGAGCGCCTTCGTCGCTTCTTCGCGGCGATTGAGCTTCGAGTACGAGACGCCGAGGTTCGCCCACGCGTAGCCTGAACGGGGGTTGATGCTCGTAGCTTGTTCGAGCTCCGCGGCCGCTTCGATGTACTTCGCCAGGGAGTTGTACGCCGCGCCGAGTCCCGCGTGCGCGAGACCGTTCGGCGTCTCGCTGTACTTCTGTGCGTGCTCGAAAGCCGCAACCGCTTGCTCGGCCTCGCGCAGCCTCAGCAAGACCTGGCCGTGCTCGACGGCGAGGTCTGGATCCTTCGGACTCAAGCTGCGAGCGCGCGCGTACGCAGCCTGCGCTTGGTCGTCACGCCCCAGCTCGCGACATATCCGCGCGGCTTCATTTGCAGCTTCGACGTGGGATGCCTCCAGACGCAACACGCGCTCGAAGGCTTCAAGCGACTGCTCCGGGCGGTTGAGCGCCCGCAGGGCGCGGCCGCTTTGCTCCCAAGCTTCCAAGCTGTCGTGCTGCAGCCCGAGCGAGCGCTGCATCAGCGAATAAAGCTCTTCGTTTCGCCCCAGCGCAGCGAAGGAGCGCCCCAGCTCGAGCATCAACTCGAACTCCGGCTGGGCATTGAGCGCTCCCTCGTAAGCAAGCACCGCTAGATCGTGTTGCCCCAACTTGGCCCGCAGACGCGCTGCGGCGACTAGTAGATCGTTTCTCTGGGGATTCAGCCGGATGGCCTTGTCGTAGGCCTCGACGGCGCGATCGTTCTCGCCGCGCGCAGCCGCGGTCTCCGCCAGCATCACGTAGCCGTCGAAGAAGTCGGGCTGATGCTTCGTGCTTTCGCCGAACGCGTTCGCTGCCTCCTCGGTGTTGCCCAGCTCACGAGCCGCCAAGCCGAGTTGGTAGTGCGCCTCGGCGTTGTCTGGCTTGTTCTTGATTGAACGTCGGAACGCGTCGGCCGCCTCCGCAGTACGGCCCATACGCACCAACGTGCGGCCCAAATGGAACCGCTTCCATGGATCGTTGGGATGCAGCAAGAGCTGCGTCTTGAGTCGATCCAGCGTCTCCTCGAGTTGTTCGCTCATCTAACCCCGGGCAAAGCAGCCTACCCGAGATGACTAGCGGCTAGTGCTGAAATGGGCAGCGTCCATTCGGGCAGTGGTCACGGTCGTGAAACGCGTAGCGCTCCCGCTGTCCACACCCCACCGCCTCGTAATGCTCGTTCCCCATGTAGGTCACGCGGATCGCCCGCTCATCGCAGTTGAGATCCGCCGCGGCCTCGTCACGCACGAGCCCTTCGTTGCCTCCGCCGCAGCCAAACAGTGTCCACGCGCTCATGGCGACCAGCACGTGACGCAACGCACCACGACGCGTGACGATCCGAGCTGGAGTCGCGCCCGACAGGCGCGCACCCGCGAAGGTCACCGGAAGTCACTCCCGAAGGGACGTACGTACTTACCGTACACGAAGCCTTCGGTGCCTTTGAGCTTGCCATCGAGGACCTGGACGAACTGCCATTTCCCGAAGCGGTTGATCACCTTGAGCTGGGTGCCGTCGTCCAGCTTACCCAGCAGATTCGCTTCGCGCGCAGGCCGCGAACGCAGCGCCAAGTAGGGCTCCTTGTCCGTTGCGGTGCCGAACACCTCGTGCACCATGGCGCGCGGAGCCTGGAAGAAACCCGGCGGCAACGTCGGCTTCTTCGCGCTCGAGTCGTCCGTGGCGACCGAGTCATCCTCGGCTTTCGCCTCTTGCGTTTCCTTCGCCGGTTTTGGGGGTGAGGAGCTCTGCTCAACGGCGGACGTGACCGGGGCCGCAGCGGGAAGCTCGATCTTCGGCACCGGATCCTGCGGATCCAGACTCGACTTGAACTGCGACGGT
>JBFXBK010000157.1:14419-19012 GCA_050183255.1 Polyangiaceae bacterium | reverse complement strand
CAGGGACCAACTGACGCTCTCTCCCCCCTCTGGAAAGACAGGCAGAGGGGAGAGGCTGCTGACTCAGAGCGTCAGCGGGCCTAGAGCGTCAGCGGGCCTAGAGCGGCAGCGCGGCACGGTATACCGCGAGGAAATACATGGGCACGCGGTAGGCGTGGAGGCCGAACTCGTCGTCGCCGAACTGGAACAAGCTCTGGAGCAGGAACAGGTCGGTGCCCTTGATGATTCCGGGGCGGGTGCCGTAGACCAAGCCGTACTGGAAGCGGTCATCGCGTCCGCCGTTGCGAGGTGCGTCGATGTAGCGAATGGTTGGGCCCACGGCGCCGAAGTCGCGATGGCGAAAGAAGAACGTGCTGTCGTAGCGGTACAGCGTGCCGCCGTCGTGAGGGAAGGCGTGGAACCAGTCGAACGAGTCGTCGTTGCGGTACTCGCCGCGGATCGTCCCGGTGTGCATCCAGAAGAATGAATCCAGCGGCACCACGAGGCGCAGGCGGCCTTCCCAGAACGGGAACGTCTGGGAGCCGTAGATCTTGTCAGACTCCCGGTCGTTGCGGACGTCGCGAGTGTTGACGTCCTTGTCGTCGAACAGGCCGTCGCCGTTGAAGTCCTCGCCAGGCACCAGCGTGTGGTCGCGATGCACGTCCCGTATCCCCGCGGAACCGCCCAGCGTGAACAGGAAGACGCGCACGTCGAGGTTGGCGCTGACCTCTTTGTACGGGTAGCTGAAGATGCCGCTCACGCGGCTGTACAGCATGCTCATGCCCTCTTCGAGGTGAGCACGGTTCTCCAGACTGAGTTGCGCGCCGACTGTGTAGGCGTCCAGCAGCAGGTCAGTGCCAGCTGGGGGTGGATTCAGGAAGTAGTCGCGTGGTGTTCGCGCGTCTGCGTTAGAGCAGACGGACGTCAGACCGACGGCGAATGTGGCTGCGGTCAGGGCCCCCCTCGTTTTCAACATGCTTAGCTCAGCTCCGACGGCGACGGGTGAGGGCCAACACGAGTCCGGCAGCGAACAAGAGGCCGCTCACCGGGATGCCTGAATGGGTGCCGGGGACGCTGCAGCCGCAGCCGCCGGGCTTCTCCTTGATCGGCTCGGGGCCGTCCGCCTCGTTCTTGAGCGGCGGTGCTTCGTCGTCCACGGGTGCGCCGTAAACCGGGTCCCAGTTCTTCTTGCCAACGCCAGGGTCGGCGACGTCCATGTCGTCTTGAGCGGGGTCACCGGTCTTGGTCTTGTCCCCGTCCTTCTCGTCGCCGTCCTTGATGTTGCCGTCCTTGTCGACGCCCTTCATCTGCTCCTTCTTCTTCTTGTCGGCTTCATCGACGAAGGAGATGGAGCGGCGGTCGACGACGGGGTTCTCGCCTTCGAGCACGAGCTTCGTGGCGCGACCAATGGTCTGCCCGGTGTTGCCGTCGCGCAGCGTGACGGTGTACTCGCCGGCTTCGTAGCCATGGCCACGGGTGATCTTGAAGGTGAACCGCGTGCGCTTCTGGATCGTGCCTTTGCCCGGATCCAAGAAGCCGATGGTCACGCTCTCGATCTGCGCCTGCTTGTTCGTGATCGGGACCTTGCGCAGCTGCGGGCCGTCCTTGCCATCCAGCAGGTTGCGCTCGTAGTACATCGTCTGCTGGAACTCGAACTTGACCGGGATGTGAGCCACATCGGGCGCCTTCGGCAGGCTCACGGTGACCTCCAAGTTCCACGATCCGGTTCCAACTTCTTTGGGGTGCGTGTTCTTCCACTGCACGCTCCCCACGGCACTCGCGTTCAGCGCGAAGCTGGTCAGCATCAAAGAGACGGCCAGCACCAACAAACGACGCAGCATTCCACCACCTTCTGAGCTCATTGCTCGACCTCCGGAGGGAGAGACGCTAACAGAAAGCCGGCAGCGTGGGGAACGGGCTCGGCAGAGCAGGTTGGGGGAAGTCACTCAGCGAAGCGAAGCGGCGCGTCGCAGCGTGGACTCGAATGCACTCAGCTCAGAATGATCCGCCGACGCTGCGTGTGTGTGGAGCATGCTGCTTGGCGAGCGTCGTGTGGTTGCTGGGTGCGTGTTCCGCTGCGCCAACGGGAACCGGCGTCGAGAGTCAGCCAGTGCGCGTCTTTGCGCCGGATGCGCCGTCAGCTGCGCCAGCTGCGCCAGGGGTGGCGAGCGCTGCCGACGCGGGTCCACTGATCGCTCCCGCTGTCCCTTGCACCGACCCGCCACCGCCAGCGCCCGCTTGCGGCAGTGACTTGCTGCGAGTGTCGGTCAGCCTCGCGTACCATCCGCGGTACGCCTTTCCGCCGGGGGAAATTCGCCGTGAACTCGACCAGGTGGCGGGGGCGATGCGCGCCCACCGCGGCTGGCAAATGCTGCGCGTCGAGGTGTATTCCAGTCAGGACCCGGGTAGGAATGCGCAAGGCGTGCGGCGAGAGATGCTCCGGACCCAGGCGCGCGCGGATGCGATTTTTGGCTACCTTTTCCACAAGCAGAAAATCTCCGCGGAGCGCATGGATGCGATCGGATACGGGTATGATCCGCGCCAAGCGCGTGCTGACGTGCGCTGGCCGGTGGTGCTGCGGCTCGTTCATCGGTTAGATTAGCTGGGATCGCGCAGCGCGCCGCAGTCTGGCCGGTACGATCGAACACCGAGGTAGCGAGGCTCGTCTTGGGGGAGGCAAAACTCGGGCAGCTGATAGCGCTCTTGGAGCACGCGTCCGAGGGCTTGATGGTGCACGACACCGAGGGTGTGCTGCGATACGTGAATCAGCGCTTCTGTTCTGTTCTTGGCTACACCCAAGCGGAGCTGATGCAGCTCAAGGTGTTCGACATCGAGGTTGGGCTGGCCGAGGTGCAGGTGCGACAGATTTGGCGTCTGATGGCCAATGGAGAAGTCGTTGACCTCGAAGGGCATCACCGTACGAAGGGCGGAGAGGTCATCGTTACGCGGGTCAAGGCGCGCTGCGACGATTCCTCGGGGGAACGCTTGTTCTACATTGCGGCGCGCGAGGCGCTCGAGTCGTACGACTTCGTGATTTCCGTGAACCGCGAGCTGGAGTCGATTCAGCAGCGCTTGGTGGCATCGGAGGCCAACTATCGCGCGCTGCTCGACACCACGCGCGAAGCCATCATGGTGTTCGACTGGGACTCCGCGCTTTGCCTCTACGCAAACGACGCGGCTTGCGAACTGTTCGGCTACACACGGGACGAACTCAGGACCTTCACCGGCAGGATGCTGCAGGACCCGTCTCAGGCGGAGCTGGTCGATGCCGTATCCGTGCGGCTTCACGAAGCGGGTCGCGCGGCGGGTCGCTTGCTGATGCGCCGCAAGACGGGTGAGGTGTTCTGGGGTGACTACACCATCACGGTCTACGACACCCTTAACGGCAAGCGCATGGTCGACGTGTTCCGCGATGTCAGCGAGACCGTGCGCTATCAGGAGGAGCTCGAGCGCAAGAACCAAGAGTTGATGGCCGCCCAGGCTCGCTTGCTTCACTCCGATCGCTTGGCGACGATTGGTCAGATGGCGGCGAGTATCGCTCACGAGATCAACAATCCGGCGGCCTACGTGGTCACGAACCTCCAGGCGCTGCGCGCGTTGCTCGAGGGGCTCGCACCGCCTGAGCAGTTACGTGCTGAGCTGCTGCCCATGGTGCTGGAGTCTCTCGATGGTATTCAGCGCATCCTGGCGACTACTCGGGATCTGAAGTCGTTCAGTCGCTTGGACCAGCAAGAGGCCACCTGGGTGGATCTGAACGAGGTGGTGCGCGTCGCCGCCAAGCTCGCTGCAAACGAACTGCGTCATCGCGCCGTTCTTCGCCTCGACCTGAGTCCGGTGCCGCGTATCGCTGGTTCCGAAGGGAAACTCACTCAGGTGCTCGTGAACCTCCTGATCAACGCCGCCCACGCCCTCGAGCGGACGACAGGAGCTGACGCTGACGCTCGGGTCACGGTGTCGAGCCGCTTCGAGAAGCGCGAAATCGCTATCGAGGTGCGTGACACCGGGCCCGGGGTGCCAAAGCACGTTCGCGAGCACCTGTTCGAGCCGTTCGTGACCACCAAGACGCCCGATCGGGGGACCGGACTCGGGTTGTCGCTCTGCGCGGAGATCTTGCGGTCCCACGGGGGCGCGATCCAGCTCGTGGATTCCGAGCGGGGCGCTTGCTTCTTGCTGCGGATCCCCATCGAGACAGGCCTCAAGGTGAGCCCGAGCACCCTGTGCGCGCCCGTCCAGACCACACGTCGGCTGCGGGTGCTGTTGGTCGACGACGAGCCGCTGCTGCTCAAATCCCAGGAGCGCCTGCTCAAGCGTCAGTTCGATGTGTTGACCGCGGCAGGGGGAGAGGAAGCGCTGGAAAAACTCCGAAGCGATCCCGACGTCGACTTGGTGCTCTGCGACCTGATGATGCCCGGGGTAGACGGCGTGGCCTTCCGGGAGCGCGTGAAGGGCGAACTGCCGGAGTACCTCTCACGAGTGTTCTTCTGCAGCGGTGGAGCTTTCACGGAGCGCGTGCGTCGCTACCTCGCGGCGAACCGCGTGCTTGTGCTCGACAAGCCGCTCTCTGCAGAGGTGCTCGAGGACCTCGCGAGCCGCGGCACGAGCGAGTACCCACTC